>NZ_JAWVZF010000101.1:0-10076 GCF_033722355.1 Arsukibacterium sp. | reverse complement strand
TGGTGATTCCCACACATCGACCCACGGCGCTTTTGGTGCATTAGCCTTTGGTATCGGCACGTCAGAGGTAGAACATGTGCTGGCGACCCAGACATTACCCCAGCAGCAGGCTAAAACGCTGAAAATTGAAATAAATGGCGATTTAAGCCGTCATGTTACGCCAAAAGACGTGATAATGGCGGTCATTGCCAAACTTGGCACCGCCGGCGGCAACGGCTATGTTGCCGAGTTTTGTGGCAGTGCGATTAGTGCAATGAGCATAGAAGGCCGGATGACGCTGTGCAATATGAGTATTGAAATGGGGGCCAAAGCCGGACTGATCGCCCCGGATGAGGCAACCTTTGCTTATCTGCAAGGCAAACCCTATGCCCCCAAAGCAGCGCACTGGGATGCTGCAGTAGCTTACTGGCAAAGCCTGTATTCCGATGCGGATGCAGTATTTGATAAAACCATTGCAATTGATGCCAGCAGCATTACCCCGCAAATTACCTGGGGCACCAATCCCGAGCAGGTCATTGCCATAGATCAGAGCGTGCCCTCGCCTGCGAGCTTCACTGATGCCAGCAAGCGCGACGCTGCTGAGCGTGCACTGGCTTATATGGGGCTGGCCGCCGGCCAGAAACTGACTGACTGTAAAGTCGACGTCGTATTTATCGGTAGCTGCACCAACAGCCGGATTGAAGATTTACGCGCTGCAGCAAGTATCGTCCAAGGCCAGCAGGTTGCCACCGGTGTGCGGGCGTTAGTGGTGCCGGGCTCCGGTATCGTTAAGCGCCAGGCTGAAGCTGAGGGTTTAGCTGATATTTTTAAAAACGCCGGCTTTGAATGGCGCGAGCCAGGCTGCAGCATGTGCCTGGGCATGAACGATGACCGGGTTGCAGCCGGTGAACGCTGCGCCAGCACCAGTAACCGTAATTTTGAAGGCCGGCAGGGTCGCGGCGCCCGCACCCACTTAGTCAGCCCGGCAATGGCCGCGGCCGCCGCTATTGCCGGACAATTTGTTAATATTGCCGCCCCAACTTCTATCCCGGCATCTGTAACAGCAAGCGGAGCACTGGCATGAGTAAAATTTTTGCAAAGGGCCTGGTATGCCCGTTAGATAAAAACAATGTTGATACCGACCAGATCATCCCGAAACAGTTTTTAACCAGTGTTAGCCGAGATGGCTTTGCCGATGCGATGTTTTATGACTGGCGCTACTTGGCCGACGGCAGTCTTAATCCGGATTTTGTCATTAATAAAGCGGAATATCAGGGTGCCGGCATTTTGCTGACCCGGGCTAATTTTGGCTGCGGTTCCAGCCGTGAACATGCGCCCTGGGCCATTTCGCAATCTGGCTTTAATGTCATTATTGCCGAAAGCTTTGCTGATATTTTCTTCAGCAACAGTGTTAACAATGGCATGTTATTAATTCAGTTAAGTAAAACTAATATCGAGCTGCTGTTTAACCGCTGTGCCCAAGGCCCGCAACACTGGCAGATTGACCTGCAAAGCCAGGAAATCATCTTTGGCAACAATGCTGCGCTGGGCTTTAATATTGATGCAGATATTAAACAACGCTTATTATCCGGCCTGGATTTTATCGGCAGTAGCGAGCTGTTAGATTCACAAATAGCTCTGTTTGAGCAACGTCGCAAAGCCAGCCAACCCTGGCTGGGTTAGCACAGCAAGAGAGTTTATTAAAAGCGCACTCTAGCCTTCAGTTTGTGCGCGTTTAATGTCTCGCCAAACGTTGCGCTGTTATATATCATCAATATACGTCTGGCCTGCAAAGCCTGGTTAGATAGTTTGAATATTCCAGGCCAGAGTAATAGCAGAAACTGATAATCATGTTCAGAATAATCCTGTGTCTTATCTTGCTATTGCCAGCAGGTGCAGCAGCCACTGAAATTAAACCTTTCAAGTCTGATGGCTGCAGTTTATTTCCTGATGGTACCCGTGAGCAAAATGATTTGTGGCTGGCATGCTGCATGGCACATGATCACGCGTACTGGAAAGGCGGCACTTATCAGCAGCGGCTTTTAGCAGACAAAGCTCTTGAAGCTTGTGTCGCAAAGGTGGGAGAGCCTGATATTGCCCGTCTGATGTTAGCGGGCGTCAGAGTGGGAGGTACGCCTTTTTTACCAACAACATTTCGTTGGGGGTTTGGCTGGCCCTACCCCAGAGGCTATAAAGCGTTGTCTGCCGACGAAATAAAACAGATAAAATTATTCAGCCCTGATGAGTTCAAACCTCTACAGTAATATTGACTACAGTGTTGGCGACAGTGCAGTGACAGCAGCTACATTGCAGGTAGATAACGGGAGCGCACATGCCTAAACTCTTTTCTTACGGTACCTTGCAGCAAAAAAACGTCCAGCTGGCTAACTTTGGCCGGCAGCTTAACGGTTTTAAAGACAGTCTGCCGGGCTATGTTGTCGGTGAAATAGCAATTACCGAGCCGCGGGTACTGCGGGAAAGTGGCAAAGCGATTCACCCAATCCTGCGCTTTACCGGCAATAGCAGCGATGAAGTGCCCGGCACGGTGTTTGAGCTGAGCGATGAGGAGTTGGCACAAGCTGATGACTATGAAGTCAATGCTTATATCAGAGTAAGCGCCCGCTTGAAATCGGGTACTGACTGCTGGATTTATGCGGCGGCAGATTAGCGATGAATACCTCTGTCATCCTGCTGTTGCTGGCCGATACCATTCTTGTTATCCACTTTCTGTTTGTCCTGTTTGTGGTACTCAGTCTGGTTGTTATTTTTCTGGGTGGCGCATTGAAATGGCAGTGGGTAAGCAATAAAACATTCCGTATTCTGCATTTAATTGCCATTGGGGTCGTTGTGCTGCAAGCCTGGTTAGGCATGATTTGCCCCCTTACTGTCTGGGAGATGGCGTTACGGGAACAAGCCGGTGCCGCAACCTATGCCGGTTCTTTTGTTCAGCACTGGCTGCAGTATTTGTTGTATTACACTGCGCCCGACTGGATATTTATTGCACTGTATACCGGCTTTGGTGCCTTAGTGTTATTAAGTTGGTATCTGGTACCGGTAAGGACTAAAAAACATGGTAGATAACAGGCAATCTGCAGCTGATGCTGCTTTACTTACCAGCGTCCGCCAGTGCACCTTATGTGCGCCGCATTTACCACAGCACCCGCGACCAATACTGCAATGCCACTCCTCAGCCCGCATTCTGATTGCCGGTCAGGCACCTGGTCACAAGGCGCATAATGTCGGTGCTCCCTTCGCTGATGCCAGCGGTGAGCGCTTGCGTTCGTGGTTAGGTCTGACAGAGGCTCAGTTTTACAACCCCAGATTGGTGGCTATTTTACCCATGGGTTTTTGTTTCCCGGGTACCGGCAAAAACGGTGATTTTCCGCCGAGACCAGAATGCGCCCCAACCTGGCAGCAACCACTACTGCAAATGTTAACCAAAGTGCAGCTGACTCTGGTTATTGGCCATTACGCTCAGGCTTATCATCTGGCCGATGCCACAAAGACCGTTACAGAAACCGTCGCAAATTGGCAGCAATACTGGCCGTCAAAAGTGCCGCTGCCTCATCCAAGTCCGCGCAATAACCGCTGGCTTAAACAAAATCCGTGGTTTACTGAGACGCTTTTACCGAAACTTCAGGCCAGAGTGCAGCAGGCGCTGACGGCTGATAACGCTAGCGCAAACAGGGTGTCATCATGAAGTATTTTGCCTATGGCTCCAATATGGCACTGGCCCGGATTAAGCAGCGCATCCCGGGCGCATTGCGGCACGGCGTTGTCAGCCTGGCTCAGCATACACTGCGCTTTCACAAGGTTGGTTATCTTGACGGGTCGGCAAAGTGTGACGCCTTTTTTACCGGCCGAGAAGCTGATCAGGTAATAGGCATGCTGTATAACATTTCCGACAGTGACAAAAGCATCCTGGACAAAATTGAAGGGGTTGGTTTTGGCTATCAGGATAAAGAGGTTCAGGTGACCGACAGCCAGGGTAACAGGATTACGGCACTGACCTATATTGCAACCCATATTGATAGCTCATTGCGGCCCTTTAACTGGTATCTGAACCATGTTTTGCGCGGCGCAACAGAGTGCGGCCTGCCTGGCAGCTATATTGCGGCGATAGCGGCAACTCCAGCTATTGACGACCCGGATAAAGCGCGTGACGCATCAGAACGTGCAGTTTATCCAGCACCCTGACCCCGCAGTGCTACTCCTTTTAAAAAAACAGCAACAAAAAAGGCAGCCTTGCTGCCTTTTTACCGGTATACCTTAGCTTAAGGCGTTAGTTTGCCACCATTTTCAAATTTGCAAATTTAATCATCTGTTCCGGCGTTTGCAGCTCTGCCATTAACGCGCCGGACTGCACTGCCTCAAAGCTTAATGGCTCAGCAAAGCTGATATTAATCTGCAGTTTTTCTGGCTGATTAATAAAGGTGGTCAGGCTTTCTTTCATTTCCAGCGGCAGGTTTTCATCTGCGGTGATTGCCATCAGTGCCATGCCTTTAAGAGCGTCCAGTGGCGGCATTTGTCCCTGGCTACTTGCCATTGCTACCAGCCGCTCGATAAAGCCATTATTGGTGATTACCAGCTCGCCACTTTTCAGTGCACCTTTTACCAGCTTTGCCATAGCGTCGGTCATGTTGTCGTCAGACATCGTTAACTGTTGCTGCTCTTGAGCTGTTTTATCACTCATATCACGGGCGTAAGCCCATAGTTCCTGCATCTTGGCAAAAGAGACATTGTAAGCCAGGCTGAATTCATCGTTTACCCGGGTAACCTGATTAAAATACAGCTCGCCGGTGGCCGGAGTATATTCGTAGCTGTATTCGGCATGCAAAGCCAGGCTTTCAACAAAGGCACTGACATCAGGGGGTAACATTGCCAGCATCGGCTCTGCTATTTTTGCGCCGATAAGTTGTGCGCTGCCGTTATCTGATAAACCCTGGGGCTGTAAACCCACAGCAGTTACCTTATCGATAGTTGCCACCTGGCCCATACCTGCCACGCTGATTTCAAGATCCGTGACACTGTAACGGGAGGTTAATACATTGGCCGACACATCCTGATAACCAATACTGACTGCTGGCATCAGGCCACTTGCCGCCATTTCAGCGTAAGCATTATTGGCCTGCTCAATTTGTTGTTTGATGGCATTTTCGGCTTGTGAATTGGCATAGTAAAAGCCCGCGGCAGCGGCAACCACTGCAACGCCTGCACCTATAACTAATTTCTTCATTGTCATCCTTTGTTCACTATTATTTATAACACGTCATATTTAAAAAAAGTGGCAAATGCTAGCACAACACCTTTGCCATCAACAGCCGGCATTGGAACTATTTATCTGTTACCACCAGCACCTGAAACATTTACCTGCCAGCCAAAGCCTGCTAGCGTGGCGCTATCTATCGGTAGCGGGTTGATACCTTAACATGGCCACTTATTTCTTCTGGTTTGACTTACTGGGCGTTGCCGTTTTCGCCGTATCGGGCACACTGGCCGCGTGGCGCAATCAGATGGATGGCTTTGGCGTCATCGTGCTGGCCAGTGTTACCGCCATCGGTGGCGGTACTCTGCGCGACCTGATTCTGGATGTGCCGGTTATCTGGATAAACAATAACAGCTATTTTTACGCTATTTTTGTTGCGGCAGTGACCACCATATTACTGGTACGCAACCGCTTAACGATCCCGCATAATACGCTACAGCTGTTTGATGCGCTGGGCCTGGCATTTTTCGTTATTATGGGTGCACAAAAGGCGCTGGACCACGGCACCTCTGCGATGGTGGCCATCTTGCTTGGCACCATGAGTGGCGTCTGTGGCGGCATGATCCGCGATGTGCTGTGCCGGGAAATACCCATGGTATTTCGCGGCGAGCTGTATGCAGTAACCTGTCTTGTCGGTGGCGGTGTTTATACCAGTTTACTGATGCTGGGCGTCACCCAATTACCTGCCATGTTAAGCGGCATGGCTGCATTGCTGCTACTACGGCTGGCAGCTCTTAAATGGCAAATCAGTATACCGGTTTTTGGTAAGCCCCATGGCGGGCTGAACGAGCCTTAAGCCGCCGCCAGCTGTAAATCAGCCCTAACAGCAGCAGCATCAGACTAAAAAGCCCCGTCAACAATAGCGCCAGCTTGTATAGCACCCCGCCAATACTGGCGATATGCAACGGATAAAAAGTATTGCGTAACCGCTCTGCAGTGGCCAGGTCTGCGGCAGGCATCGCATACAGCACCCTGTTATCTGCCGGGTGTAATTGCAATATGCCGCGGCCATTCGGGTGCCACTCTGCTACAGCTTTTGCCCTAAAACTGATTGGCGCAGTGGCCTCACGCCTAAAACTTACCAGCCGTAGTGCCTGTTCAGGCCAATGCTGGCGGGCGCTTTGCAGTGCAGCGGTCCAGTTTGTTGCCATTACAGGCACTGAGTCAGTCACAGCAACGGGCTGCGGCGCCGGCTGGGCTTGTGGCAGTAAGCGGTTAAGTACCGTTTGGGTTTGCTGGCCAAATACCATCATCGCGCCGGTTGCTGCGGTTAGCAGTACTAGAGGCAGCAGTAATAACGCCAGCACACTATGATACTGGCGTAAGCTTCGCATTGAACTGTTCAGCACTGGCAATTTAAATAGACGACGGCTGAAACGCCTGGGCCACCATTGCCACAAACCCGTTAACAGCAGTAACAGGCTGAATAAACCGATAAAGCCACTGACAGTATGGCCTTTGTCGCCAGAGAGCAAATTCAGATGAAAATCATACAACCAGTCGAGCCAGTCACTGCGAACCTCGCGGATCAGCAACAACTGGTGTTGGCCATCATAATAATATCGCTGGTTATCAAAGGTGACGGCTTCCAGCCATAACGCGTCGGCTTCGGGGAATTTGACATAACGAAATTGCGGATCCTGTTGCAACTGATTCAGTAACGGGCCCCAGCTGCTGATATCTGCCACCGGCTGAATGTGCTGTAGTTGCGGATATTGCCAGCGCAGCAGCGGGTTTTTATACAGCAATACCGCACCGCTGACGCATAGTAACACCAGCCAGATACCAATAAGCCAGCTCAGATAACGATGCAGTCGTGACACCATACTTAACCTGCAAACAAAATGAGAATTGCTCGCGTTTATAAAAGTCTTCACCAAAGAAGTCAAGCTTGTGCACAGCAATGCTGTCAGCGGCAACTACCCGTTAATTGTCTGTTGTATCCGCCACCTATTTTCGTGATACTGGACGCTTCAGGGATTTATTGATAACAACAGCCGCTGCTGGCTGTTTGTTTCAGCAGGTTTTTATGCAACGTTTGCCTCAGCTGGATATCATTCGTGGTTTTGCCATTCTCGGTATTTTACTGGTAAATGTCTTTGCCTTCGCCAGTCCGCCTGATTACTCCCACAGTTTAGTATGGCGTGACAACATCAGCAGTGTGGATATCGGCCTTTACAATGTGCAGACCCTGTTATTTTCCGGCCGCTTTTTAAGCCTGTTTAATCTGCTGTTTGGCGTCAGTCTGTTACTGATTGTTCAGAAATATGGTGAAGCTTACCTGCAGCGCCGGTTGCACTGGCTGGCACTATTTGGCTTGGTGCATATCAGTTTTATCTGGTTTGGCGATATTTTACTGTGGTACGCGCTGACAGGTTTACTGGTGTTAAATGGCGGCTATCACAAGCTTGACAGTCCTGCTTTGTGGAAAAAAGGCGGCGTACTATTTACGGTTGGTCTGTTTATTCCGGTTATCTACAGTCTGTATCTGTTACTGGCGGGGCTGCCGCCACTGCAACCGCTTGATCCGGCAGAGCTGCTCAGCGCACAGCAACTCTGGACCGGCCCCTACCTTGCTCAGCTCAGAGAGCTGTTTTCACTGAATGTCTTCATGCTGGTGGCCTTTATTCTGACCCTGTACTGGCTGATGGCAGCCTTAATGCTATTTGGTATGGCTTTATATAAATCAGGCTGGTTTGCGCAAGGCTACTCTCTTTCCACAACCTTCATAATTTTTCTAACTGCAGCAATTATCAGCGGCAGTACAGTGTTACTCGATCATATAAGCGGTTATGGTTACGAGTTAAGTATCGTATTGCCGTGGGAGCAAATCAGTGCCCTGCTGATGGCGCTGGCCTTTGCCAGTGCAATGATTAATGCCCGCCGTAAGCCTGAGTTTTATCGTTGGCTGCAAGCCTGGCTGGCCCCCTGCGGCCGCATGGCCTTTACCCTTTATTTAAGCCAGAGTCTGCTAATGGTGTTGCTGTTTAAAGTGCTTAAACCCGACTGGTTTGCCAGCCTCGACCGGCTGGCGCTACTTAGCATTGCCATTGCCACTATTATCCTGCAACTACTATTTTGCCGCTGGTATCTTAAACATTTCTCGCGAGGACCGCTGGAGTGGCTCTGGCGCAGGTTGAGTAAGCAGCCCGCAGCTGCTACCCGTCAAGCTGAGTAATGAAATGACCCCCTACACCGAACTGGCCGCGCCGGTTGAGCATTGCCTGACTGAGAAAAACAGTGAGTTTCTGAGCTTTTTGTTGCCGGTAAGCAGCCGTGATGAGGCGATGAGCTTGGTTAACCAATATCGCGAACAATACCGGGCGGCCAACCATGTTTGCTGGGCTTATATTATTGGCAATACCCGCCAGCCGGAAACGCAGGCTTTCAGCGACGATGGTGAGCCCGCTGGCACCGCAGGCAAACCGATGCTGCATGTCTTAACCGAGCAGGAGCTGGGCAATAGCCTGGCGCTGGTGGTACGTTATTTTGGTGGGGTGAAACTGGGGGCCGGCGGCCTGGTAAGGGCTTACTCGGCAGCGGTGTCGCAGGCCGCAGCAAAAGCAGTTCGCCGCCAGGTATTACCACAACTGCAACTGACACTCCGGCTGGACTTTGCGCTGGAAGCCAAAGCACGCCAGTTATTAAGCGAGCTTGGTGGTCAGTTACTGAGCACCGATTATCAGCAACAGGTAACGCTAAACGTTAGATTGCCGCTTAGCGCCGAAGCAGAATTTCGCAGCCAGCTGCAGAATATCAGCTCTGGCAGCGCGCTGATTAGAGAGCTGGCGGCCGCAGCCGACGCATAAGCCACTGGCTGGGTTAAACTTCCGCTTACTGTGTTTTCAAACTGGCATTTAACCTCATTCCATGGATAATAAGCCGCATTAAAATATCGATTGCGGCGCTTTATTTTTGCGCTGCCGACAGGATGCGCTATGTCTCGTTTACTTCGTATTGTGCTTATTCACACCCACCTGCCCGGGGTGGTGGAATTGCAATTGGATCAGCACACTAATATTTGTGGCACTAATGCCTCGGGTAAAACCACGCTGCAACGGCTGGTGCCGGTATTTTATGGCGAGCAGCCCAACCGGGTGGTACCGAAAACCCGTAAAAAGTTTGATGAGTTTTATCTGCCGTATAGCAACAGCTACCTGATTTACGAATACCAGCGCGAAGGCGGGGCCTTATGTCAGGTGGTATTAACCCGTAAAAGTGATGGCGGGGTGGAATACCGCTTTGTGGCCGCGCCATACCAGAGTGAGTTTTATTTAATTGAAAGCAATGACGGCGTAAAAGCGCTCAGTTACAGCGACTGGGCCGCCAGTATGCGCAGCCGGCCTGAGGTGCAGGTATCGGCGAAAATCAGCGCTACCAGCGAGTATCGCAGCATTATTCAGAACGATGCCGCTGCGCTTAGGGGTAATAATGCCGATAGCGTTAAATTACGCCGGCTGGCCGCCAGCTTTAGTTTAGTCAGTAGTGGCCATAAGCTGCGCCATATTGAAAAGCTGGTCAGTGCCGTGCATGCCAAAGAAGGCAAAATGGACACGCTAAAAGCCATGCTGGCCGCCATTTTTGAAGAAGACGGCGTTACCCTGCCCACCACCAAGGTGAAAAACACCAAGGCGCGGGACTGGATCCAGCAAATGCGCCAGTCGATGCGCCTGGATAAACTGCAGCAGGATTTTGAGCGCTTAAAACAGCTGGCCCAGCAACTGGATGGCAGCGAGGCGCAGTTAGCCGGTTTGTTGCCGCTGCTGGCAAACGATGAGCAAAGCCAGAAGCAGTGCAAAGCCGATGCCGAGCAGCAGGTTAATACCCTGCG
>NZ_JAWVZF010000100.1:0-10077 GCF_033722355.1 Arsukibacterium sp. | reverse complement strand
TTACTGCCGGGGTGCTTTGTGCCAGGCTAACTGCCTTTGAGCAAGCGCTTTGCGCCTGGTCAAGCTGGCTTAAGCGGCTGTAGGCGACGCACAGGCTCATTTGCAGTGAAAAGTTGTCTGCATCCGCACCGCGATAGCTGGTTACTTCGCTGATACCCTGCTGTAACTGACCTGCCTGAATGGTCGTAGCGCCCGGGGTGTCTTCAATTAACACCATTTTGTAACCATTGCTCGCAGCTGAAGCGAGAAATGGACTTGATGCCAGCACGCTCAGTGCCACGGCGGTAGCAAATTTTTTGGCTGTGAATGTCATGTCGTATTCTCCCTTGGTTTAAATTTGGGTCACCGGCCTTTCGTAGTGAAAGATTTCGCGGCGACAGGGATACTTTAGTCAGTAGCAACTGGTCTGACAAACGAGATAAATCACACTGATAAGTTAAAAAAATTCACCTGTAAATCGCAGCAAGCAGTGGAGTGACTGTCATAAATCCCGGGTAATGGCAAGCGGGAATTAACTGACCGCAGGTTGAAAACTCTTTAACACCCAGTCAATCAGCAACTGAATTTCTGGCCGGCTGCCATCGTCATCATGCCGCACCAGGTAATAGCGATCGCGGCTTAACAGCTCCTGTTCAAACAACCGCACCAGGCTGCCGCCGCTAAACCAGCTTTGGCTGATGGGTAGCGGAATAAGGGCTACCCCCAGCCCCTGCTGAGCGGCACGGGCGACACTGAACATACTGTCGAGCTGAATAATTTGCTTAGGTTTAAAGTTATGGTAGCCAACATGCTCTGCCCACTGATGCCAGGCGTGCGGCCGCGCCTGATGCAGGATCAGCGGGGTTTTCTCCAGCGCCCGGTAGCTTTTGCCATGAATTTGCTCATACAGCTTAGGGTTACAAGCCGGTACATAGCTTATCGGGAAGAGATCATAGGCCTGCATTTCATCGGGCTTTTTACCGGATAAAATTATTGATAAATCGGTATATTTCGGACTGTCACGACGTGACTTTACCGTTTCCAGCTTTAAATTAATGTTCGGATATTGCGCCGACCAGCCAATTAACTTTGGTACAAACAGCTCGCTGGCAAAAAACTCCGGCATCGAAATGCTGACTTCCTGTATCCGTTCGGCCTGGCTGAACTGGGCGATAGTATCAGCCAACTGGGCCAGCAGCGGCTGCACCTGCTGATAAAAGCGTTTGCCGGTTTCCGTTAAGGCAATGGCGCGGGTTTTACGCTCAAATAAACTGAGATTTAAGTTATCTTCCAGTTGTTTAATCTGGTGGCTGACCGCTGATGGCGTTAAGTAAAGCTGCTTGGCGGTTTCTTTAAAACTTAAACACTCGGCAGCCACGCAAAAGCAGCGCAAGCCACGGAGTGGCGTATGTATCGTCATAGTCCGGTACACCTGGTAACTTATGAGGCTTATTATACAAGCCTGAAATGACAAACTGGCTGCACAAGTTTCAAATATAGCTAAACGTTTAGATGTCTATACACAAAACAGGCTGAATGATAGCATTCGCGCTGGTTTTGGCAACTTTTTCTGAGCAAATGGCCTTATAATCGACACGACCAACACCGGCCACCTTAACTCAGGCAGCGGAGGTATTATGTCAGCTTTGAACGTCAGCTTGCTGCAAACCACTTTGTACTGGCAGGACAGTGCAGCTAATCTGGCTCACTTCAGCGGCTTGCTTGCACAGTTGAAGGCAACCGACTTAGTGGTGCTACCGGAAATGTTTACTACCGGCTTTAGTATGCAAAGTGCTGAAATCGCGGAAGTTGAGCCGGGGCCGGGCTTGCGCTGGTTAACTGAGCAGGCAAAAGCGTTAAACGCGGCGCTGACCGGCTCGCTGGCGGTGAAAACGGCCGCGGATGGTTATGTTAACCGGCTGTATTTTGTCACCCCGGATGGCATTGTCAGCTATTACGATAAAAAACATTTATTCCGGATGGCGGGCGAGCAGCACGCCTATCAGGCGGGGCAGCAGCGGGTTATCGTGCGCTGGCTTGGTCTGCGTTTTTGCCTGCAGGTTTGCTATGACCTGCGCTTTCCGGTATTCAGCCGCAACCGCAATGACTATGACGTATTAATTTATGTCGCTAACTGGCCGGCAGCGCGCCGTCATGCCTGGAGCAGCCTGCTGCTGGCCCGGGCAATTGAAAACCAGGCCTATGTGTTGGGTGTGAACCGGGTAGGCCAGGATGGCAACGATATTCACTATAGCGGAGACAGCATGGTGGTAGATTATCAGGGCGGGGTTGTGGCCAGCCTGGCCAAAGCTGACGCAGGGGTGCTGACAGCAACCCTGGATGGCAGCGCATTGGCGCAATACCGTCAGGCATTTCCGGCCCACTTAGATGCAGACCACTTTACCCTGAATTAACGAACACGCTTGACCTGCCGCCATTTCAAGGCAACACTGTACGGCCATAATTCAGCAGGTTTCTCAAGCGTGACATCAATTAACTGGGCAGCCCTGCATGCTGCCGCCAAAGCAGCCTCAGAGCAGGCTTACGCCCCTTATAGTCAGTTCCCGGTGGGAGTGGCTATTCAGGCCGAAAATGGCAAAATTTTTGCCGGTTGTAATGTCGAAAACGCCTCTTATGGCGGTACCGTATGCGCCGAACGCAATGCGATAGCGGCAGCCGTCGTGGCCGGTGAGCGCAAATTCGTAGCGTTACTGGTGTATACACCGCAAAGCAAGCTGACACCACCTTGTGGTATTTGCCGCCAGGTGATAGCTGAATTTTTTATGCCGGATGCGCCGATTGCCAGCAGCAATCATCTGGGCCAGCAGCAAAGCTGGACCCTGCAGCAATTGCTGCCTGATGCCTTTACCCCGACCTATCTGGCTGCCAGCACTAAAATCAGTAAGGACAGTTAACGCTATGGCCATTCCTCAGGAAATTATTAAAACCAAACGTAACGGTAAGCCGTTAAGCCATGCTGAGATCCGCCAGTTTGTGCAAGGCCTGACCGACGACAGCTTTAGTGACAGCCAGGCAGCAGCGCTGGCGATGGCCATTTACTTAAATGGCATGGCAGTGAGCGAAACTGTCGAATTAACGCTGGCGATGCGTGATTCGGGCACCGTTCTTAACTGGCAGGGCAGGCTGAATGGCCCGGTAGTGGATAAGCACAGTACCGGTGGCGTTGGCGATAAGGTTACCCTGATGCTGGCACCAATGGTGGCAGCCTGTGGTGCTTTTATGCCAAGCATCGCCGGCCGTGGCCTGGGCCACACCGGCGGCACCGTTGATAAGCTTGAAAGTATTCCTGGCTACAGCTGTACCCAGAGCTTAAACAGGATTGAGCAGCTGTTACCACAGCTTGGCTGTGTGATTGTGGGGCAGAGCAGCGAGCTGGCCCCGGCTGACCGCCGTCTTTATGGTATTCGCGATGTGACCGCGACGGTGGAGTCAATACCGCTTATTACCGCGTCAATTTTATCGAAGAAGCTGTCAGAGGGCTTAGACGCGCTGGTGATGGATGTTAAAGTAGGGAATGGCGCCATCATGGCCACCGCTCAGGACGCCAGTGCCCTGGCAACCAGTATTGTCAATACCGCTACCGGCGCCGGCGTGGCGACCCGGGCGCTGATTACCGATATGAACCAGATATTAGGCAGCACAGCGGGTAATGCGCTGGAAGTTATCGAAACGCTTGATTATTTAACCGGCAAATACCGCGAGCCACGGTTGCATCAGCTGACGTTGGAGCTGGGCGCCAGTATGCTGCTGCTCGGTGGTCTTTTCAAAGATAAGGCAGCCGCTGTGGCGGCACTGGAGCACAGCCTCAGTTCAGGTAAAGCCGCTGAAATATTCAGCAAAATGGTGTGTGAGCTGGGCGGGCCCGCCGATTTGCTGGAAAAGCCGGTACAGTATTTAGCCAGTGCCCCGGTGGTAAAGGACATTATTGCCCCGCAAAGCGGTTATCTTGCTTACCATAATACCGTCGGCCTTGGTATGGCGGTAGTGCGCTTAGGCGGCGGCCGATCTCACCCCAGTCAGCAAATCAACCCGGCCGTCGGTTTTAGCGATATTCTGGCCACAGGACAACAGGTACAGCAGGGCGATGTTATCGCCCGGGTGCATGCCGCCAGCGCCGATGCAGCGGCGGTTGCCTGCCAGGAGTTTCTGGCAGCTTTAACCCTGACAGCGCCATGCCCGGCTGCCAATTCGCTGGTTCATGACGTGATAGGCTGAGCACCGGCCGGCATTTAATGCAGTTTCAGCCGGGGCCGGACTATCCGGTTAATCCTTGCCACCAGCGAAATAACCAGCATTTTCAGCCAGCCATGCAGTGCAACCTGATGCATCCGGTACAATGAAATATAGGCCAGCCGGGCTATCCGGCCTTCAATCATCATGGCTCCGCCAACCAGATTACCCATTAAGCTGCCGACTGTACCAAACCGGCTTAATGAAATCAGCGAACCATGATCTTTATATTTAAAGGCATGCAGCGGCTGGTTGTTTAAAATGGCAATAAGATTGCTCGCAACCAGACTGGCCATCTGATGAGCAGATTGTGCCCGCGGCGGCACCCATTTGCCGTCAGGCAGCGGACAGGCCGCACAGTCGCCAATAACAAATATCCGCTCATCTCTGCTAGATTGCAGCATGGCATTGACCACCAGCTGATTAAGACGGTTAGTCTCCAGCGCGGCTAAATCGCGCATAAAATCCGGCGCTTTAATGCCTGCGGCCCACACCATCAGCTCAGCATCCAGATGCTCGTCGCCCAATTGCAATCCCTGGCTATCGGCGGCGGTAACCCGGGTATTGACCCGGACATTAACCCCAAGCTTTTGCAGCTCTTTTAAAGCCGAGTTGGCAATCCGCTCGGGTAATGCCGGTAAGATACGAGGGCCGGCTTCTACCAGAGAGATGTTCAGCCGGTCAGAGCGCAAGTCAGCAAAGCCATACAGGTTAAGCTCTGCCGCGGCGTGATAAAGCTCCGCTGCCAGTTCAACCCCAGTCGCCCCTGCGCCGACAATAGCAATATTAAGCTTATCTTTCGGGTGTTCAGGTGAATTAAGTTTCAGGTATGCATCCAGCAAGCGTCGCTGAAACCGGTGTGCCTGAGCCGGGCTGTCCAGAAAAATACAGTGCTCCGCCACCCCCGGGGTATTAAAGTGATTGGAAATACTGCCAATTGCCAGAACCAGATAATCATAGCTAAGTTCGCGTTCTGCCAGCAATTGCTCGCCATCTGCTGAGGTTATCGCGGCCAGTGTCACCGTTTTTGTCTCGCGGTTGATATCAGTGAAATTGCCCAACTGAAACTCAAAGTGATGACTGGCAGCATGCGCCCGGTAGCTTAGCTGATCAATTTCAACATCCAGAGTGCCGGTTGCGACCTCATGCAGTAATGGTTTCCAGATATGGGTATGATTTCGATCGACCAGAGTGATATGGGCGCGCTTATTACGCCCCAGTTTATTGCCAAGCCGGGTAGCCAGTTCCAGGCCACCGGCACCGCCGCCAACCACTACGATGCGAGGGGGTGTCATGTTGTACTTTCCTTTCATTATTCTAAAAGCGGGTGTTACAGCCTTGCCTCATAAGTCTGACCATAAAAAAACCGGCGCGGGCGCCGGTTAGGGGGAGTTAAGATTTTTGCCGTTTCATGGCATCAAAAAACTCATCATTGGTTTTGGTCATCGACAACTTATCGATTAAAAACTCCATGCAATCGCTCTCGTCCATCGGGTGCAGGATTTTTCGCAGGATCCACATCTTCTGTAGTTCTTCCGGCGAGGCCAGCAATTCTTCACGGCGGGTACCTGAGCGGTTAAAGTCAATGGCCGGGAAAATGCGGCGCTCGGCAATTTTGCGCGATAAGTGCAGCTCCATATTACCGGTGCCTTTAAACTCTTCGTAAATTACCTCATCCATTTTAGAGCCGGTATCGACCAGCGCAGTGGCGATAATAGTTAAGCTGCCGCCTTCTTCAACGTTACGGGCTGCACCGAAGAAACGCTTCGGCTTATGCAGCGCGTTGGCGTCAACACCACCGGTCAGGACTTTACCTGAACTGGGGATAACGGTGTTGTAAGCGCGGGCCAACCGGGTAATTGAGTCGAGCAGAATAATAACGTCTTTTTTATGTTCAACCAGGCGTTTGGCTTTTTCGATGACCATTTCAGCTACCTGCACATGGCGACTCGCCGGTTCATCGAAGGTAGAAGCGACCACTTCGCCTTTAACCAGCCGCTGCATTTCGGTAACTTCTTCCGGCCGCTCGTCAATCAGCAGCACCATCAGCACACATTCCGGGTGATTGGCAGCAATCGACTGAGCAATATTCTGCAGCAAAATCGTTTTACCGGCTTTAGGCGGTGCCACAATTAAGCCACGCTGGCCCCGGCCAATCGGTGAGGCTAAATCCAGAACCCGGGCGGTGATATCTTCCCGGCTACCATTACCGCGTTCCATCCGCAGCCGCGAATTGGCATGCAATGCGGTTAAGTTTTCAAATAGTATTTTGTTACGGGCTTGCTCTGGCCGGCCGAAGTTAACTTCGTTTACTTTTAACAGCGCAAAATAACGTTCGCCTTCTTTTGGCGGTCGGATCAATCCGGAAATACTGTCACCAGTACGCAGGTTAAAGCGGCGGATCTGGCTGGGCGATACATAAATATCATCCGGCCCGGCCAGGTAAGAACTGTCTGAAGAACGTAAGAAACCAAAACCATCCTGCAAAATTTCCAACACGCCTGCACCGAAAATCTCTTCACCGTTTTTGGCGTGGGATTTTAATATTGCAAAAATGATATCTTGTTTACGCAGGCGGGCCATGTTTTCCTGGCCCATAGACTCGGCCAAATCAACCAGTTCGCTAATTGGCTTCAGTTTCAGTTCTGTTAAATGCATAGTTTGATGGGTTCTTGTTGGTAAAAACAGAAAATGCTTATCGGTTCGATAATAAAGGTTTGGAAGTTGGTTTATTCGACAGACAAGCGTGGTTTAAGATATTTGCTTAGCCACACAATAGCAGCAGTTGTCAGGTACGTCCAGCCGCGAGCAACAAAAAGGCGTACAAAAATACGCCTTTTTCTGTCATTTTCAGATATTGCTATCTAAAAATTCTTTTAACTGGGTTTTAGACAGGGCGCCAACCTTGGTTGCCGCTACCTGACCGTTTTTAAACAACAGTAAAGTTGGAATGCCACGAATGCCAAATTTTGGCGGGGTATTCGGGTTCTGATCAATATTTACCTTGGCGATGGTAACTTTACCACTGTAATCAGCAGCAACATCTTCCAGGATTGGTGCAATCATTTTACAAGGGCCACACCATTCTGCCCAGAAGTCGACCAGTACTGGTACTTCGGCTTTTAAAACATCAGTTTCAAAACTGTCGTCAGAAACCTGTAAAATTTGTTCGCTCATCTATTTCTCCGTTCAGGCTGTGCAGTTACACTGCAAAAATGTGTTATCAATTTAAACGCGGCTGTTTCTTATTGCAAGCGTAACAGTTATGCTAGGCAGGTATGAATAAAACTCACTTAACCTCACATAAATTCGCCGATTTTGCATTGGCGCCACAAGTTCTTGACGCTTTAGCGGCGCAAGGTTACAGCTATTGTACGCCAATTCAGGCCCAGTGTTTACCCCTGGCGCTGGCAGGCAAAGATATAGCGGGTCAGGCTCAGACCGGTACCGGCAAAACCCTGGCTTTTCTAACTGCTACATTTCATTATCTGCTTAACAACGAACCAAAAGGTTCTGGTCAGCCGCGTGCCATTATTATGGCTCCTACGCGGGAACTGGCTGTGCAGATCCATAACGATGCCGTAATGCTGGCCCAGAAAACGAATATGCGGCTTGGTTTAATATATGGTGGCGAGGGTTACGATTCTCAACGGCAGTTACTGGAACAAGGTGTCGATATTTTAATTGGCACCACTGGCCGGCTGATCGATTATCTGAAGCAGGGGCTTTACAGCCTTGATCAAATTCAGGTTGTGGTGCTGGATGAAGCCGACAGGATGTTTGATTTAGGCTTTATAAAAGATATCCGCTTTATGTTTAACCGGATGCCGCCAGCCACCGAACGCTTGAGTTTATTGTTCTCTGCCACCTTATCTTACAAAGTGCAGGAGCTGGCATTCGAAAAAATGAATGAGCCTGTGCATATTCATGTGGCACCGGATGAGATGACCGGCAGCCGGATCAGTGAAGAGCTGTTTTATCCGGCGCATGAGCATAAAATGAAATTGTTGCTGACGCTGATTGAAGAAGACTGGCCTGATAAAGCAATTGTGTTTGCCAATACCAAGCATGCCTGTGAAGATGTCTACGCCTGGCTGGAAGCCGATGGTCATCGGGTGGGGATGCTGACCGGCGACGTGATTCAGAAGAAGCGGCTGAAAATTCTGGATGACTTTACCACCGGCAAACTGGATATTCTGGTTGCAACCGATGTTGCTGCCCGCGGCTTACATATTCCGAAAGTAAGTCACGTTTTCAACTACGATCTGCCGGACGATTGCGAAGACTATGTGCACCGGATTGGCCGGACTGGCCGCGCCGGTGAAAGTGGTAAAGCGATCAGTTTTGCCTGCGAGCGTTATGCCCTGAATCTGACCGCGATTGAAGATTACATCAAACATCCGATAGCGCTGACCCAGTACGATGCCAGTGCACTACTGGATGATTTAACCGTACCTAAACCCCGGGTGCGGCGTCGTCCTGGACAGGCGCGCAGTGGTCCGGGCCGGGGTAACAGTGGACGCAGCGGCAGTGGCCCAAGAAACCCCCGCAGCCGCCCCCGCTAGCCCGCTGTCTCAGGTCGCTGCTGACCTGCTGGGCGATACGTCACCGCATAGTGATATCTATGCGGTTATCGACCTTGGCTCTAACAGTTTTCATATGCTGATGGTCAAGGTGGTCGGTGGTTCAGTACAGGTTATTGGCCGGGTGAAGCGCAAAGTCCGGCTGGCAGCCGGCCTGAACGATAATTTAGTGCTCAGCCGCAAAGCAATGAAACGCGGCTGGGAATGTCTGGCCTTATTTGCCGAACGACTACAGGACATTCCTGCCGCGAATATCCGGATAGTCGGCACTGCCACGCTGCGTCTGGCGCAGAATGTTAAAACCTTCCTCAAAGAAGCAGAAACTATCCTCGGTCAGAAGGTGCAGGTGATTAGCGGCGCCGATGAAGCCAGAATTATTTATCTGGGTGTAGCCCACACCTCTAATTGCGACTCTAACCGGTTGGTCATTGATATTGGCGGTGCCAGTACTGAAGTCGTGGTGGGCCGTGGTTTTACACCTGAGCTACTGGCCAGCCTGAATATGGGCTGTGTGACCTTTCTGGAACGTCATTTTGGTGATGGCGAGCTGAGTGAGGAAAATTTCAGCCAGGCGATAAATGCTGCCGAGCAGCAGGTTGATTTGATTTGTGCACAGTTTCTGGCAACAGGCTGGCAAATTGCAGTAGGTGCCTCTGGCACCGTGCAGGCAGTGCAGGAAATTCTGGTTGCGCAGGGGAAAGACGAAGTCATTACGCTGGGTAAGCTTGAAGACATTATGCAGCAGGCGATGGCCTGTGGCCCGATCAGTCAGTTAAATATTCTTGGCCTGGCGCAGGAGCGTAAGCAGGTTTTTGCTTCCGGGCTGGCCATACTGGTAGCGCTGTTCCGTAAATTACAGATCCATGGCATGACATTGTCTGGAGGGGCGTTGCGCGAAGGGGTGCTTTACAGCATGTTGCCCCAGTTACAGCACAGTGATGTGCGCAACCGCACTGTGGCCAGCCTGATGGTGCGCTACTTTATTGATCAGCGCCACGCCGGGCGGGTGGCTGACATGGCCGTAGAGCTGGCCGGCCAGCTACAACATCGCTGGGATTTAAATAAATTCGAAGGGCTCAGCATGTTACGGTGTGGCGCTTTGCTGCATGAGCTTGGTCTGCTCATCGAATATAAAAACCATCATCATCATGGCGCTTATATTATTAACCATTCTGATTTGCCGGGCTTTACCCGGGCCCAGCAGCAACTGGTTATGGCGCTGGTTCATAATCACCGGGCCGACATCAGCCGGGACATTATAGCG
>NZ_JAWVZF010000099.1:0-10097 GCF_033722355.1 Arsukibacterium sp. | reverse complement strand
TGGCGTGGTTAAACAGGCAGAACAATCATTATTGTTATGCCGGCGGTTGTTCGCCAATATATTGAAAACGGGCCAGTTGTTCACCGGCAATGCTAATTGTTTCACTGAACATTCTGGCAGGCCGCGCCCACAGACCGTAGTCGCCATATAATGCCCGGTAGATGACCAGCCACTCGCCCGTTTCACTGTGCCTGGCTAAATCGATAACCTGATAGCAGGCGCCCTTATAATGCTGATAATAGCCGCGGGCGATGCTGGGTTCGGGGTTGTTACTCTGGGCAGGGCTATTAACGGGTTCAGGACGATTAACCGGTTCAGGACTGTTGCTCATACCAACCTTCAAAAATTATCTGTGCCGACAAACTGTCGACCTTATCTTTGCTAAGATTGCGATAACCTCCCTCGGCAAACAAGCGACTGCGGGCATCGGCGGTAGATAAGCGCTCGTCGTGAAATGCCACCGGCAAGCCAAACCGGCCATGCAGCCGGTTAGCAAACTTGCGGGTGCGGCTGGTAAAATCCTGCTCGCTGCCGTCCATATTCAGTGGTAACCCCACCAGCAGCAGTTGTGGTTGCCAGTCAGCAATTAATTTGGCTATCTGCTGCCAGTCTGGGGTACCATCCTGGGCCTTTAATGCTGGTAACAAGCTGGCGCTGCCGGTAAGGTCATTTCCAACCGCTACGCCAATACTTTTGGTACCGTAGTCAAAGCTAAGTACTGTTTTACTGGCGGCCATCAGGCATGTCCTGCCTCAGACGTCAGCTGCCAGGGCTTAATGCCCATTTTTGCCGTGGCTGAATGCCATTTGTCTGCATGACTTAAATCAAAAATAATACCGTTGTCAGCCGGGATAACCAGCCAGCTGTTATCGGCAATTTCCTGCTCCAGTTGACCCGGGGTCCAGCCAGCATAGCCAAGGGCCAGTAAAAACTTCTCTGGCGCGTCAGCGGTAGTTAAGTCGGTTAAAATATCTTTAGATGTGGTGACCATCAGGCCATTATTTAACGCCAAGCTACTGCTGTAACCGGCTTTGGGGCTATGCAGGACAAAACCACGATCGCTTTGAATCGGACCGCCGGCGCACACCGCGCTGTTGGCTACCTTGCTTTTATGATCAAACTTAATTTGCAATTGGTCTAATAGTTCGGCCACGGTGACGTTAAGTGGATGATTAATAACAATACCCATCGCCCCCTCTGCACTGTGCTCACAAATGTAGGTGACACTGCGCTTAAACATCGGGTCGTCCAGCGCGGGCATGGCAATTAAAAAGTGGTCCTGGAAATCTTGCATAACAACCTCACTTTTGCAGTTAGAGCATTGTGGTTACTGCAAAGTAACTGCAGTAACGTGGTTACGGCACTCAGGTAACATTCAGGCGGTGTTCGATTGCATCGAATAACATACCGGTAATACTGACCGGATAAGCCGCCTCGATTTCACGAATACAGGTGGGACTGGTAACATTGATTTCAGTAAGCTTATCACCAATTACGTCCAAACCCACAAAAATCAGCCCTTTTTGTTTTAGTACCGGGCCAAGCGCCCGTGCTATCTTCCAGTCTGTTTCAGACAGCGGCCGCGCTTCACCCCGGCCGCCGGCTGCCAGATTACCCCGGGTTTCGCCAACGGCCGGGATCCGGGCCAGGCAATAGGGTACCGGCTCGCCGTCTACCACTAAAATCCGCTTATCGCCTTCGTTGATCTTAGCAATATATTGCTGGGCCATGGCATAGCGGCTGCCATGCGCTGTTAAGGTTTCAATAATCACGCTGACATTGGCATCACCTGCTTGTAAGCGGAAGATGGACGCGCCACCCATACCATCCAGCGGCTTTAAAATAATATCCTGTTCGGCCTTATAAAACGCTTTTAAGCGGGCTGCGTCCCGACTGACCAATGTTTTTGGGGTAAACTCGCTAAACCAGGCGGTATAAAGTTTTTCATTGGCATCCCGCAGGCTTTGCGGCTTGTTGACAATCAGGCTGCCGGCTTGTTCGGCCCGCTCCAGAATGTAGGTGGCATAAATATATTCAGTATCAAATGGCGGATCTTTACGCATCAAAATAACGCTTAATTCAGCAAGCGCGATATCCTGCTCTTTATTAAACTGAAACCAGTGCTGACTATCCTCGCGCACGGTCAGGGTTTTCGTTCTGGCCCGTGCTTCGCCTTCCAGCAGGTATAAGTCAGCCATTTCCATATAATGAATTTCATAACCGCGATGCTGGGCTTCAAGCAACATGGCAAAGCTGGAATCTTTTTTAATATTGATCTGGCTGATGGGGTCCATCACTACCCCGAGTTTAATTACGGTCATAATACCCTCAGGCGAGATCGCCAAATTGCAATTGCAAGGCACTGATTGCACTCAGCGCCGCTGTTTCAGTACGAAGTACCCTTGGTCCTAACTGAATACCGGTAAAGCCAGCCTGGCCGGTGGCAGCAACCTCAGCGTCTGTAAAACCACCTTCCGGGCCGATAACCAGCCGGATATGCTGACTGGCTGTTAAGGTTTTAATGGTGGCGCCGGCCCGCGGATCCAAGGTCAGGCGTAATGATTTTGTATCCTGGGCCAGCCACTCTTCTAACGATATCGCCGGATGGACTGTCGGAATGACACTGCGGCCACTTTGTTCACAGGCACTAATCGCGATTTTCTGCCATTGTTCATTTCGCTTGACAAGCCTGTCGCCATCGAGCTTAACGCCACAGCGGCCGGTAAACAGTGGGGTAATTTCAGTAACGCCGAGTTCAACAGCTTTCTGAATAGCGAAGTCCATTCTGTCGCCGCGTGATATTGCCTGGCCCAGATGGATAGACAGCGGGGACTCTACCGGATTCGGCTCGGCTGCCGTTATGCTGACCGTGATCTGCTTTTTATTAACGTCACTTATCGTAGCTGTATAATTACGACCATCACCGTTAAATAATTGCAGAGCCTGACCCGGTTGCATCCGCAGTACCCGGCCAACATGGTTGGCAGCGTCGTCATCCAGTGTGCAAGCGGTATTAATGGACAGGGGCTGAGGGGTATAAATTCGGGGGATGCGCATACTGACTGCTCCGGCATAAAAGTGCTTAATGGTAGCAGGGAAATGGTCAATCCAAAATAAAAAACCGCTGCAGTAGCAGCGGTTTCAACCAGAACAATTAAAAGTTTATCCACTGAAAGCCAGTGCTGTTATCACTGACCAGCAGGGAAGGTATAACTTGAACCGATACCCAGTGGAAGATCCAGCGCCCAGTATCCCAACAGAAAGCATGACCATAAAATCAGCATGGCGACCGAGTAGGGCAGCATCAATGCAATCAGGGTACCGATACCGGTTGATTTAACATACTTCTGGCAAAATACCACGACCAGCGGGAAGTACGGCAGTAGCGGCGTGATGATATTGGTTGATGAGTCCCCCACCCGGTAAGCGGCTTGCGTCAGATCGGGAGATACGCCTAATTCCATCAGCATCGGCACCATAACAGCGCCTATCAGCGCCCACTTGGCTGAAGCCGAACCGACTAACAGATTAACAAAACCAGACAGGAACACGATACCAATTAAGGTAAAGCCCATCGGGAAGGCCATCTCTTTTAACCAGTTGGCGCCTTTAATCGCCATAATAGCACCGAGGTTAGACTGACCGAAGGCATAAATAAACTGGGCACAGAAAAACGCCATAACGATATAGTAGCCCATGCCACTCATCGCTTTGCTCATGCCCTTGATAATTTCCCGATGGTTGTCGGCAGTACCGGCAACATAACCGTAGACAATACCGGGCAGTAAAAAGAAGATAAAAATAATGCCAACGATCGACTGCATTAACGGGGCGGCAAAATCAGTCAGTGAACCATTGGCCGCGCGCCAGGCAGAAGTTTCCGGAACGGCAGACACCACCAGTAAACCAATGCTGACCAGCATAGAAAATGCCGCCCAGATTAAGCCTTTGCGCTCATTCGGTTTCAAATCGTCCATTTTGGGTAAATCAGCAGCATCAGCGTCGACTACCGTGGATGCGTTTAAGCGTGGCTCGATAAATTTGTCGGTTAGTACCCAGCCAATTAACACCACCAGTGCGGTTGAAGCGGTGGTGAAATAATAGTTATTCAGCGGGTTAATCATCATGTCCGTTGCTGCCGGGTTGGCCGATAAGCGGGCAGATGCCTGAGTAAAACTGGCTAACAGCGGATCCAGGCTCGATGGCAGCACGGTTGCCGAGAAGCCACCCGATACGCCGGCAAACGCTGCAGCGATACCCGCCAGCGGATGGCGGCCAGCGGCATAAAATATGACTGCACCCAGTGGAATCACCAGCACATAGCCGGCGTCAACTGCCATATGGCTGACGACACCCACAAACACCAGTACCGGCGTTAACAGCATTTTCGGCGTCACACTTAAAATAGAACGCAAACCGGCATTAATAAAACCGGTGTACTCAGCGACCCCTAACCCCAGCATTGCAACCAGCACCACACCCAGAGGTGGAAAGGTGACAAAGGTGTTAACTAACTTTGCCATAAAAGTGGCCAGCGAGTCTGCCTGCAACAGATTATTGACCACGATAGCTTCGCCGGTACGCGGGTCGACTTCATTAAAAGTGACACCGGACAACAGCCATGATGCCACCCAGACCATGACCATTAAAATAGCGAATAGCATTGCCGGATCGGGTAACTTATTACCGACAACTTCGATCCCGTTCAGCGCACGGTTCAGCCAACCGGTTCTTGCGGCAGCAGTTTGCTCAGACATAATATTTCCTTTGACCTTGTTATCTTTCTTATCTTTTTAGTTTGTCAGCTGCGGTTAACTGGCAGCTTACCCTGGAAGGTAAAACGTCCTTATCATACACAAAACACCGGTTCAGGTAAGCGTAAAATAAGCTGAACTACCAATTTAAAAGGAAAAAAGAGAGCCGAAGCTCTCTTTTTTAGCACAAAGGCTGTTGAAGACTGCTTACTTTGCATACTGACGCAGTAAATCAGCTTTGTCTGTTTTTTCCCACGGGAATTCGCTGCGGCCAAAATGACCATAAGCAGCAGTAGCGCCATAAATCGGCCGCTCCAGATCGAGCATTTCAATCAGGCCATAGGGTCGCAGGTCAAAATGCTCGCGCACCAGTTTAATTAACTGCTCTTCAGTCAGTTTACTGGTACCAAAGGTTTCAAGGCTGATTGAAGTAGGCTCAGCCACACCGATAGCGTAAGACACCTGTAATTCGCAGCGGTCAGCCAGGCCGGCGGCGACGATGTTTTTCGCGACATAGCGCGCAGCGTAAGCTGCTGAACGGTCAACTTTTGACGGATCTTTACCGGAGAAAGCACCACCACCATGGCGCGCCATGCCGCCGTAGGTATCGACAATAATTTTGCGGCCGGTTAAACCACAGTCGCCCATTGGGCCACCAATCACAAAACGACCGGTCGGGTTAATAAAGTATTTGGTGCTTTTGGTTAACCATTCAGCAGGAAGTACTGGTTTGATGATGGTTTCCATGACGGCTTCGCGCAAATTTTCAGTACTGATACTGTCACAGTGCTGGGTGGATAACACCACGGCGTCAATACCAACCGGCTTACCGTCTTCATAAATAAAGCTGAGCTGTGATTTCGCATCCGGCCGCAACCAGGGCAAGGTGCCGTCTTTGCGGACCTGAGCCTGGCGCTGTACCAGACGGTGCGCATAGGTTACCGGTGCTGGCATTAATACATCAGTTTCATTGCTGGCATAACCAAACATTAAGCCTTGATCTCCGGCACCCTGTTCCCGCGGGTCGTGTTTGTCCACCCCCTGATTAATATCGGGTGACTGTTTACCAATGGCATTAAGGACGGCACAGGAATCGGCGTCAAAGCCCATATCGGAGTGGGTGTAACCAATTTCACGAACCGTTTTCCGGGTCAGTTCTTCGATATCAACCCAAGCGGACGTCGTTATTTCACCGCCTACCAGTACCATACCGGTTTTTACAAAAGTTTCGCAGGCAACACGGGCTTTCGGGTCTTGTTCCAGAATTGCATCTAATACTGCATCGGAGATTTGATCGGCGATTTTGTCCGGATGTCCTTCAGATACCGACTCAGAAGTAAAAATATGTTGTGCCATCTGTGTATTCCACCAAAGTTGGTTAATTCATCACGCTGGCGGCTAAACTGCAATTGTGTCAGGCCTTAACTGCTGCCTTGTCACTGCCACCAGAAAAATAGCCGCTTATTTTAGTTAAACAGAACTGTGTTGGCTAGTAATATTTGACGCCCAGACGTCTTTAATGCCAAAGTTTACGGTAAAGTTAACAGGCCGATCACTGCAAACCGGAAAATAATGGTCGCCAAGGATTATCATTTGCCATCTGACCGGCAGTAAGTGAAAATAAGGCCACGTTTTATGTTGTCCTCATGAAAACCAGCAGCAGGAGCTACAATGCCATCTCGTAAACAACTCGCCAATGCTATCCGTGCATTAAGTATGGATGCCGTTCAAAAAGCAAAATCAGGCCACCCCGGCGCCCCGATGGGCATGGCAGATATTGCTGAAGTGCTCTGGCGGGATTACCTGAAGCATAACCCCGCTAACCCGGCATGGACTGATCGCGACCGCTTTATTTTATCTAACGGTCATGGCTCTATGCTGTTGTATTCACTGCTGCACCTCAGTGGCTACGATTTAACTATTGACGATCTGAAGCAGTTCAGGCAGTTGCATTCGAAAACCCCGGGACATCCTGAATACGGTTATGCTCCGGGTGTTGAAACCACCACAGGTCCGCTGGGGCAGGGGGTTACTAATGCTGTGGGTATGGCGCTGGCAGAGAAAACCCTGGCTGCGCAGTTTAACCGCCCGGACTTTCCGGTTGTTGACCATTACACCTATGTTTTTTTAGGGGATGGCTGTTTAATGGAGGGTATCTCCCATGAGGCGTGCTCAATTGCCGGTACGCTCGGCCTGAATAAGCTTATTGCGTTCTGGGATGATAATGGTATTTCTATCGACGGTCATGTCGAGGGCTGGTTCACCGATGATACCCCGGCCCGTTTTGCCGCTTATGGCTGGCACGTTATTGCCAATGTTGATGGACATAACAGTGACGCGGTAAAAGCGGCCATAGCGCAGGCGCAGGCGCAGACAGATAAACCCACCCTGATTTGCTGTAAAACCGTTATTGGCTATGGCGCACCTAACAAAGGTGGCAGTCATGATTGCCATGGCGCTCCGCTGGGCGATAGTGAAATTGCCGCTGCCCGCGAATATCTGCAGTGGCCACATAAACCGTTTGAAATACCGGATGAAATTTACCGAGAGTGGAGTGCTCTTGAAAAGGGCGCAACGGCCGAACAGCAGTGGAACAGCCTGTTCGCTGCTTATCAAAAGGCTTACCCTGAGCTGGCTGCTGAATTCAGCCGTCGAACCGCAGGTGAGTTACCAGCGAACTGGGCTGAGCAGTCCCAGGCGTACATTGAAAAACTGCAAGCCAATCCGGCAACCATTGCCAGTCGCAAGGCCTCGCAAAATGCCCTGAATGCATTCGGGCCATTACTGCCGGAGCTGCTGGGCGGCTCTGCTGATTTAGCCGGCTCCAACCTGACTATCTGGGATGACTCCAAACCGCTGACGGCCGAAGACGCCAGTGGCAACTACATTTATTACGGTGTGCGTGAATTTGGCATGTCAGCCATGATGAACGGCATTGCCCTGCACGGTGGCTTTGTACCCTATGGTGCCACTTTCCTGATGTTTATGGAATATGCCCGCAATGCTGTACGAATGGCTGCGTTAATGAAACAGCGGGTTATTTTTGTTTATACCCACGATTCAATTGGTTTAGGAGAAGATGGTCCGACCCATCAACCGGTAGAACAGCTGATCAGTTTGCGGGCGACACCTGGTTTGATGAACTGGCGGCCCTGTGATCAGGTGGAGTCTGCGGTTGCCTGGCAGGCAGCGATCGAGCGAAACGATGGCCCGACCACGCTGATTTTCAGCCGGCAGAATCTGGTGCAGCAACAGCGTGATGGCGCCACCGTCAGTAATATCAGACGAGGCGGTTATGTGCTGATTGACTGCAAACAACAACCTGACCTGATCATTATTGCCACGGGCTCAGAGGTTGAACTGGCCGTGCAGGCGGCGAAGATACTGACAGAGCAGGGCAAACAGGTGCGGGTGGTGTCTATGCCTTCTACCGATGTATTTGATGCCCAGGATGCAGCTTATCGCGAAGCCGTGCTGCCGGCAGCCGTTACCCGGCGAATTGCAGTCGAAGCCGGTATCGTAGACAGCTGGTATAAATATGTCGGCTTAACGGGTGATATCATCGGCATGAACAGTTTTGGCGAATCGGCCCCGGCCGAGCAACTGTTTAAACACTTTGGTATTACCGTTGATGCCATCGTCCAGGCGGCAGCAAAATTACTAAACGACTAGCCGTTAGCTTAACAATAATTCCGGGGCCGCTCTGCGGTCCCATTTCTATGTGGTGATATGGGCATTAAACTGGCAATTAACGGCTTTGGCCGGATTGGCCGCAATATACTGCGGGCTATTTATGAAAATGGTTGGCAACAGCAGTTGCAGGTTGTTGCTATCAATGAGCTGGCTGATGCCAAAGGCGTAGCCCATTTATTAAAGTATGATACTTCTCATGGCCGGTTTGGTTTTGAGGTAGCGTCTTTTGCCGGTGGCATCAGGGTAGCGGGAAATGACATTGCACTATACAGTGAGGCTGATCCGCTGGAGCTGCCCTGGGCCGAATTAGAGATTGATATTGTGCTGGAATGCACCGGCGTATTTCACAGCCGGCAGCATGCCAGTTGGCATCTGACAGCCGGAGCAAAGAAAGTGTTGTTTTCGCATCCGGCCGATACAGATATTGATGCCACTATTATCTATGGCATTAATCAGCATTTACTGACCCCCGACATGACAGTGGTATCAGCCGGCTCATGTACGACAAATTGCATTGTCCCGGTTATTCAGGTTCTGGATCAGCATTTCGGGGTGGAAAGCGGCACTATTACTACAATTCATGCGTCAATGCATGATCAACAGGTTATCGATGCGTACCATCCTGATTTACGCCGTACCCGGGCAGCGAGTCAGTCAATTATTCCGGTGGACACCAAACTGGCGTTGGGGATAGAGCGCATTTTACCCAAATTTGCCGGCAGGTTTGAAGCAATAGCAGTACGGGTACCGACTGTTAATGTTACGGCGATGGATTTAAGTGTTACTTTGCATCAGGACGTAAGCATCGACAAGGTCAATAATGCATTACAACAGGCCGGTGTTACCAGTTTAAGCGGCATTCTCGATTATACTGAAGAGCCGCTGGTGTCGGTTGATTTTAATCATAACCCGCACTCTTGCATTGTCGATGGCTCGCAGACCCGGGTCAGTCACAAGCGCCTGGTGAAATGTCTGGTGTGGTGCGATAACGAGTGGGGCTTTGCCAACAGGATGCTCGATACAGCGCGGGCCATGCTGCAATAATATTTATGACAAGGAGCAAACAATGAGCGTTATTCGGATGAGCGATCTGGATTTAGCCGGTAAGCGGGTACTGATACGGGAAGATTTAAATGTCCCGGTTAAAGATGGCAAAGTTAGCTCGGATGCCAGGTTAAAAGCCGCCATTCCCACTTTGCAGCTGGCGCTGGATAAGGGGGCAAAAGTGATGGTGATGTCGCATCTTGGACGTCCCGAGGAAGGGGTATTTGCAGCTGACGCTTCATTGCAACCGGTGGTAGATTATCTGGCACAGGCACTGACGGTGCCGGTGCGTTTAGCCCGCGACTATCTGCAAGGCGTCGAGGTAAATAGCGGCGAAGTCGTGGTGTTTGAAAATGTCCGTTTTAACCATGGCGAAGCAAAAAACGATGATACTCTGGCAAAACAGCTTGCTGAGTTATGCGATGTGTTTGTGATGGACGCCTTTGGCACGGCGCACCGGGCGCAGGCATCCACGCATGGTGTTGCTAAATATGCGGCTGTTGCATGCGCCGGCCCGCTGCTGGTTGCTGAACTGGATGCACTGGGCGCAGCACTGAAGAATCCGAAACGGCCACTGGTAGCTATTGTTGGTGGCTCCAAGGTGTC
>NZ_JAWVZF010000098.1:0-10100 GCF_033722355.1 Arsukibacterium sp. | reverse complement strand
GATTGCAGCATGGCTGAAACGCTCCGTTAAACTGTTTATCGCTGCCGGCTTCAGCCAGGCTGGCGGGGCCTGCAGCAACAATTCGTCATTTATTCTGCCCCCGAGCATGCCTTCCATCACGGTGATGGTTGGAATGATAAAGCGCTGGCGGTCAGCCATCAGCTTAAGCAACTTATCGCTTACCGGTTCGCTGAAAAAACTGTGTACCAGGCCATCAGCACCCGCTGCTATCGCCTCCTCAGCAGAGGGTAAATCGGCGATATGCACCACTGCCAATACATCATGTGCTTTGGCGGCGGCAATTACTGCTTTTAGCGTTGCCAGATCAATGGATGGTCTGAACCGCCGCAATGCTTTATCTGAGGTGTAAACAATTTTAATAAAATCTGAGCCTTCGGCGAGGCGCGCAGCGACAAACTCACTGGCCTGGTCAGCATTCTCTATTACCGGAATGCTGACCCCATATTGGGTGCCATGACCTTTTGGTGCAGTCACCAGGGTGCCGGCACCATAGATGTCGGCCTGATCTGTGCGGGCAGTCCCCGTTCTGGCTACCTTTTGTGACAACAGAAACTGTTTGTCACCAAACATATCCAGTACCGTGGTTACCCCGAAATTAAGCGCCTGCTTAAGCGCATCGTCCCAGGCATGAACATGACTGTCGATTAGCCCTGGCATCAGCCATTGATTATTGCCATCAAGCCACGGTAAGGGGCTGGCGGGTTTATCAAGGTAAAGTTGCTGAATCCGGCCATCCCGGATCTCGACAAAACGCTCATCACGCCATGTTTCACCATCAAACAGCCTGACCGGCCCGAGAATAAAGCTGTTAGCGGTAAGCTCCGCCGCTGGCCCGGCAGGGCGTGCTGCCAGGGTTGGTTCTGGCTGTGGCAGCAGCATAAAAAACAGTACCAGCAGCGCCGCGCTAATCATTATTACGATACCTTTCATTACTTAACTCCTGCAAAGCGACGGAAGATCAACAGACTAAGGATGGTCAGAACCGCTGTCGTCAGTACCAGGATCAGCAGATGCAGCTCAAGCGGATAGCCCTGATCCCTGGCCAGTAATTTTAAGCCCAGTTGCGACAGGTGATAGCTTGGCCATAGCCAGGCCAGCTGTTGTAAAAACTGTGGCAACAGATGAATGGGCAGCCAGAGCCCCGATAAAAAGGCCATCGGCAAATAGAGCAAATTGACCACGCCAGGTGCCGCTTTATCAGTTAGCGTCAACCCCAGCAGCAAGCCAATTAACGCGAAAGGCAGGGTCCCCAGCAGCATAATTAACGCCAGGCTCAGCCATTGGCTGTGATAGAGCCGGACCTCACCAACAGTGGCTGCAATACTGAATAACAGCACAATGATCAATAACGCAAATACCAGACTGGTGATCATTTTTGCCAGTAAATACGCGCTGACCGGCATCGGCGACAGCCGTTTTAACGTTAGCCAGCCCTGCGCCCGGTCGCTGGCAATATTCATCGCAAAATTAAACATAGCCGGCCCCATAATACCAAAGCAGCTGTAAGTCACCAGCATGTAGGCTGCATGGCCAGCGGCGCCAGACGGGCTGAACAACACGCCAAAAAACAGATAAAATACCACCGGAAAAGTCAGCGCCGGCAACACAAAACCCGGCGTACGCCAGACACTGATTAAATCGTACCAGGCTTCTTTCTGATAAATAGTTAATGTACTCATGCGGCTTGCTCCCCCAGGGTGTTACTGTGCTCAGCAGAGGATGCGGTCAGTTGTAAAAACGCCTGCTCCAGCGCCACTTGCCGCACCTCCAGCTGACTCACTGTGTTGTCCCGGCTTAGCAACGCCAGCACTGTTTGCTCAACATGGCTGCTATGCAAGGTCACGACATCCTGCTGCCGGCTTAATTGCAGCACTCCGGGCAGCGCCAATAACGCTGCATCGTTTAAGGCACTGCAACATTGCACCAGCTTGTAGCGGGTTAAGGCCTTTAATTCGCCGGGGCTGCCACTGGCGATAAACTTGCCCTGATGCAGCACCATAATCCGATCGGCCAGCTGCTCGGCTTCTTCCAGATAATGGGTGGTTAACACAATACTGGTACCTTGCTGTCGCAACTGATCAATACGTTGCCATAACTTGCGCCGCGCCTCCACATCCATGCCAAGGGTGGGCTCATCCAGAAACAACAGGTCTGGCTTGCCTGCCAGCGCCAGCGCAAATAACAGCCGTTGCTTCTGGCCGCCGGATAGCCGGCCAAATCGTTGTCCGGCTTCAGTATTAAGGCCGGCCAATGTCACCAGCTCCGGTGCGCTGTAGCCAGCGGGGTAATAACTGGCAAATAAATCGCACTGCTCTGCCACCGTTAAATTGGCGCTTAAACTGCCAATCTGCAGCATCACCCCCAGCTGAGCGCGCAGTGCACTGCTACGTCCGGTGCCCTGCTGCAGTTGTCCCAGCAGATAAATGTCGCCACTATCGGCGGCTGTCAGGCCTAACATGGCCGAGATCAGCGTGGTTTTACCGGCACCATTAGGGCCGAGAATAGCCAGTATCTCACCCTGAGTAACCGTTAAATCGATATTGTTAAGCACGGTTTTATCCGCAAATCGTTTTGTCAGCTTTTTCAGCTGCAACAGCGTTTTGGCTTGTTTCATTGTTGATTTCTCCTGTCGTCCGCTGCAGTATCTGTCAGACCCTGTCATGGCCATAGTGTCAATTGTCAGCAGTCACAGATGACATTTGTCACTGGATTAGCCGGCATCGTCTGTCAATAATAAGTTTAAGCAGGCTCACATCAGCGCAAGAGGATAAAGGTGACAACAGCAAGCGGGCTAAGCCTGGAGCGGAAATTCAGCTGGGTTTATCTGATAAACCTTATTTTCTATATTGTTCCGTTATTTACCGTGGATTTTGTGCTTTGGCAGTACCTGAGCATGACCGCGGCACTTCTTGCTTTTCTGGCTTGTTACTTCTGGGCCTATCACTGTCACCGCAAGCAGATCCACTGGCCTGTTGCCGGTATTGTGCTGGTCGCAGCGTTGATCACGCCGGTTAACCCGGGCTCTATCGCCATGTTCGCTTATGCCGGTTTTTTTATTGGCTTTGCCTATACGTTACGCCGCTATCTGCTGCTGATGTCGCTGCTGATTACCTTACTGGTGCTGTTAGATGCGTTGCTAAGCATTCACTGGAAGCTGTTTTTAGTGATGGGTATTCCTATTGTGCTGGCGGTGAGTTTTCTGGGCCGGGCCGAGCAGACCAAATTGCGCCACCGGCTGGCCGAAAAGCAAAGCGAAGACGAAATCAAACAACTTGCCGCTATGGTCGAACGGGAGCGGATTGGCCGGGATTTACATGATATTTTGGGCCATACACTGTCAAGTGTGATTTTAAAAGCGGATCTGGCAAGCAAACTGCTGGCACATCAGCAACCGGAGCCCGCCCGCCAGCAGCTGGCAGAACTGAGTCAGATAGCCCGCGATGCCTTAAGCCAGGTACGACAAAGTGTTTCCGGCTATAAGCATCAGGGACTGACCGCAGAAGTTAGCAAATTGCTGGCGCGGTTACGGGATGCCGGGTTTCAGGCCACGTTAACCGGCGAAGTGCCGGCCCTGAGCAACCAGCAGGAAACGGCGGTTATTCTGGCATTAACGGAGCTGGTGACGAATGTGATGCGTCACAGTAAAGGTGACAGTTGCCACTTACAATTTACCCAACAAAACCATAATTTGCATATCGCATTCAGTGACAATGGTCCGCCGGTAACCATTATTGAAGGTAATGGCCTGAATGGCCTGCGCCAACGGCTCGCTGCCATCGGTGCCACTTTGGCATTGCAGCAGCAACCGGGGCTGACAGCGGCTATTCAGTTACCCCTTAAGGAGCAACGTTGATGAATATATTACTGGCTGAAGATCAGGCGATGGTCCGCACCGCGCTGGCCAGTCTGCTCAGGTTAGAAACGGGCTTTGCCGTGACAGAAGCTGCAGACGGCAAAGCGGCATTGGCGCAGTTAAAAAGCCAGGCGTTTGATTTGCTGCTCAGCGATATTGAAATGCCCGGCCACACCGGCATCGAGCTGGCGCAATATGTGCAGCAACAACAGTTGCCGACCAAAGTGGTGATTATCACTACCTTTAGCCGCACCGGTTATGTTAAACGGGCGATGGATGCCGGGGTGGGTGGTTTTTTGTTAAAAGATGCACCGGTCGAGCAGTTGGTTAATGCGATATCTCAGGTAATGAGTGGCAAAAAAGTAATCGACAGTGAACTGCTGTTAAACTCGCTTGGTGAGCAAGACCCGCTTACTGATAAAGAGCGCCAGGCGCTGCGGCTTGCTGCGGAGGGTAAAAGCACCAGCGAGATTGCTGGCGCGCTGTATATTGCCGAAGGCACCGCCCGTAACTATTTGTCAGAGGCGATGAGTAAATTACACGCCGCTAACCGGATTGATGCGGCCCGGATTGCCCGGCAGAAAGGCTGGCTGTAAGCCCGGTTACCCGCCTTATTGCAACGCGCGGTTAAGTTCCACTTGCAACGCTTCAATTTTCCTCAGGGTACGTTCAATAAATTGTTTGCGCTGGCTGGTTTCATTCAAGGCAAACGCTATCATATTTTTAAACAAAATCTTATGTGGCATTTGCGGGTCCTGCAGGGTGCCGGCCATCATATCTACGCTTCTGATTAATAAAGGAATGAACTCTTCATCCAAACCCTGCAGATAATTTTGCTGCAGCTGGTGTAATATTTCATAACTTTTATGCACAGCCAGCAACTGGGATTTTATCTCCTGATTACGAAGAAGTTTAAAATCGCCGGACTCCCTGAGCGACAACAAGGTAAAATCCTGCGGTGAAAAAAAATGATAATTGGTTACTGCTTCAGAGCCAGTGAGCGCTGTTGCTGCGGCAAACTCCGGATCGCTGGTGTAACGCGGATCATTTATTGCCTGCAACTGGGTCTGTAACGTCTGTAGTTTTTGCTCGATACGGCTCAGAATCACGCCAAGCTCTTTTTGATCCGAACGCAAATCGGCCGCAAGCAGGCCAATATACTCACTCTCTTTTCGCTGATCTTTCCAGGTTTGAACTTCGTTTTCCATCCACAGCGCCAGATAAATGCCAAAGGTCAGAATCGCCAACTCTTTCACTGTGCCTGCAACGGAAGATGAAAAAAACATTTGGCGGAGTCGGTTCATTTTTTCTGTCTACCTGTCTCTTAGCGTCATATAAATCTAACCGACTATCGGCTAATACGCCATAGCGATGCCGCACTGTAATGTTAAGGCAGTTGAAGTTGGGCAAATAACCAGTCCAGCGCCACTTTAATTTTTTCAGGCTGGTGCAAAGCGACCAAATGGTCACTATCATTCAGCGGAATATACTGCCCATTCGCAAGCTCGGCTTGCTGCTGATTCCAGGCATTACTTTCCTGCTGCCATAAGCGCAACTGTTCGGCATTGCCGGGGTTGGCATCTATCTGCGCCTGCTCGAAATCAGTATCTATTACCGATACCGGTAACGCTGTCAGCATTGGCAACGCCGCGTAAGCGTTTAAATCAGCACTGTAAGCAGCAATTTCCCGCGCCCGGCTTTGCTGGTGATTTATCAGCAAACGCTGCTGGCTTATCAGATCAAAATAATGCCAGTTCATCAGTGGGTTATCGCCAACCAGTTGTTCAGCGTGGTTTCGCTCTGCCTGCAGTTTTTCCCTGGTACGTTCAGTCCAGGCGCCCGTGGCCAGATGCGGCAGCAACGCTTCCAGATTTGCCAGATACCAGTCTGCCGGATAGCCCTGATAAACGCTTAAGGCATTGGCGGTGGGCACGTCCGGGTCTATCAGCAGCATGGCTTTAATATCAAACACCTGCTGCTGTTGCTGGTAAAATAGCCGGGCGCTGATACTGGCACTGGCCATCGCCACGATCACCACCTGTTGTTCGTCCAGCTGCTGCAATACTTTGGCGAGATCACCAGCAAACCGCCGGTATGACAGATTATCGTCGCTTTCACTGAAACCATTACCCAGCCGGTCGATGCTATATACCCGGTACTTTTCAGCCAGCAACGGTTGCAGCAATGCAAACCAGGCGCTGTCGCTGTGGTAATTTTCATTGGGGCCTGCCAGTAACACCACTGCCGGACCGGCATGTTGTTCACCCATAGCGCGAACGTGCAGCTTCTTGTCACCGGCTGGCACCAGACTGGATTTTTCAGGCAAGCGCTGGCTATCCAGCTGGCTGAAAAAAGTAAGGATTTCGGCTGATGTGTCAAATGAACTGAATTGCCACTGGTGCTGGCCTTGCTTGATACTGAATAATTCGGCTTTTTGCCGGCCATTGCTGTAACTCAGCAGCTCCACCTTTTCAGCTGCCAGTGTTTGCTGCTGCGCCAGTGGTAAACTGCTATTCAAACTTGCAAAAAGTTTGATAGCCTGCGTAGCAGAGTTCAGACCAAAATTAGCATGGGACAGGCCGTTATAGGGCAATACCTCATCATCTTTACCCATTACCATCATGATTGATACAGGTTGCTCTGGCGCGCAGCTTGTTGATAGCTGATCAGACATTGGTGCTGCTACCGTTGCAAAAGCTTTAAAAACAGTACTGCGATTACAGGCAAGATTCTGGGTAAATAATGCACCCTGTGAAAAACCTGCCGCGTAAATTTCGCCGGCCGTGATCTGGTGCTTTTGCTGAATATCGGCAATAACCTGGTCGACAAAAGCTAAATCGTCTACCCCTTTACGGTGGGCGATATTACAGTTACACCCCTCGTTCCATTCGACTTCTTTCGAATTAGGATAAGCAACGATATAGTCATCACTATACTGCTCTAACAGCACCGCTTGTTGCATGCTGCTGGCAGTGCCGCCTGAACCATGAAAGGCCAGCAGTAATTTATAACTATTTTGTGGCTGGTAATTGGCGGGCAGTTTCAGCAGATAGCTGCGGCCGTGTATTTTAATAAGATCTTTGTTTACCTCGACGTTGGCTGTCTTGCCGCTGCCGGATGAGAGACAACCACAAAGCTGGACGACTAATAGCACGACAGCTAAAGCCTGTGTTATTACTTGTAATTTCATATTGCTTTCCTGTTAACATAAAGTCGCAGGCCAAACTAAAGACAAACCGCAAAGATAGCGATAATGGCCAGATGATGGATTTATGATGAAAAGCTTATTATTCGTTTCAGACTACATAACAGGGAGTTAAACCAGCGAATGGATAAACAGTTATGGCAGCTTGGCCAGCTGATATTTGATCCGCAGCGCCGGACCCTGCAACATTCCGGCCGACAATCTACGCTGGAACCCAGACAGGCGCAGCTGTTGCTGCTGTTAGCCCGGCATGCTAATGAGCCGGTAAGCCGCGAACAGTTGATTAGTGAGGTATGGCAAGGACGGGTTGTCAGTGAAAGTGCCATCAATCGGGCCGTTAGTTTGCTGCGCAAAGCCTGTACCAGACTGGATCCGGCAACCGAATATATTGCAACAATTCCCAAGCTGGGCTATTGCCTGTTACCTGACGCCCGCCTGGTACAGCCGGGCGCAACGACGGTTTCCGGAATCATGCCGGCAACACCGGTACGAGCGCTTAACGATACCCCGCCAGACACTGTAGCCGCCGATCCGCCAGGCATAACAATAAAGCAGATGACAATAGGGCTGGCACTGATTATCACCGTTGCCATTGCAGCAGCGGGCTGGGTCTGGCAGCAGTCAATGCCCGCAGGACTGGCAGGGCAAAATACAGTGCTGATTCCAACGCCTGTTACCAGCTTTGATGGCGCAGAATTTGATATCAGCAGCAGTGATGATGGCCAGTTGCTGTACCACCGGCGCAATGCTGAGGGCAATATTCAGTTGTGGCTTCGCAGTGGCCAGCAGAACAAACCACTTATTGCCGGGCCGCTGCAGGCACGAAATGGCAGTATCAGCCCGGATGGCAATAAACTGGTGTACCGCAGGCTGGACGGTAATCAATGCCAGATCATGTTAATGCCATTACGCCCTGCCGGTCCTGAACGCGCTTTATTCGACTGCCCGCATGACAGTGTGTTCGAGGCCAGCTGGGGCCCGGCCAGTGACTATTTTTTTTACCGGTTACGCCAGGACAAAACCCGGCCCTATCTGGTATATCGCTATCAGCTTGCTACCACCCATCAGCAACAGCTCACGCTGGCCGATCCGGCAAGCTTCAGTGGTGCTGCTGCGCTTGCTGTCGCGGCAAATGGCCGGCAACTGGCGGTTGCCAGTTATCTGAGCGCCCAACGCAGCCGGCTGAGTTTTTATCTGTTAGCTGAAGGCCAGTCACCAATACTCCGGCACACCGTTGATCTGGATATTGAGGTTGTTGACTTAAACTGGCCAGCAGACCAACCACTGGTACTGGCGGCAAGTCATCAGCTGTTTACGCTTACGGCAGATTCTGGTCTTAATCATCTTTTTTACTCGCAGCAAGCCGTAAATTCCATTACCAGCAGTGGCGGGCGCCTGTACTTTGCTGACCAGCAGCAACAGGCCGATATCTGGCGGCTGCCACTGAGCGCAAGCACCGACCCTGCTGCTGCCAGCCTTTATATTGAAAGTTCGCGGCTGGATATTTTACCCCGGGTTAACCAACCCGACTCCGAATTGTTATTCTTAACCACCCGGCACGGTCTGCATCAGATCTGGCGAAAACCTTACAATAGCCCGGAACAGATGCTGGCAGCGATACCGGCACCTGCCAGTTTTATCAGGTTCAGCTGGTCGTTTGACGAGCGCAGCATTTATTTCAGTCAGCAAGGCGCGATATATCAGCTGGAGCTGGCCACTGGCCAGCTGACACAATTGATAGAGCCGGAACATCAGGCCTATGTCGTTAATCCCGGTCCGGATAAAAACAGTCTGATTTACAGCAGCAACAAAAGCGGTGACTGGCAACTATGGCGCTATCAGCTGCAAGGCGCCATTCACCAGCAACTGACCAGCCGGGGTGGCTACAGCGGCTATCAGCAAGCGCAGATGCTTTATTACAGCAAATTTCATCAGGATGGTTTATGGCAGCTGGATTTAAGTAGTGGTCAGGAGCAACTGCTGCTGGCTGATTTTGACAAAATTAACTGGCTGAACTGGCAGTTGCAGGACGAGAGCATTATTTATTATCAACCGGGCACCGGGGTTTTCCGTAAATTGCTGGCCGCAGATACTGAGCCAACCTTGCTGCTGGCGCACAGTGCTGAGCTGGTGCATCAGTACAGTGTCAGTAATCAGGCTATCTATTTTGTTAAACGCCAGCTGCCGCAAGGTGATATATATCAGCTGTCGCTGCCATAAACCTGCCGCTTTGCGGTTTCGCTGGTTAGCTTCTATGCTTGCATCTTGTTGTCATCGTCTTGATTAACCATCACGGAGGATCACCATGCAAGTTTACCGGAAATTACCAGGCAGCATTCTGAAGACTGCTTTTTGCAGCTTCGTTATTAGTTTAAGCTTAGCCGGCAATGCAGAAACCCTGCAGCTGAATGTCGAGCCTGGCTTATGGCAACATAATTTCAGTATTACCACTGCCAGCGGTGAGCTGGAGCGCGCGATGCAACAACTGGAGCAGCAACTGGCCAGTATGCCGGCGGCACAGCGCCAGATGATGGAAAAAATGATGGCCAGCCAGGGTATGTCTTTTGACTTAAAAGGCCGTTCGATGCAGGTTTGTCTGACCCAACAGCAAATTGACGGTGGCCAGTTGCCGCAACAGGATGGCTGCCAGCAGCAAATCAGCCAGAGTGGTGATAACAGCTACCGCTTTTCGTTTAGCTGTGATACCAATCCACCCACCAGTGGGGAAGGTGAAATGACTTTTAGCAGTCGCAAAGCTTATAGTGGCACTGCCAGTTTTACCACACAGGTTAATGGTAAAGCCGAACAAATGACCATGCAGCAAAGTGGTAAGTGGCTGCAAGCTGACTGCGGCTGATTGTCTTACGTTAGAACAGGAACTGTTATGCCCGAACATCGTTATCCGCTGGCAAACCAGCTGCGCCAGCACAGTCCGCTCGTATTTGGCTGCATGAATTTAGGCGGCGGCTGGAACAATAATCCGCTGTCTGCTGCTGATATTGCGCAAACCCATCAGGTAAT
>NZ_JAWVZF010000097.1:0-10124 GCF_033722355.1 Arsukibacterium sp. | reverse complement strand
TTTCACCAGGGTACCGCTGAAACTGGCATTCAGTTTGTCATCCTGAAACTGAACATGGTTACCATCGATGATAAACTGGCTGGGCTGATAATCAAACATGCCCTGATTAGGGCTGTCCAGGGTAAGGCTGTAACCCTTTGCGGAATGGTTAATATTAATACCGATAGTCAGGACAGCCTGGGGTGCCAGGACTAGTTTGCCACGCCATTTACCCGGCAACGACTGAGCGCCTGCCGGTGATACCAGCATTATCGTCAGTATCAGAGTGAACCATACCAGACGTTTTAGCATAATCATCTCCATGTCAGCGCTATTAATCGTAGCTAAGTCTAACCGCTGATTAAATTGGCTGGTAAGTTTTATGTTTAACGGTCTTTTTTATATATTAAAGGTTACTGGTCAAAATAACGCTAAGCTGATAGTGATATAGAGCGGCAGTGTGACAAAAGTATCATTCTAAGTGGGAAGTTTTATGAAGCTAACTGAGCAGCAATGGCAACAACGTTTAACGGAAGAGCAATATCGGGTTACCCGGCTTAAGGGAACTGAATACCCGTTTACCGGAAAATTGCTTCACCATACTGCTGATGGTACTTATCATTGTATCTGCTGTGGTGCCGTTTTATTTTCATCTGATACCAAGTTTGATGCGGGTTGTGGCTGGCCCAGTTTTTATCAGGCGCTCGAGGGCAGGGTTGAGTTCCGTACAGATACCAGCCATGGTATGCAGCGTACTGAAATTGTTTGTAGCAACTGTGACGCGCATCTGGGACACGTGTTCGATGATGGTCCTGCGCCGACCGGTCAACGTTATTGTGTGAACTCTGTCAGTTTACGGTTTCAGCATGCGACAAAAACCTGAAATTAACCTGTTGTGGTTGTGGTAAGGTTTCAATATCTATTACAATGTGCCGCCTTTAATAAATACGCTGTACCCTACAAAACAGCACGAGGCTCCGATTAATTCATTTTTTTGAAGTAAAAGGCCGACACATGACCCAATCACACGCAGAGCAATACCAGAAAAGCTGGCAGGAACGCCAGGAATATGCCGAAAATATGCAACCACTCATTGGCCGGCTATACCGTAACAAAGGAATAGAAGTGGTGGTGTATGGCCGCCCGCTGGTAAACGCAACCACCATCGATATTATCAAAGCTCATAAAACCGTAGAGCGGTTTGAAGGTGAGAAACTGCGGCTGCGCGAGAGCTTTCCGGTACTGGAAGCTATCAGCAAAATGAATCTGGCGCCAGGTCGGATAGACATTGGAAAACTGGCATACGGTTTTTTATTTAAAAATTCAGGTGCAGGTTTAAGCCTTGACCAGTATCTGGCACGGGAATTAACCGACATTCTTGACCGTGAAGATAAGGTACAGGCAACTGACGTGGTGCTTTATGGTTTTGGCCGGATTGGGCGTTTACTTGCCCGTCTTATGCTGGAACGTTCCGGCCCGAGCAGTAAATTGCGCTTAAAAGCCATTGTTGTCCGCGGCGGTAAAAAAGGTGATTTGGAAAAACGTGCCAGTTTACTGCGGCGTGATTCGATTCATGGCCCTTTTAATGGCAGTATTACCGTTGATGAGGAAAATCAGGGCATAAAAGCTAACGGCACTTTTATCAAAGTAATTTATGCCAGTTCGCCGGAAGAGGTAGATTACACGTCATTTGGTATTAATAATGCCTTAGTTGTTGATAATACCGGGATCTGGAAAGACGACAAAGAGCTGGCGATTCATTTTAAGAGTAAAGGTACAGCCAGGGTATTGTTAACGGCACCAGCCAAAGGTGAAGTACCAAATATTGTTTACGGTGTTAATCAGGATATGATCCTGCCAGAGCACAAGTTTGTATCGGCAGCAAGTTGCACCACTAACGCTATTACCCCGGTATTAAAAGCCCTGAATGATGAATTTGGCATTCGTAACGGCCATGTTGAAACCGTGCATTCATATACTAATGACCAGAATCTGATTGATAATTTTCACAAAGCTGAACGTCGGGGCAGAGCAGCACCGCTGAATATGGTGATTACCTCTACCGGCGCTGCCAGTGCCGTGGCCAAAGCTTTACCTGAACTGAAAGGTAAACTGACCGGTAACGCTATCCGGGTACCGACGCCCAATGTATCAATGGCTATTTTGTCGTTAAACCTGAATAAAGAAACTAACCGCGATGAGCTTAATGCCTTTTTACAACGCACCTCACTGTTCTCCGAACTACAGGACCAAATCGATTACACCAGCTCTACTGAAATTGTGTCATCTGATTTAGTTGGTTCACGCTATGCGGGTGTCGTAGACTCTCAAGCCACTATCGTAGACGGTGATCGTTGTGTGCTGTATGTCTGGTACGATAACGAATTTGGTTACAGTACTCAGGTGATCAGGGTGATGAATGATATGGCAGGGATTAAGTATCCGACTCTGCCTGTTGCCAAATAACGCTGTGTAGCCAAATGACAGAAAAAAGCCGCATTATGCGGCTTTTTAATTTGCTGTAAACTGAGCAGATCCGCAATAAAAAACGGCCATGATAATGGCCGTTTTTTTGACTGAACGTGTTTTGCTATTACAGCAGGGTTACGTTAGCAGCTTGTGGGCCTTTCTGGCCTTGTTCAATTTCGAAGGCTACGCGCTGGCCTTCGTTTAAGGTTTTGTAACCTTCGGTCTGGATTGCACGGAAGTGAACGAATGCGTCAGCGCCGCCGTTATCCTGAGTAATGAAACCGAAACCTTTATCTGCATTGAACCACTTTACTACACCAGTTACTTTAGCCATGAATGACTCCTAAAAATTTAAAAAAAATAATTTACGCTTAATGCGCTATTAGCCTGACTGTTACTTATGTGGCCAAACGTGCGTGAATCTTCAGGGACATGACTTACTATGAAGCTGTGTAGCGAAGTGTTCAAAAACATGTTGTTACATAGGTCTGATCTACAGGCCGGGACATATCATATCAGGTCTGAATTGAATGTATAGTTTTATTCTGAAAACTTTAAAATTAATTAAATAAAAAAAACCGGCTTAAAGCCGGCTTTTTTACGAAATAAACTAAGCTATTAAAGTACAGTTACGTTAGCAGCTTGTGGGCCTTTCTGGCCTTGTTCGATTTCGAACGTCACGCGCTGACCTTCGTCTAAGGTCTTGTAACCTTCAGTCATGATAGCGCGGAAATGAACGAACGCGTCAGCGCCGCCGTTATCCTGAGTAATGAAACCGAAACCTTTATCTGCGTTGAACCACTTTACTACACCAGTTACTTTAGCCATGAATGACTCCTAAAAATTTTAATGAAACTAAATTACGCTTAATGCGCTGTTAGCCTGACTGTTAAATATACTTATGCGGGCAAACGTGCGTGAATCTTCAGGGACATGACTTACTATGAAGCTGTGTAGCGAAGTGTTCAAAAACATGTTGTTACATAGGTCTGCTTTACAGGCCGGGAGACACTGTAACAGGTCTGAGCTGAATGTATACCTTTATTATTGAATTATTGAATTTAATTTAAAAAAAATAAAAAAACCGGCTAAAAGCCGGTTTTCGTGAATTACCAGGCGCTTTGGCGGGTTATTTATTACCTATAGCCTGCTCTGGCGCGACATAAGGGAAGCCCAGCGCTTCTGCTACGCTCTGGTTAGTCACTTTACCGTGGTATACATTTAAACCGGCCAGTAAATGTTTATCTTCCATCAGTGCCTGCTTATAGCCTTTATTCGCTAACCGGATAATAAAGGGCAGGGTTGCGTTATTCAGTGCAAAAGTAGAGGTGCGCGGTACAGCTCCTGGCATGTTTGCCACACAGTAGTGAACAACCTCATCAACGATATAAGTTGGATCGGCATGAGTGGTTGCCCGGGATGTTTCGACACAGCCACCCTGGTCAATGGCGACATCAACAATGGCTGAGCCGGGTTTCATCCGTTTAATATGATCAGCCGTAATTAATTTAGGGGCTGCTGCGCCAGGTACTAATACACCACCTATTACCAGGTCGGCTGACAGCACTTCCTGCTCTAACGCTGCTGCAGTAGAATATATTGCTTTAACGGCGCCGTTAAACTGCGCGTTAATCCGGCGAAGTACATCAATGTTGCGATCCAGGACAGAGACATCGGCCCCCATACCTACAGCCATTTGTGCCGCATTAGTGCCGACCATACCACCGCCGATAACCACCACTTTGGCTGGTGCGACGCCAGGGACGCCTCCCAGCAGGACACCACGGCCACCACAGGACTTTTCCAATGCCCGGGCACCGGCCTGGATCGACATACGACCTGCCACTTCAGACATCGGAGCCAACAATGGTAAACCACCTTTACTGTCGGTAACAGTTTCATAAGCAATACAGACAGCTTTTGATTTAATTAAATCTTCAGTCTGTGGTAAATCGGGGGCCAGGTGCAAATAGGTAAACAGGATCTGGCCTTCGCGCAGCATCGCCCGCTCAACCGCCTGGGGCTCTTTTACCTTGACGATCATTTCTGCTTTGGCAAATACTTCTTCGGCACTGGCTAATACTGCAGCACCGGCTTCGGTATAATCCTCATCGGTAAAACCGATGCCAATACCGGCGTTATGTTCAACATAAACACTGTGGCCGTGACCGATTAACTCGCGTACGCTGGCAGGTGTCATGCCGACACGGTACTCATGGTTTTTTATTTCTTTTGGGATGCCGATGATCATAATATTCCGCCCTGTAGGTAAGAGGTAAAATTTGTGCGCAGTATACAGTGTGAAATGAAGAATTAATGCTTGTTTTAAAGTCCCGATATAGTTCAAAATCCTGTTTAAATTTTAAAAAAAGGTGGTTTTCACTGCTATGTACTCTTTAAGTAAAAGTATCAAGAAGTTAGACCGGATTGATCGGAAAATACTCACTGAACTGCAACACGACGGCCGCCTGGCTAACGTTGAGCTGGCACGGCGGGTGGGCTTAAGTCCGACACCTTGTCTGGAACGGGTGCGCAAGCTTGAAGCCGAAGGGTACATTATAGGTTATACCGCTCAGGTTGACCCGCATAAGGTGGGCGCTGCGTTGCTGGTGTTTGTGGAAATTACTTTAAGTAAAACTTCGCCGGAAGATTTTGATGAATTCAGTAAAGCCGTTCAGAAACTGGTTGAGATTCAGGAATGCCATCTGGTATCGGGCAGTTTTGATTTTCTGTTAAAAACCCGGGTGGCCAATATGGCAGCTTATCGTGAATTATTAGGAGAGACGCTGCTAAGATTACCAAGTGTACGGGAAAGCCGGACATATGTGGTTATGGAAGAGGTAAAACAAAGTAGTTTTGTCGCGATGACATCATGACATTCAGTCATTGTCTTAGCTGACAAAGAGCCAATACAGCAGGCGTTAATCTTGGCTGAGATAGCTTTAACAGTCTTATCTGAACCGCAGACCCCGCTTGAAATAAACCGATGCCGGGTGATGGCGCAGATGCACTTTTTTGCTGGCTCTGGTATGGTAATAAGGTCTGCGCAGACAGAATAAAAATAACGAGGCCCTTCATTTGCAAAGCAAACAATTATTTCCGTTAAATGGCGTTCAGCGCTTGCTCGAGGTGGGATTAATCCTGTTCTGGGCATTGGCATTGTTTTTATTGCTGGCATTATTTTCATTTGACCCGGCCGATCCGAGCTGGTCACAAACCGGCTATCAGACCAGTGTCAATAATTACGCCGGGCCAATTGGAGCCAGAGTTGCCGATATGCTGTTGTTTAGTTTTGGCTGGGTGTCTTACCTTGTCCCCTTTCTGATTGCGGTGTTTGGTTATTTATTGTTTAAGCGTTACCACAACGTTTTTGCTCTGGACTATCTTATTCTGGGGCTGCGGCTGATTGGTCTGGTATTAACTCTGGTCAGCGCAACAGCTATCAGTAGTATGAACTTTAACGATATTTACTATTTCTCTTCCGGTGGAGCCGTCGGGGATGTCACCATCAGCGTGCTGTTACCGTACTTTAACTTTATCGGTACCAGTCTGTTGCTGTTGGCGGGCTTTGCAACCGGCCTTACCCTGATGACCGGAATATCCTGGTTAACGGTAGCAGACTATCTGGGTATTGCCTGTTTTAAAGCCGGCCAGGGCCTGGCAGCCTTCCCGGGCTGGCTGGGAGAGCGCTTTGGCAGTGCTCCACCTGATGAAGAAGAGCGGCCGGAGGAGTCAGGCAGCAGCAGGACAGGTGTTACTGACAAAGTACTGATTAAACAGCGTGCTGAGCCCGCCCTGTTTGCTGAGTCAAAAATAACAGAGCCACTGCCAATCAAACCGCTTAATCCAAAAACAGAAGCAAAATCCTATTACAGTTTGGATCAGCTGGCCGATGAACAGTTGTCATTCAGTGCGGTTGATGAACCGTTAAATCCTGAACATATTTCAAAAACGCTGGCCCAGCTTGAGCCACAGGAAGACCTCGATCCGCTTATGCAGTTTCCGGAAGAAGACGAAGATAGCGATGACAGTGAGGAAGTGCAGCATACGCTGGAAGAGCTGCCTTCACTGGCGTTGCTGGACAGACCGGATAAAGCTCAGAACCCGATTGATCCGGCTGATTTAGAACGGGTTTCCAGATTGGTTGAAGCTAAGCTTCTTGATTTTAATGTGGAAGCTCGGGTAGTGGGTGTGCATCCGGGCCCTGTTGTTACCCGCTTTGAGCTGGATTTGGCTCCGGGGGTTAAAGTAAGCAAAATTACCGGTCTGGCCAAAGACCTGGCTCGTTCGCTGTCGGCAATCAGTGTGCGGGTAGTGGAAGTCATCCCGGGGAAATCCTATATCGGTCTGGAGTTACCCAATCAGCACCGGGAAATTGTCCGGTTGTCAGAAGTCATTGGTGATGACGTGTTTACCGAATCAAAATCTGCACTAACCATGGTGCTTGGCAAGGATATTGCCGGAAAGTCTGTGGTGGCTGATCTGGCAAAAATGCCCCATTTACTGGTCGCAGGTACTACGGGTTCCGGTAAGTCAGTTGGCGTTAATGTAATGATCTGTAGTCTGTTGTATAAATCGACGCCGGATGATGTCAGGTTTTTAATGATTGACCCGAAGATGCTAGAGTTATCTATTTACGAGGGTATACCACATTTACTGACTGAAGTAGTTACCGACATGAAAGATGCCGCCAATGGCCTGCGTTGGTGTGTTGGCGAGATGGAACGCCGTTATAAACTGATGTCAGCATTAGGGGTTCGGAATTTAAAAGGCTATAACGCCAAAGTGAAGGAGGCTATCGCAGCCGGCGAGCCGTTAAAAGATCCGCTCTGGAAACCGTCAGACGATATGCGCACTGAAGTGCCGTTGCTGGAGAAATTACCGGCTATTGTTGTCGTAATTGACGAATTTGCTGACATGATGATGATTGTTGGCAAAAAGGTAGAAGAGCTGATTGCCAGGATTGCACAGAAAGCCAGGGCAGCGGGTATTCATCTGATCCTCGCCACACAGCGTCCATCGGTTGATGTGATTACCGGTTTAATTAAAGCAAACATCCCGACCCGGATTGCGTTTCAGGTTTCGTCAAAAATTGATTCCCGGACTATTCTCGATCAACAGGGGGCCGAAAGTCTGCTGGGCCAGGGGGATATGTTATATCTGCCACCCGGCTCAGGGGTACCTAACCGGGTGCATGGTGCTTTTGTCGATGATCATGAAGTACATGCGGTTGTCGCTGACTGGAAAAAACGCGGTAAACCGAATTACATTTCAGAGATTTTAAGTGGCGAAACCAGCGAGGAAAGTTTGCTGCCGGGTGAGACGCTGGACACCGATGATGGTGAAGCTGATCCTTTGTATGATCAGGCAGTTGCCCATGTTATTGAAAGTCGCCGGGCGTCTGTTTCGGGCGTTCAGCGTAAGTTCCGGATTGGTTATAACCGGGCAGCAAGGTTGGTAGAGCAAATGGAAATGAGCGGGGTGGTCAGCGGTCCTGGCCATAATGGCAACCGTGAGGTCATGGTGCCGGCACAACCTAAAGGGTATTAAATGAAAAAACTGGCGTTAATGGCATTATTATTCAGTAATCTCAGCCTGGCGCAACAAGCTGCACCAGTCGACTTTGCACCACATTTAAAACAGGTACAGCAACAACGGCTCAGTGCACCTGATGGCAGTGCTGAACTGTTAGCTGAACTGGCTAAAATTGACAGCTTTTCAGCACATTTTCAGCAGCAGGTTTTTGATGATCAGCAACAGTTATTACAACAGGGACAGGGCAGGCTACTGTTAAAAAAGGTTGCCCAGTTCCGGTTTGAAGCTGAAGAGCCAGAGCCGGTTTTATTAGTGAGCGACGGCGTTACGCTGTGGTTTTATAACGAATTACTTGAGCAGGTGAGCGTTTATGATGCCAAGGCACAAGTAGGGCAAACGGCATTTGCCTTGCTTACGACGACAGAGCCCGAGCTGTGGCAGCAGTATCAGGTTATCGCGCAGCAAGGGGTATTTATAATTCATCCGCTGGATAGTAATAACCCGGTACAACAACTGATGCTGGCTTTTGATACTAATGGCATCAGTGAAATGACGGTGATTGATATAAACCAGCAACAAAGTGTGTTTCGTTTTTCCAAAGCGCGTTTAAATCCGCAAATTGACGATAAGCAATTTCAGTTTACGGTTCCAGCGGGCGTTGATATTGACGATCAACGGCAGCAATAGCATTCATGGCGAGTTTACCCCTGAATTTCAGTGATGACATCAGGCCGCTGGCTGCCCGCCTGAGGCCGCTCACGCTGGATGATTATGTCGGCCAGCAACATCTGATTGGACCTGGCACGCCACTTTATCAGGCAATACTGGCCGGCAAAGTGTTTTCACTGATTTTATGGGGGCCGCCTGGTACCGGCAAAACAACTCTGGCAGAGCTTGTTGCAAACCATGCAGCAGCCAAATTACAGAAACTATCAGCGGTTACAAGCGGTGTTAAGGATATACGGCAGGCCATTTCAGATGCACAGGAGCGGTTGCAACTTTTTCAGCAGCGTACATTATTGTTTGTTGACGAAGTGCACCGCTTTAATAAAGCCCAGCAGGATGCGTTTCTACCCTATATTGAGGATGGCACCATTATTTTTATCGGCGCCACGACGGAAAACCCGGCCTTTGCTCTTAATAATGCTATTTTATCCCGGGCCAGGGTATGTGTGCTGAAAAGTCTGACTGACGATGATTTACGTCAGGTTATGCAGCGTGCGTTAACAGATACAAAGCTGGGTCTTGGTGCAAGGCAACTGACGATAACGGCAGATGCCGAACACTTATTGCTGCAACTGGCCAATGGTGATGCCCGTAAACTGCTGAATATCATTGAACAGGCAGCCGAGTTAAGCCAGGCAGAGACAGGCAGTGACTGTCAGATAAACGCAGCATTAATTAAGCAGATTGTCCCAAGACAGCTACCTGGTTTTGATAATCAGGGTGATATGTTTTATGACCTGATATCGGCTTTTCATAAGTCAGTACGCGGGTCTGATCCTGATGCCGCTTTATACTGGTATTGCCGGATCCTGGCGGGCGGTGGCGATCCTTTATATGTCGCCAGACGACTGCTGGCTATTGCCAGTGAAGATATTGGTAATGCCGATCCCAGAGCACTGACGCTGGCATTAAATGCCTGGGACACTTTCAGTCGGGTAGGGCCGGCAGAGGGAGAGCGGGCAATAGCCCAGGCTGCAGTCTATCTGGCATTAGCGCCGAAGAGTAATGCAGTTTACAGCGCATTCAATCAAATGCGTAAGCTCGCTGAAGAGCTGCCCGACTATCCGGTACCCCTGCATTTACGCAATGCCCCCAGTAAATTGCAAAAGGATTTGGGCCACGGTGAAGGCTATCGATACGCTCATAATGAGCCGGGCGCCTATGCTGCCGGCGAGTGTTATCTGCCCCCTGAGCTGGCAGGCAGGCGGCTTTACCAACCCAGCGACCGGGGCATGGAAAAACAACTGGCAGAGAAGCTGCGTTATTTGCGCCAGCTTGATGCGCAAAGTCCGCAGCAACGCCATAAACAATAAGCTTTATTTAACCAAAGCATTTCAATTTCAGCCAGAGCTGGTTAATATTCGTGGCTGTTATTTCAACCTTGTCTGCCAGTTTTGGCCTCAGCCGACAGAAGA
>NZ_JAWVZF010000096.1:0-10185 GCF_033722355.1 Arsukibacterium sp. | reverse complement strand
TCACCTATGGCACATTGCCGGATTACAGTACCTGGCGACAGCAGGGGGTCAGATTAGCGCTGGCTGAGCTGCGCCTGGCAGTGCAGCCGGCACTGGCTGGCTTAAAGCATTGTAACCGACTGGAGCAGGTACTGTTAAAGCAGGAAGCCAGTAACAAACAGATTGACGACTTGCTGGTGTGCGATCAACAGGGCTTTATCACTGAGGCGATTGCCGCTAATCTGTTTTTGCACCGTGCCGGCCGCTGGTATACACCACAATTAAGCCGCGCCGGCGTGGCTGGTGTGATGCGCAGCCATCTTCTATCTGTACAACCCGATATTGAACAGGTTAACTGGCAGCTGCCAGAGTTGGCCAGCGTCGATGCCATGGTACTGACTAATGCGTTGATGGGGCCCGTACCGGTGCAGTCTTATAACGATAAGAAGTTGGATCTGATGTTGGCTAAAACCTGGTGTAACGAGTTTTTATGATTAAAAAACTGTTAGTGTTGCTGTTAGTTATCGCAACTATATTGGTGCTGGCCCTGGGCTTCGGTTTACAGCAACTGGGTTTGCGTCAGATTGAATTACCCAGGCCGTACTTTACCGTTGAAGCAGGCAGCAGTGCCCGTGGCCTGTGCCAGCAATGGTTAGCCCAGGGCCAGCTTAACAACTATGATTGTCAGCTGCTGCGCTTATACTTAAAGTGGCGGCCCGGCCTTGCTCAGGTAAAACAGGGCACCTATCAGACGCCACAGACCGCAACCCTGTTGTCGTTACTTCGTTTATTTGCCTCTGGTGAGGTGGCGCAGTTCAGTCTGACCTTTATTGAGGGTGAAACAATACAGCAGGCGTTGCAGCGTTTACAGCAAGCTGAGTACTTACAGCAGGATATCAGTGACGCCAGTCAGATCCTTGCCCTGTTAACCTGGCCGGATGACTGGGGCGCCAGGCCACAACATCCGGAAGGGCTATTATTCGCCGACACGTATTTTTACACTGCTGCAAGTCGCGCCAGTGAGTTGGTGCGCCGTGCCCAGCAAGCGTTATTGCGCCAGCTGGAACTGGCCTGGCAGCAGCGGCAGGGCGAGTTACCGCTGCAAAATCCCTATCAGCTGTTGATCATGGCTTCATTAATTGAAAAGGAAAGTGGTTTACTGGCGGAAAAACCGTTGGTCAGCTCAGTATTTGTTAACCGGCTGAACCGCAATATGCGGTTACAAACCGATCCAACCGTTATCTATGGCCTGAAGGATTACGGCGGCCGGATAACCTATGCCGATTTACGTAACCCGCATCCTTATAATACCTACCGGCATCATGGTTTGCCCCCTGGCCCGATTTCGCTGGTTGGTGCCAGTGCCTTGCAGGCGGCAGCACAGCCTGATGTCAGTGATTATTACTATTTTGTCAGTCGTGGTGACGGGTCTCACGTGTTTTCACAAACCCTTGAGCAACATAATATGGCGGTGAGGAAGTTTATATTGGGGAAAGAAGATGAGTAAGCCCGGCAGATTTATTGTGGTGGAAGGGCTGGAGGGCGCTGGTAAAAGCAGCGCTATGGCAACCATTCGCCAATGGTTGCAACAGCAGAATATTTCAGTGGTCACGACCCGTGAGCCGGGCGGCACCCCGCTGGCAGAAAAACTGCGTACGTTGGTAAAACAGGTTGATAGCAACGAACTGCTGGCACCGGAGACTGAACTATTACTGATGTATGCGGCGAGAGTGCAGTTGCTGACGAATGTTATCCGGCCGGCGCTTCTTCGCGGTGACTGGGTACTGGCTGATCGGCACGATATGTCATCCCGCGCGTATCAGGGCGGCGGCCGCCAGCTCGATGAGCAGCTGATAAATAATTTGCGCAGCACTGTGCTGGGTAATACCCGGCCGGATTTGACACTCTATCTGGACATTGACCCGGCAGTCGGGCTCAGTCGCGCTGCTGCCCGCGGCGAACTTGACCGGATTGAACAGGAGCAGCTGGACTTTTTTGTCCGTACCCGGCAAAAATATCAGCAGATTGCGGCCAGTGAGCCAGACATTGTCAGTATTGATGCCAGCCAGCCACTTGACGATGTGCAGCAATGTATTGTCCATGCCCTGAGCAATCATTTTTCCGGGCAGACAGATGACTGAGCTTTATCCCTGGTTGCTGCCGCAGTTTCAGCAGATGCTGGCGCTGGTTGATAACGAACAACTTGCCCATGCGCTGGTGCTGAGCGGCCCGGCAGGCATCGGTAAAGCCAGTATGGCTGACGCGCTGGCAGCAGCATTACTTTGCAAAAACCGGCAACCGACAGGGGCATGTGGCCAGTGTAAAAGTTGTTTGCTGCGCCAGGCTGGTAATCATGCTGATTTACTGATCTTACATACTGAAACCCAGCATATTGGCGTGGATGCGATCCGTCAGTTAAATAACTTTACCCAGGGTACCGCACAACAGCATGGATCCCGGGTTGTTCTTATTCCTGTTGCTGAGACAATGACAGAAGCGGCTGCTAATGCGTTGTTAAAAACGCTGGAAGAACCGCCTGCCGGCTGTTTTATTATCCTGATAACCAATCAGTACCCGCAGTTGTCAGCAACCATCCGTAGCCGTTGCCAGCGCTGGCAGTTAACTGCCGGCAGCACCCCTGATCTGACCGATTGGTTGAACCGGCAGAGCCAAAAATCAGCGCCGGCTTTTTTGCTGGAATATTGTCAGGGAGCACCGCTGAAGGCACTGCGCCTGCTGGTGGATGACACAGCGGCCAGTCTTGAACAGGCCCTGACAACGCTCGAAGCCTATTTCAGCGGCGAGCTGGAGCTGACAAGCGTCGTCAAGCAGTTGGACCAAAATCCTGAACTCAGTGGTTTGCTGGGGTTCTATATCCGGCAGCGGCTGATCCGGCCTCTGGCGTTTTTGCGGCAGCAGGCTGTTTTAACGGCATATCAACGCTGGTGTCGTGACGCGACGCGGATTATAGGGCAGAATAGCGCCTTAGCATTAACCGGCTTATTAACCGAATTAAAATCCCTGCTGCAACATCCGGAGGCAAAATGGAAGAGCTGACCCTGGGCTTTAGCGACAATAAAGAATTATACCGTTGCTACATGCCCTTTTTTAAAAATGGTGGTTTGTTTATCCGCTCAGCCCGGCAATACAAGATGGGCCAGTCACTTGCGCTAAGCGTTACGTTGCCTGATGCTCTGGAGCCGCTGGTGGTGACGGGCAAGGTAGCCTGGGTCGCACCCCATGGCTCACAAAGTGCTAACCCGGCTGGGATTGGGGTGGCTTTTATTGATGATAAAGGTAATTTAGCCGGTAAAATTGAAAAGCTGATCGGTGGTATGCAAAACAGCACCGATCCCACTTATACAATGTAAATTTGCCTGAGGTAATTTTTGTTTGTAGATTCTCATTGTCATCTGGACAGATTAGAGCTCGATAAACTGGGACTGAGTCTGGCTCAGGTTATTGATGCTGCTGTCGAGCGTCAGGTTGAGCATATGCTGTGTGTGTCAGTCAGCCTGGCGGAGTTTGCTGAGATGGCGGCAACGGTTGCGCCCTATTCACAGGTTTCAATATCTTGTGGCGAACATCCGCTGCATCAGACTGGCACGGTAAACCCTGAGCAGTTGTTTTCCCTATGCCAGTCGCCACAGGTGGTAGCAGTGGGAGAGACCGGGCTTGATTATTTTTATGCGCCAGAGTCAAAACTGGCTCAGCAAGCGGCTTTTGTCAGCCATATTGCTGTTGCCAGAGAGCTTAATAAACCGCTGATAGTTCATACCCGCGACGCCCGCAGTGATACGATTGCCTTATTGAAATCACACCAGGCCGAACAGGCGGGTGGGGTGCTGCACTGTTTTACTGAAAGTTATCAGATGGCCAAAGCCGCACTGGATTTAGGCTTTTATATTTCTATTTCCGGTATTATGACCTTTCGCAATGCCGACGCGCTGCGCGACGTCGTTAAGAAATTACCGCTTGACCGGCTGTTAATAGAAACCGACTCACCCTATCTGGCGCCTGTACCTTACCGCGGCAAAACCAATCAGCCGGCTTATGTAACCGCTGTCGCGGAGGCGATTAGCGAACTGCGCGGTATCAGCGTCGCCAGGTTGGCTGAACAGACAACGGCTAACTTTTATCGGTTATTTCCGCTTTGTAAGTTAACTTCATGATTATTAGTTATTCTTTCAGGTGATTTTCGTGCAAAAATGCCAGATAAAAGAAGCCCAGAACCAATCCGAATTGTTCTGGGCCTAGGGGAATGGCTCATAGGGAATGAGCCGTGCGCTATCGAAAAACTGTTGCAAATTACGTATAGTCAAGTGTAGTAAAGCTCATTGATTTTTTCCTGTTGCTGCGATGTCCTGAATTCCCTGTTATGGCAAAGTTACCCACCGTTTACGCTCAGGTTATACCCAGCTTATCCCCCGCAGTTTTGCCGCAGCATGGCATTCCTGCAGTCTTTGCCCTTATTTGGGGGCAAGCATTGGTTATTTTTATTTTGAATTAAAAGTTAAATTATTAATAATAAAAAAGTCTAAAAAAAGCTGCGCTCAGCCGTACTTTAGTAATGGCAGCTGCGGCAAAACAACATTATGCCGTCAGGGCTTGTATACGACTTTAGGTGTACATTGTCGACAATCCTGCCTGTTCTGGCTTGACATAGGGCTTTAAGAAGCATAAAAAGGGGCCATTGATTATTTATGTCGACAATTTATGCATCTGGCCCATCCTGCTTTACGTCAACCTGTTACTGCTGCCGATCGGGTATTGCAGGAAATTCAGCGGGCAATTGTTGAAGGTGATATTGCTGCCGGCAGCAAAATCAGTGAACCGGAATTGGCGCGGCGCTTTGATTTAAGCCGGGCGCCACTGCGCGAAGCGCTGGCACGATTAGAGCGGTGTCACTTAATTGAACGGATCCCCAATGCCGGTGCGAGGGTCGTTACTTTGTCTACGGCCGGTTTGCTGGCGCTCTATCAGCTTAGAGAAAATCTGGAAGGGCTTGCCTGTAAACTGGCTGCAGAACATATGACCGATGCTGAAATAACCGAAGTGCGGCTGTTACTGGATCAGCACTTGTCATCGCAACGGGTGCGCGAGGGTGAAAGTTACTATCAGGAAGCCGGGGATCTGGATTTTCATTACCGGGTGATTCTGGGTAGTAAAAACAGCTATTTAATCAATATTTTATGTGATGAATTATACTATCTGGTACGCATGTACCGGGTGCAACTGGGCATGAACGGGCCCCGGGTCTCCCGGGCGTTTGACGAACATAAAGCTATTATTAATGCCATTGCTAACCGGGACGGTGAGCTGGCTGACTTACTGATGCGCCGTCATATCGCAGCATCGCGGCGCAATATCGAATTACAACTTCAACAAATGGGAAGCTGATATGGCTAACACACTGACCGCCGGCGCAAAATTTCGCGCCGCTATCTCTGCAAATAAACCGTTACAAATTGTCGGAACCATTAATGCGTACACCGCGATGATGGCCGAGCGTACTGGCCATCAGGCAATTTATTTATCTGGCGCTGGTGTGGCTAACGCTTCTTTTGGTTTACCGGACTTAGGCATGACGTCACTGAATGATGTCTGTGAAGATATCCGGCGGATTACGGCAGCGAGCAGCGTGCCGCTGTTAGTCGATGCCGATACCGGCTGGGGCGGGGCCTTTAACATTGCCCGCACCGTTAAAGAAATGACTCGCGCTGGTGCAGCAGGTTTTCATATTGAAGATCAGGTAGCGCAAAAGCGCTGTGGTCACCGGCCGAATAAAGAAATTGTCAGCCTGAACGAGATGGTTGACCGGGTGAAAGCCAGTGTCGATGCCCGTATTGATGAAAGCTTTTTTATCATGGCGCGGACCGATGCCTTAGCGCAGCAGGGCCTGGATGCAGCGCTGGAGCGGGCATTGGCCTGTGAAGCAGCCGGGGCTGATGCTATATTTGCTGAAGCAGTGCATACGCTGGAGCAATACCAGGCGTTTACCAATGCCCTGAACATTCCGGTACTGGCTAATATTACCGAGTTTGGCCAAACGCCTTTATTTAACAAAGCCGAACTGGCCAGCGTCGGCGTGGCCATGGTGTTGTACCCGTTAAGTGCGTTCAGGGCTATGAACAAAGCGGCGCTGAATGTGTATCAGTCAATTCTGGCCAATGGCGATCAGAAAGCCGTGGTCGATACCATGCAAACCCGGGCCGAATTATACGACTTTTTAAATTATCACAGTTTTGAGCAAAAACTGGATGCGCTGTTCAGCGATGGAAAAAATAAGTAAGCCGCGGCAAACTGGCTGACACAGACAATTTAACCTGAATTAATCAAGAATTGGAGCAAGACAATGGCAAATGCAAAGCAATTATCAGGAGCTGGCCTGCGCGGTCAGGTGGCAGGCAAAACCGCACTCTCAACCGTGGGTAAAACCGGCTCAGGTTTAACCTACCGTGGCTATGATGTGAAAGATTTAGCGGCAAAGTGCGAATTTGATGAAGTTGCGTTTCTTATTCTCAAAGGCGAGTTGCCCAATAAAAGTGAACTGGCCCAGTACAAAAGTAAGTTACAACGGATGCGCAGTTTACCGCAGGCGTTAAAAGATGTGCTGGAGCGGATCCCGGCATCAGCTCACCCGATGGATGTTATGCGTACCGGCTGTTCAATGCTTGGTAATCTGGAGACAGAGCAACGATTTGCTGAGCAGCAGGACATTACTGACCGGATGCTGGCGGTATTTCCAGGCATGGTGAACTACTGGTACAACTACAGCCATCATAATAAAAAGATTGATGTTGAAACCGAAGCCGGTTCGACGGCAGAGCAGTTTTTATGGACGCTGCACGGTGAAAAGCCAAGCGAGTTGCACCGTCAGGTAATGGAAGCGTCACTGATTCTATATGCAGAGCATGAGTTTAATGCCTCGACTTTTACTGCCCGCGTGTGTGCTTCTACCTTAAGTGACATGCATTCCTGTATTACCGGGGCAATTGGTTCATTACGTGGCCCGCTGCACGGTGGTGCTAATGAAGCGGCGATGGAACTGATTGAGAAGATGAAAGATCCAGAAGATGCTGAGCAGAAGCTGCTTGGCATGCTGGAACGCAAAGAAAAAATTATGGGTTTTGGCCATGCCGTTTACTCTGAGTCCGATCCGCGCAATGCCGTTATTAAAGCATGGTCAGAAAAGCTAGCCAAAGCCAATGGCGATACCCGCTTGTATGATGTGTCTGTGCGCTGTGAGGAAGTAATGTGGCGTGAGAAGAAACTGTTCTGTAATGCCGATTTTTTCCATGCGTCGGCCTACAACTATATGGGTATCCCCACTAAGTTATTTACCCCTATTTTTGTTTGCAGCCGTTTAACCGGCTGGGCAGCCCATGTGATGGAGCAGCGCGCTGATAACCGGATTATCCGGCCAAGTGCTGAGTACGTTGGCGAAGAGCCACGCAGCGTTAAACCGATTAATGAGCGGTAATAATAATGAATAGTGAATATCGTAAACCACTACCCGGCACCAACCTGGAGTATTTTGATACCCAGGCTGCGGTCGATGCTATTGAACCCGGTGCCTATGCCAAACTGCCTTATACCTCAAGGGTATTTGCCGAAAACCTGGTGCGCCGTGCCGACAAAGCCATTCTGACCGATTCGTTAAAGCAATTTATTTACCGCAAACGCGATCTTGATTTTCCGTGGTTTCCGGCGCGGGTCGTCTGCCATGATATTTTAGGCCAGACCGCACTGGTCGATTTAGCCGGCCTGCGCGATGCCATTGCAGAGAAAGGCGGCGATCCGGCCAAAGTAAACCCGGTGGTGCCGACCCAGTTAATTGTCGACCATTCATTAGCGGTAGAGCATGCCGGCTTTGAAGCCGATGCGTTTGAGAAAAACCGGGCAATTGAAGACCGGCGCAATGATGATCGGTTTCATTTTATTAACTGGACGAAAAAAGCCTTTAAAAATGTCGATGTCATTCCGCCCGGTAACGGCATTATGCACCAGATTAATTTAGAGCGGATGTCACCGGTAGTGCATGCGCTCGATGGGGTAGCCTTTCCTGATACCTTAGTGGGAACCGACAGCCACACGCCGCATGTTGATGCGCTGGGCGTAATTGCCATTGGTGTGGGTGGTCTGGAAGCCGAAAGCGTCATGCTGGGCCGGGCCAGCTGGATGCGCCTGCCCGATATTATCGGGGTGGAGCTGACCGGTAAAGCACAGCCAGGTATTATGGCAACTGATATTGTGCTGGCGCTGACTGAGTTTCTGCGCAAACAGAAAGTCGTTTCCAGCTATCTGGAGTTTTATGGCGAAGGAGCCAAAAGTTTAAGTCTGGGCGATCGGGCCACCATTTCCAATATGACGCCGGAATACGGTGCCACTGCCGCCATGTTCTACATCGACCAGCAAACCCTGGACTACCTGACCCTGACCGGCCGTGACGCCAAACAGGTGCAACTGGTTGAAACCTACGCCAAAACGGCGGGTCTGTGGGCCGACAGCTTAAACACGGCGGAATACGAGCGGGTACTGAAGTTTGATTTATCCAGTATCGGCCGCACGATGGCCGGGCCGTCTAATCCGCATGCCAGGTTGTCAACCAGCGAATTGACTGCGCGCGGTATTGCCGGCAAGTATGAGCTTGTTGATGGCAAAATGCCCGATGGTGCGGTAATTATTGCCGCTATTACCAGCTGTACCAATACCTCTAACCCGCGTAACGTGATTGCGGCCGGCCTGCTGGCCCGTAACGCTAATGCCAAAGGGTTAACCCGCAAGCCGTGGGTAAAAACCTCGCTGGCACCCGGCTCTAAAGCCGTGCAGTTATATCTGGAAGAAGGCAATTTGTTATCTGAGCTCGAGCAGCTTGGCTTTGGTATTGTCGGCTTTGCCTGTACCACCTGTAACGGTATGAGCGGCGCACTGGACCCGGTTATTCAGCAAGAAGTTATCGAGCGTGATCTGTACGCGACAGCAGTACTGTCGGGTAACCGGAATTTTGATGGTCGTATTCACCCCTATGCCAAGCAGGCCTTTTTAGCCTCTCCTGCTTTAGTGGTGGCCTATGCCATTGCCGGTACCATTCGCTTTGATATCGAAAAAGATATTTTAGGCTACGACGATAAAGGTAATGCGATTACCTTAAAAGACATCTGGCCGGATGATGCGGAAATAGATGCGGTCGTGGCGCAAAGCGTTAAGCCGGATCAGTTCCGCCGCGTGTATGAGCCGATGTTCGCTGTTGATGTCGATTACGGTGATAAGGTGACGCCTTTGTATGACTGGCGGCCACAGAGTACTTATATCCGCCGGCCACCCTATTGGGAAGGCGCGCTGGCAGGGGAGCGCAGCTTAACCGGCATGCGGCCGCTGGCAGTGCTGGGCGATAACATTACCACTGATCATTTATCACCCTCCAATGCCATTATGCCGGACAGTGCAGCGGGTGAATACCTGGCTAAAATGGGTGTGCCGGAAGAGGATTTTAACTCTTACGCCACTCACCGCGGTGACCATTTGACAGCGCAGCGTGCCACCTTTGCTAACCCCAAGCTGATTAACGAAATGGCCGTGGTCGACGGCAAGGTCAAGCAGGGCTCGTTAACAAGACTGGAGCCGGAAGGTAAGGTCGTGCGGATGTGGGAAGCCATTGAAACCTACATGCAGCGCAAGCAGCCGTTAATTATTATCGCCGGTGCCGACTATGGTCAGGGTTCATCGCGCGACTGGGCCGCCAAAGGTGTGCGCCTCGCCGGCGTGGAAGCCATTGTCGCTGAAGGTTTTGAGCGGATCCACCGTACCAATTTAATTGGTATGGGGGTGTTGCCACTGGAGTTTAAAGCGGGCACCACCCGTGAAACGCTGCAGCTCGATGGCACGGAAACCTATGATGTGACAGGTGATCGTACGCCACGGGCCGAGCTTACGCTGATTATTCACCGCAAAAACGGCGAAACGATAGAGGTGCCGGTAACCTGCCGTCTGGATACAGGCGAAGAGGTGTCGATTTATGAAGCCGGTGGTGTATTACAGCGTTTTGCCCAGGACTTTTTGCAAGGAGCCGTATAATGAGCGTTCCACAAATAAAAATCCCCGCAACCTATATGCGTGGCGGCACCAGTAAAGGGGTATTTTTTAAACTGGACGATTTACCTGAAGCCGCCAGAATGCCCGGCGCTGCCCGTGACAGCTTGTTAT
>NZ_JAWVZF010000095.1:0-10216 GCF_033722355.1 Arsukibacterium sp. | reverse complement strand
CATTAAACCTAATATCGCTCCACAGTGGCAGTGGTATCCCGTCAGATTATCGCAGCCAGCCAGCCGGCAGCTGCTGGCAAGTTTAATTAGCCTGTTACCGGGCACCTGCAGTGCTCAGGTACAGCATCATCGGCAACGCACCAATCAGTTACTGTTACACGTGCTTGATCAGCATACAGACTGGCGCAAATCTGTAGCGGCGCTGGAACAGCAACTGGCTGGTCTGCTTTATCTTGAACATGTTGCGGAGGTCAGATCATGATGGCCATGGCTGTGGCATTGCTTGGCACTATGCTGCTTGGACTTTGGCGGGTCATTCAGGGCCCCGCGTTGCTTGACAGACTGCTGGCTGTGCAGTTATTTGGCACAACTGGCGTGGCATTGAGTCTGGTACTAGCCCATGCCCTGGAGCAGCCCGCGCTGCGTGATGTAGCATTGGTTATGGCCGTGCTGGCTGCAGCTGCACCGGCAGCATTAGTACAGCGTCTGAAAAACAGCAATAAATAAAATACGGTTTCGGCAACGGGTCGGAAGCTGGCAGAAGGATATGAAGGAAGCAGTATGAACCCCACCATCGAATTAACGCAGATTGGTAGCATTATCAGTACTTTACTACTGATAACAGGCCTGATTTTTTTTGTGGCCGGTAGCGTGGGTATGCTGCGATTTCCTGATAGTTTCAGTCGTTTGCATGCTGTTACCAAAGCAGATTCGCTTGGGCTCGGTTCGGTAATAGCCGGCTTAATGTTTTACTGTAACTGGTGGCAGAATGTGCTGATGCTCTTTACCTGGCTGCTGGTACTCGCTTCTGGTGCCGTCTCGTGTCAGTTACTGGCCCGTTTTTGCAAAGCAGCGGAAAAGCAGGGATGAGTTTGCTGTTATTCGATGCGATGCTATGTGCGTTGTTGTTAATGTTAGCGCTCTCCAGCATGTTAAGCCGGCAGTTGGTCGATGCGATAATCCTGTATATTGCATTTGGTTTATTGATGGCGCTGGCGTGGGCCAGACTTGCAGCCCCGGACTTAGCCCTGGCAGAGGCGGCAATTGGTGCCGGTCTGACCGGCGCGCTTTGCTTTACAGCGCTCGCCAGGCAAGGGCTACATGCGGCCGGACCTAAGCTTAGCAGGCAACAGCGCTTCTGGCCGGGGTTGTTTGTGCTGATTATGCTAACAGGGCTGCTGCTTTCCTTATTGCAATTGCAGGTTCAGTCCGGCCCGCTGCCTGCAGCTGTAGCAACACAGCTTGACAATAGTGGGGTGAGCCATCCGGTTACCGCCGTACTGCTTAATTTTCGTTCCTGGGATACCTTTATGGAGCTGGTGGTATTGTTGTCGGCTTTGCTGGGGACATTAAAAGTGACGCCGCCGCTAACCCAGCGGGGAAACTGGGCATTAAGCCGCAGCTGGAGCCAGCTTCTGGCACCGATCGTTATTTTTCTGGCCGGCTATGTATTGTGGGCCGGCGCCAGCCAGCCCGGCGGGGCCTTTCAGGCTGGTGCGCTGCTGGCTGCCGGGGCGGTGGTGCTGCGATTAAACAAACAACTTAACTGGTTGCACTGGCAAAATGGCTGGGTCAGGCTGCTGACGGTTATCGGCTTGCTGGTTTTCAGCTTGGTAGCGATAGTAGCCTGGCTGCTGCCCGTTATCCCGGCCAAGCCGGTATGGTTAGGTTGGCCCCCGGCTGTTGCCGGGGCAATTATTCTGCTGATTGAAACCTTTGCCAGCATTGCGATAGGCATAACACTGACCTTACTGGTTGTTGCCGAGCCGGCTAACCATCCTGCTGTGATAACCCATCAGCGGACAGAAGAGGGCGCCCATGGCTGAATTAATCGGTTCCGGTATATTGTACTATTTAACGTCAGCGGGCCTGATCGCCATTGGGGTTTATGGTTTTATTACCGGTCCTGAAATTCTACGGCGCATTCTGGCGCTGAATATTATCAGCGCTGGTATTTTTATGCTGATGATAGTGTTGGCATACCGTGGGGGGGCGAACCCTGCCATTACGACTGATGCTACCATTTTGGTCGACCCGATTTTGCACGCTCTGGTGTTAACCGGACTGGTGGTGGCTGTCAGCACCACTGCGTTTGCGCTGGCCTTGCTGGCCCGGGCAAAGCGCCATGCTGACGCGTCGGAGCAGCCATAATGATAGTGATGCTGCTGATGTTGCCATTGCTGGGCAGTCTGTTGATGATTATCCGCCCGGCGATAGCACCACTTCTGACCCTGGTTATAGCGGTTGCCAGCAATGTGCTGGCCCTGCAACTGTTGCAGCAGATCAGTGAAGAGGGCACGATGCAATGGTTGCTGGCGGGCTGGCCGGCAGGGCTTGGTATTGTCTGGCAGGCCGGTACTCTGACAGCATTGCTTATTTTGTTAACAACTGTCCTGCAGTTGCTGGTTGGCCTGTATGCCTTTGTTACGCATAAGCGCGATAAATTAGCGGCCGTTTTCTGGCCGCTTAGTAATCTTTTACAGTTTGGCCTGATAGCACTTTGGTTATCCCGGGATTTGTTTAATCTATATATATGCCTTGAGCTGCTGGGTCTGGTCGCCGTGGCGCTGGTCAGTCTGGCTGGCGGGAAAGCCATTAAGCCTGCTATTAATTATCTGTTGCTGTCATTGTTAGGATCCTTGTGTTACCTGCTTGGTGTGGTATTGCTGTATGGCATCCACGGCATACTGGACATCGCAACGCTGGCCAGCCAGTGGCAGGACAACCAGCTGAGCTATATCGCGCTGTTACTGATGAGTGGCGGTTTAATGCTAAAAGCAGCACTGTGGCCGTTACATCTGTGGTTACCCGGTGCACACAGCGCTGCACCCGCGCCGGTGAGTGCCTTATTATCGGCACTGGTGGTAAAAGGTCCGTTATATATACTTTGTCTTATCTGGATAAAACTTGCTGCTGTCCAGCAGGCCTCTGCGATGGCACCGTTGTTCATCGCTACCGGCATGGCTGCGCTGGTATTCGGCGGCTGGTCTGCACTGCGTACGCCTTTTGCCAAAACAATGGTGGCTTATTCCACGGTGGCACAATTGGGTTACGCGCTGCTGGCGCTTGGGTTTTTACTTAAGTTCAGTCATCCGTTATTTTTTGCTGCCTTGTGGTTGTTTGTGCTGTCGCATGCCTTAGCAAAAGCAGCCTGCTTTCTGGCCATCGGTGAGATAAGTGCAACCCTGGGGGGCAAGCGTTTAACTGCATTGAAAGGCGCCAGTCAGACGATGCCGCTGGCTATGTTTGCTTTTGCGCTGTCGGGTGTCAGCTTAATTGGCCTGCCACCAAGCGGCGGTTTTCTTGGCAAATGGACACTGGTACAAGGAATTTGGCAGCATCAGGGCCAGTTACTTTGGATGCTGCCACTGGTGTTAGTCACGTTATTATCTGCCGCTTATGTGATGCGGGTGGTCGTCTTAACCTTTGATCAGGCAAAGCCGGTGGCTCCGGATTTTGCACCAAAATTGTTACCGCAGTGGCTGGCATTGGTTCCGGCACTTGCCGTGTGTGGCATGGCATTTCTTAGCGAACCGCTGTTATTATTGTTGCAGGCGGACGCTTTATGAGCGCGTTCTGGTTAGAGTATTTACCGCTGGCAATTATTCTGAGCTCACTATTGCCGGGCTTAATTATTTTTGCCTTAAAAGAGCACCAGGTGAAGCTACGGATCACTCTCAATATGCTGGGAGCTGTTGTTAAACTGATCCTGGTTATTCTGATGTTACAGGCGGTAAAAGCAGGCCAGATTTTTTTCTTTAGCATCCCTTTTCTGCCTGGTGCAGATCTGGTTTTGCAAGGCGATGCACTCTCGTTATTATTTGTTGTGTTGTCGTCAGTGTTATGGCTGGCCACCACCGTTTATGCCATTGGTTATCTTGAGAACTCGCCCCTCCGTTCCCGCTTTTTTGGTTATTTCAGTTTATGCGTCAGTGCGACAGTCGGTTTGGCACTGGCCGGTAATCTGGTCACTTTTTTGCTGTTTTACGAGTTGCTGACGCTGGCAACCTTTCCCCTTGTGGTGCACCGGGGCACCGCGGAAGCGCTCAGCGCCGGCCGACGCTATCTGATCTATACCGTCAGCGGTGGTTTGCTGATTTTTATCGGTGTCGCGCTTTTGCATTCTCAGTTACAAAGCCCGTTATTTGCGCCTGGCGGTTATATTGATGGCATCATTACTGAACAGCGCTGGTTACTGACCATCACCTTTTGCCTGATGATCGCCGGTTTTGGGGTTAAAGCGGCCTTATTGCCGCTGCATGGCTGGTTACCCCAGGCCATGGTGGCGCCGGCTCCGGTCAGTGCCTTGCTGCATGCAGTGGCGGTGGTAAAAGCCGGTGCCTTTGGCATTATCCGCTTGGTCTATGATGTATATGGCAGCGACAGTATGCGGCAGTTGCAACTGGCGGAACCGTTAATGGTGTTAGCTGCCATCACTATCTTATATGGATCCTGGCGGGCACTGGCACAGCAGGATATAAAGCGCCGGCTGGCATACTCTACTATCAGCCAGGTTTCTTATATCACTGCTGGCGTAGCGATGCTGGGGCCGATAGCTGCGGTCGGTGGTCTGGTGCATCTGGTGCATCAGGGTGTTATGAAGATCACGCTATTTTTCTGTGCCGGCAATTTCGCTGAGACGCTCGGGGTACACAAAATTCATCAATTAAATGGTGCCGGGCGACGTATGCCCTTGACATCATTGGCTTTTACGCTCGGTGCGCTCGGGATGATAGGTATTCCGCCCACGGCGGGCTTTATCAGTAAATGGTATTTGGGCGTCGGGGCCGTTGAAACAGATCATCCGATGATGCTGCTGATATTTATCTTCTCCGGATTGTTAAATGCGGCCTATTTTCTGCCAATTCTGTATCGGTTGTGGTTTGTCCGTCAAACCACGCGCTGGCCGGCAGAGCGGTGTTTATCGAAGAGATTTGAAACTCACTGGACATTACTGCTGCCGATGTTGTTTACCGCCTTGCTGATTATATTGATGGGGTTATTTGCCAGTACCGGAGTCAGCCCGTTAAGTTGGGCAGAACTGATTGTTGGACGGGAGTTCAGGTATGATTGATTTATCCACCTGGCTCTGGCCCGGCGCAGGCTTAGGCCTGGTAACAGAGCTTCAGCAGCTGTGGTGGAACTTCAGCTTAAGTTTATGGCTGATTGCCGCGGCGTTCAGTGTCAGCTTTATGGCAAACACCGCGCACAAAGCACGCTACTGGTTGTTTTTCAGCCTGAGCTTCGCTGGTAATCTGCTGCTGATTGCCGCGCTCGATGCTGTCAGCTTTTATATTGGTTTTAGTTTGATGAGTTTGTCAGCTTATGGTCTGGTGGTACACAGCGGCCACAAAACCGCGCGCCGGGCAGGCCGGTTGTATCTGCAATTAGCCATAGTCGGTGAGTTTTTACTGCTGGCCGGCCTGATCCTGCGGGCCAGTGCCGCCGACGGCCAGTATGACTGGCAAAGCTGGCAGCAGATCCCGCTGGATCATCTGACCATTTTGCTGATTATCAGCGGACTGGGCCTGAAAGCGGGGTTCTGGCCACTGCATATCTGGTTGCCGCAGGCGCATCCTGCCGCCCCGGCCCCGGCCAGCGCAGTGCTGTCCGGCGCTATGATCAAAGCGGGAGTGCTGGGCTTAGTGGTGTTTTTACCGGCAGGCGATCCGCTGTTGCAGTACTGGGTACCTTATATGATAACCATCGGTTTTTGCTCTGCTTTTTTTGGCGTTGCTGCCAGTTTGTTATATCAGCAGCCAAAAATTATTCTGGCCTATTCGTCGGTCAGCCAGGTGGGATATATTCTGGTGCTGGTCGCGCTTTGCTGGACTGACAGTGCCGCGCTGGTTATTCCGGTACTAATGGCGTATGCCTCACATCATGCATTTGCCAAAGGTGCGTTGTTCTTATACGCCGGTTTAAATGCCCGCCACAAATTGCCCGCTGCCTGGCAACTGTTGTTCTGGCTACCCGCCCTGGCGTTGATGGCTTTACCTTTTAGCGGCGGCGCAGCAATAAAAACCGGTTTAAAAAATCTGCTTGGCACTGTGCCACTGCCAGGCTGGCTTAACGCAGATCTGCTGGTGATGCTGCTGTCTGTTGGTGCAGTGGCAACCGCCATTCTGTTTTTTCATTTAGCGGCCGCGCTGCGCCAACAGTGGCGAAGCCATCAGCAGCACACTGCAGCAGATTGGCAGTTATACTGGCAGGGGGGCTGCATTTTCATTGCGCTGCTGGTATTAGTCTGGCTGCCCTGGCACTGGCAGCCGCTGGCATTGTTAACTGAGAAAACCCTGAATCTGAAAGCACTCTATGCCTTATGCTGGCCGCTACTGCTTGCATTACTAGTGTTTACGGCGGTGCGCTGGCAGTCTCGCTGGCAACTAAGTTCGAGGTATTACGATAGACCGAGCATCGTCATATTATGGTCGTTAAAACTGAAACGAATGTACCAGCCGCAGCGCCAATGGCAGGCGGTGCGTTACCGGTTCAACTGGCGTAACGTTGAGCGCCTTGTTTACCGCTTCAGCCCTGGCGGAGTGATGGGCCCCAGTGCGCTACTGCTGCTTATGTTGCTGCTGCTGGCGAATCTGCTTTGGTAGTTAGCGGATCACGACGAGGGCAGAGCAGGGCCTTTAATCGAGATATAATCGACCATATTCTGGCGGATAGCGCCCTGTAAATCATCAGTCAGTGCCTGGCGCGCCAACGCAAACTCTGTGCGCAGGCCGGTTATCGCATACACCTGATTACGGCCATTTACTTTACTTAAATACAGCGCCATATCAGCAATCTGCAACACCCGCTCCCAGTTAAGGTCGTTTTCATCAATGCCAGAGAAAGGTAAATGAATAAAGCCGCCGCTGACACTAACCGGAATGATTTTGTCTTCATACTGCACCGGTTCGCTGGCAATAACCTGAAGGATCCGTTTACAGAATCCGCTCACTTGCTCTGGGGCAATGTCATCCAGATATAACAAAAACTCTTCGCCGCCCCAGCGAATTAACAGATCGCCCTCACGACATACACTGGTCAGGCGGGCACTGAGTTGCTTCAGCACTGCATCACCGGCCGCATGACCATAGGTATCATTAATTTTTTTAAAAAAATCAACGTCTAACAGTAAAAAGCCATTGGCTGAAGCACTGATATCGCTTTGGCGGCGGTTGAACTTAGTGCGCCGCTGCATATGTTCCTGCAGCGCGCGGCGGTTAAATAAACCGGTTAACGGGTCACGCAGCGACTGAAACTCCAGCTGTTTATTGGCCTCGCGTAACTTGCGGTTTGACTGGCGCACTTTGCGGTAAAGCTGGAATAGCAAAATGGCAGCAAACACTAATACCAGGGCAAACAAGCCGGTAAGCTGCTGCTGCAGTTTACGATTTTCCAACAGCTGCGCTTTTAAGTTGTTTTCCTGCTCTAAAATAGTAATCAGCTGAGACTTCGCTTTGGTATCGTAACGGTTTTGCAAGTCGCTGATACTTTTTTCCCGCTCTGCCGTTAATATCTCAGCCCTGAGCTCCAGTTGCTGCTGTAATGTCTGCGCCTGCAACTGATACTTGCCGACTGCCCCATAGGCTTTAGCCAGCCATTCCAGGGTTGATTCGTAGCCTGCTTTAGTATCGTTTTTCTTAAAATACTCAAGTGCATTTAACATTTTGGCCAGGCCACTGTCATGCTTGCCTTCCATAACCTCAATATAAGCCAGGTTAAAACCAATCAGTTTTTTGCTGTATTCATCATTAAGCGTCTCAGCCTGCTCAGCGGCCGTCAGTAAAATCTGTTTTGCTGCCGGATATTTTTCCTGGGACATATAAATAGAACCAAGATTATTCTGAAACGTCAGTACTAATGCCGGCTGATTATGCTGTTTTGCCGCAGCTAAACCCAGTTGATTAATGGCGATAGCGGCCTCTAAATCTTTTTGCTCCGCGACAATAAAGCCGAGCATTAAATACAGTTCAGGTAAAAATTGCTGAAACTGATATTTTTTGGCATCTGCTATCAGCTCTTCCGTCAGGGCTTTGGCTTCAGGCCACTTTTTTAAATCAGCATAGACCTGGGCAATCATATAATTCAGAAAGGAGCGACGGCGTAACGTCAGTTGATTATCGGTCTCGATAACCGCATCCAGCGCCTTGGTATAATGCTGTAAGGCCCGTTCATACTGACTATCGGCCTGAAACAGCCGGCCTAGCAGATTGTGCGCGTAGTAACGGATCCGCGGGACATCCGCTTCAGCCAGCATTAAATCAAGCCGGTCAGCTTTGAGGATGGCAGCGGATAATGCCTGCTGAGAGAACATAAACTCCATTTCGGTGGCGTATATTTCGCTCAGTATATTCGGGTCTTCTGTTTCAGCTATTAAGCCCAGCAGTTCAGCAAGCACGGCATCGGCCTGCAGTTGTTGTTGCTGAGCCAGCAATAAGCTTGCCTGATAGGATAGCAGCCGCACTTTACTGGCAAGTGCAATATCAGTGGTGGGATTAACATGATAGCGCTGGTATAAATCCTCTAAAAATACCTCGGACGCCTGGTAATCATTCAGAGCCAGCAGAATATATTGATCAAGTTGCTGTTCGAGTTGCGCCTCATCAGCTTGCTGCTGAGCAGAGACAGAATTTAAGCTTAAAGCCAGTAATAGCAGGATCACACCTGTCAGGCGGCTAAACAACAAGCTAACTAAAGCTGAAATAACATGCATGCAGTGGATCCAATCATTACTACTGATCAGAAGATAGCGTATTTTACAGACAATTACAGCTACTAATATGCTGCAATCTTAGGTTACGACCGAATATTTTCAGTTGCTTAGCGTTTTTAGCAGCTGATTAAAGCTATACTAACAACCGTGCTGTTTCACCCGGCAACATAATCTGCCGTAAGTTTCTGGAAGCGTTATGAGTACCGTTGAATATCTGTTTGTTATGTTACTGCTGGTGGCCGCCAGTTCATTTTTTTCAGTGTCCGAAATTGCCCTGGCCGCATCGCGCAAAATGCGCTTACGGCTGATGGCAACCCAGGGTGATATCAGTGCAGAAAAAGTGTTGCTGCTGCAGGAACAGCCCGGAAATTTTTTCACTGTGGTACAAATTGGCTTAAATGCCGTTGCTATTCTGGGTGGTATTTTAGGTGAGTCAGCCTTTACCCCTTACTTTTTATCTGTACTGACGGTCTTTGTTGACGCCAGCTGGGCACCGGCCGCGGCGTTTGGCTTATCGGTATTTTTTGTTACTTCATTGTTTATCTTATTTGCCGATTTAATGCCCAAGCGGCTGGCAATGATCGCCCCTGAGAAAATTGCAGTGAGAATTGTCCGGCCTATGTCACTGCTTATTTTGCTGCTGAAACCTTTTGTCTGGTTATTTAACGGCCTGGCCAATTTATTTTTCAGTTTGTTTAATGTGCCAACGATGCGCAAAGACGACATTACGCCTGACGATATTATGGCAATGATGGATGCCGGCGCCCAGGCCGGGGTATTGCAGCAGCATGAGCATCAGCTACTGGAGAACGTATTTGATATGGAGTCCCGCACGGTAACCTCGGCGATGACCGCGCGGGAGAGTTTAATTTTTTTTACTAATAATGAATCGCAGGACAATATCAAAGCCAAAATTGCCGAGCACCCGCATGCCAAGTTTATTGTCTGTGATGAGGTGCTGGACAGGGTCGCAGGCTATGTTGATACCCGGGATATTTTAATGCAGGTATTGCACGATCAGCCTATTTCGCTGAAAAAAGAGGGGATAGTGCGCTCACCGCTGATTATTCCTGATACTTTGTCGCTGTATGAAGTGCTGGAGCACTTTAAATCTACCGGCGTGGACTTTGCGATAATTATGAACGAATACGCTTTGGTGGTCGGTATTATTACGTTAAAGGATGTGATGAGTATCGTGATGGGCGAGCTGGTCAGTTCAGAGGAGGAGCAGATTGTAAAACGCGATGCTAATTCGTGGCTGGTCGAGGGCCTGACGCCGCTGGCCGATGTGATGCGGGTACTGGATATCGACAGTTTCCCCAACCCGGAAAACTATGAAACTATTGCCGGTTTTATGATGTTTACCCTGCGCAAGATCCCAAAGCGGACTGATTTCGTGCTGCACGGCGGCTATAAATTTGAAGTAGTCGATATCGACAGCTACAAAATTGACCAGTTGCTGGTTACCCGGATAGATAATCTGGAGCTCTGACATCAGGCCAGCTT
>NZ_JAWVZF010000094.1:0-10283 GCF_033722355.1 Arsukibacterium sp. | reverse complement strand
TAAACAAAAGGCAGATAATCCTGTGGTGGTATTAAATGAACATTGCTGACATCACTCAGTAACCGGTATACCGGTTCCCGGACATTGGGGTTTAAATGCACCGGATAGACGAAATCGCAATCCGGAAAAGCCTGCGCCAGTTCTGCCAGGGCGGCACAAATCTGCTCAAAGCCGCCACCAAAGCTTTCGCGCCGATGGCCGGTAACCAGTATCAGCCGCCGGCCATGCTGGCCATACGGAAATTGCTGGCCAAAAGCGCCACTGAGCTGTTGGTCTTCGCCGATTTTGCTGACAACCTGCAGCAGCGCGTCGATGACCGTATTACCAGTTACAATAATCTGGGTGCCAGGTACATTTTCTGCCAGCAAATTGGCTGCTGAGGTTTCCGTCGGGGCAAAATGCAACCGGGTAATCGCCCCGGTTAATTTGCGGTTGGCTTCTTCCGGCCATGGACTGTAAATATTGCCGGTACGCAAACCGGCTTCGACATGGCCTACCGCAATTTTTTCATAATAACAGGCGAGCGCTGCAGCAAAGGTGGTACTGGTATCACCATGTACCAGCACGATATCGGGGGTAAAGTCTCTGAGTACCGGCTTTATTTTTAATAAAATGCTGGTGGTGACATCGTATAAATCCTGGCCGGATTTCATAATAGCCAGATCATATTCAGGAACGATTTCGAACAGACTAAGCACCTGGTCCAGCATTTCCCGGTGCTGACCAGTCACACAGACCCGACTGTCAATTTCACTGTCCGCTTTTAATAAGTTGACCAGCGGCGCCATTTTAATCGCTTCGGGGCGGGTACCAAATACACTGAGCACTTTAATCATAATAATCCTTAATTCCGGCTATCCGTTTAAATCACGCTGCTCTTTTTTTGCCACAGCGGCTAAAGAGACCGTGACCATTTATTTACTGGAACTCGTCAAGATAATCCAGCAGTTCGTCATCCAGCTGTTCTTCTTTGGGCTGTGGCGGATTGCCGTCATAAATTTTAAATTCCTGACGCTGATAATATGACTCTTTGACAAAAGAGTATGGGTCTAAGGAGTCTTCCAGCATTTGTTCAACATTCATCAGCTGCTCACGGCTGTCGAGGGCTTTAATGGTAAACCGGGTAACTGACAACGGCGTGTTTAACAATGCCAGTGGAAAATACAGACTATCGACAATGCTGCCTGCGGTATCGCGCACGGTGCTTGGGCCCCGTGCCGGGATCATCAGAAAAGCGCCATCGCCCACGCCCCATACTGCCAGGGTCTGGTTGAAGTCTTCATCGGCTTCGGCCAGGCCCATTCTGGCGGCGACATCAAACAAACCGAAAATACCAACGGTGGAATTAACCAGAAACCGACCGGCACTGGTAGCGGCGCGCCCGGGTTTACCCTGTAATAAACTATTGACGAAACTGGCAGGTTCACTCAGGTTGTCAACCACATTAATCAGGCCGTTACGGGCTGGCTTAGGCACCACTTTCATATAGCCGACAGTCACCGGCCGTAACAGATATTTATCCAGCACATCATAATTAAAATCCCATAACGGCCGGTTCAGTGGTTCGAGCGGATCGCGCGGGTCATTATAAGTAGGTACTACGGGCTCTGCCGCTTCTGCCGCTGCAACGAACTCGTTCTGAGTTGTGGCTTGCCCAGCCTCGCCCGCCTGCGCTGGCTTTGACGGTGATGCCGGTTTGTTGGCACAACCGGTTATAAACAGGGTAAATGTCAGCGTCAGTAGCACAGCAAAACGCAGCATCAGAGTATGTCCAGCCATATCAGGGTTCCAGTGTCAGCGTTACGCTGATTTTCGCATCGTTAAAAGTAAGTACGTCTGATTCTGCCTGCAGATCGCCGGCCAGTTGTTCCACCGTGCCTGCCTGAGACATCCGTGCCACAACCACCACCTGATCGGCCTGGCTCAGACTCCAGTCTGGCTGCATCGCCATTTTCTCATCCAGTACTAATTCCACCTCGCCACTGGGCAACGGGATCCGCTGCACGGCCAGCGGCAACTTAGGCCCCTGTGCAGCACGGGCAAATAAAAATAAACTGGCCTGTGGATTTTGTGCCGCAAGTTCCGGCGCCACCGTCAGTCTCACCCTGATTTGCCGGCCTGTCGCCACCGGGCTTTCGATGCCCAGTTCATTCAGTTTGCTTAACACCAGCGGGTAACGGGGATCTGACGGTTCCAGTTTGTCTGCCAGCAATGACCAGGCTTTAATCGCCTCGCTGCTATCGCCTTTCTCGTGGGCAATCAAAGCCATAAGCGACATAGCATCCAGGTTATCAGCTTCAGCCAGTAAAATTCTGGCCACGGCCCGTCCGGCTCTGGCCAGGTTATCATCGCCACCAACGACGATCAGGGCCTGGGCAAAATTAAGCAACAGCGGGATCCGGTTTGGACTCAGTGCCAGCGATTTTTCGAACGCCTCGATGGCATCTTCCATTAAACCCTGTGACATCCAGATCCGCCCCAGTAGCATCCAGGCGACGGCGTCATCTCCCTCCTCGGCCAGTTTGGTGCGCAGTGCCAGCGCAAACAGCCGGGTTTCCTGTGCGGATAATGGCTCGCCCTGACCAAGCAATGCCCGTTCGCCATAATTTGCCAGTTCGGCTCTGGCGTGCTGCCAGTCGTTAAGTTCAGTGTAATGGCCATTAAAGCGGTAAATAAGCGCCACAGCTAAAAACACAAACAGCAGCAAGCCCAGATGCCACCACAGTTGCCGCTTTGGTTGCTGATAATGCTCGGTGTGCTGTTGCTGGTTAAATTGCTGCTTAAGTTCGGCGGCGGCAATTGCAAAGTCCTGCTCTGCCAGCTCACCACTGTCACGCGCCAGGGCCAGCAACTGCAGGCGCTCTTCAAACAGTTGTAACGGAGTCTGATTAGCAGCTGTACCGGCCTTACGGGGCCAGCTGATAATAATGGCGCTCAGTACCAGCATCAGCAGAGCACTTAGCAGCAACGGCCATAACATCATTTCTTACTCCGGTATTGTTCGATCAGTTTATCCAGCTCTGCATCCAGCTTCTGTGACGGTGTATTATCGGCAGGGAGGGGGCTGGTATGCTCAGCGGCCTGTTGCCGGCGCCGGTAAAACTGCAACGCAAACAGCCCCAGCAGCATCAGCAGCGGAGCCAGCCACAACAGCAAGGTATAACGATTAACAGGCGGTTGATAATGAACAAAGTTGCCGTAGCGGTTAATCATATAATCGAGTACCTGATCGCGGCTGCTGCCCTGCATAATCATATCGTAGGTTTTCTGGCGCATGTCCACCGCCACGACCGCGTTAGAGTCTGCGATATTCTGGTTCTGACATTGCGGGCAGCGTAATTCTGCCGTTAACTGCTGATAGGCCTGGCGCTGCGCTTCATTGTCAAAACGTAATACCTCTTCGGTGGCCTGCAGCGGCAGGCTTAGCAGCAGAAGCATGGCAAACCAGCAATACGCTTTCATGGTTTAGCTCCGTCTTGCTGGTGCCACTGCTGATAGAGCGGTGCCAGCTTGCTGCGCCACACCTGGGGGTTGATGTCGCCAATGTGATGGGCGCGCACTATGCCCAAGCTATCGATGATAAAGGTTTCCGGTGCCCCACTTACCCCTAAATCCAGGGCCAGGCTGCGCTCAGCGTCCAGAATATTAAACTGATAGGGGTTACCCCGCTGCTGCAGTTTGCTACTGACATCGGCTTGCAGCGCGGCTAAATCAAAGCGTTCACCCAATAGCGGATCAGTGGGCAGCACATAATATAAACCAACAATTTTAACGCCCTGCTCTCTTAGCTCTGTCATAAAGCTCAGTTCAGCATTGCAGGTGGGACACCAGGTGCCCCAGACATTTAACAAAAAGGTTTCGCCCAGCAATTGTTCAGGCTGCCAGCGAAGTGCCGGGTTCATTAAATCTGGCAGATTAAAGGCCGGCAGGGGTTTATCAGTCGTGACAGACTCCCGTTCCATCGGGTTAGAGAATAAGCCACTGAGTAGAAACAATGTGAGCGCCAGAAACAAAGCCAGCGGTATATAAAACATCAGTTTACGCATTGGCGATATTCTCCTTTTTCAGCGCGACAGCAACAGCGCCTTGGCGCCGGTAACGCTTATCGAGCAGTGCCACCAGCGCGCCGAGCGCCATTAACAGACCACCGAGCCATATCCAGCGGACAAAAGGCTTTACGTACAGCCGCAGCGCCCAGGCATTGTCGGGTAAGGCCTCGCCCAGTGACACATATAAGTCACGGCTTAACCGGGCATGGACTGCTGATTCTGTCATTACCGTGCGTTGAATGGTATAAAAGCGTTTTTCTGCATGCAACTGGCTGATAAATTTGCCCTGACTGTTATGGACGGCAATCTCTGCTGCTTCGCCACCAAAATTGGCACCATCCAGCGGGTAAACGTCCAGCAGGGTAAAGGTATAGCCTGCCAGGCTGATACTGTCATTGATTTGCATCCGCACATCACGCTCTGTACTGTAGGTTTTGGTCATGGCCACGCCCACTACCAGAACCGCAAAACCAATATGAGCGATAGTCATACCGTAGTGGCTGGCTTGCAGCTTAAAAACCCCTTTAGTGACCGAGCCAAACTGACTGAGCCGCTGGTACAGTTCATAAAGTGCCGACACCCCAACCCAGGCGCCCAGCAACAACCCAAGCAGGGCTAAATTAGCCTGGACACTCTGCATAGCGGCCAGGGTGCCTGTCGCCAGTATCAGACTGGCAACTGCAATTAAGCTCAGTGGCCCCAGTAAGGGTTTTACCGGTTGCTGTTTCCAGCGCACCCAGGGCCCGAGGCCCAGCAGCAAAGCAAACGGAATTGTCAGATAATAAAACATCTGATTAAAAAACGGCTCACCAATTGAAATGGTGCCCAGGCCGAGCTCTTTATGAAACAACGGAAAAAGAGTTCCCAGAAACACGACCAGGGTGGCGGTTAACAAAAAGACATTATTGCCCCATAACATCACTTCGCGGGAGAACAGCTGATAACGGGCCTGACTGCGAACCGAATTCATCCGCACCGCATATAGCGCCAGCGACCCGCCAATAACCAGCAGCAAAAACACCAGTAAGAAAATGCCCCGGTCGGGATCTGCCGCAAAAGAATGTACCGACACCAGTACCCCTGAGCGCACTAAAAAAGCCCCGACCAGACTGAGCGAAAACGCAGCAAGGGCTAACAATACTGTCCATGATTTAAAGGTACCGCGTTTTTCGGTTACCGCCAGGCTGTGGATCAGTGCTGTGCCAACTAGCCAGGGCAAAAAAGAGGCATTTTCTACCGGATCCCAGAACCACCAGCCGCCCCAGCCCAGTTCATGATAAGCCCACCAGCTGCCAAACATAATGCCAAGGGTTAAAAACAGCCAGGCTGCGAGGGTCCAGGGCCTAGCCCAGCGAGCCCAGGTGCTGTCAAATTTGCCACCAATTAATGCGGCGATAGCAAAAGCGAAAGACACCGCAAAACCCACATAGCCCATATACAGTAACGGCGGATGGATAATCATGCCAAAATCCTGCAGCAACGGATTTAAGTCCATCCCTTCCACCGGATAAAATGGCAAACTGCGGGCAAACGGGTTTGACATAAACAGCGAAAAGGCAATAAAGCCGATATTAATCAGCCCCAGTACGCCCAGAATACGCCCCTGCATTAAAAGGGGTAAGCCTTTAGAGAAAACAGCCACCAATGCTGTCCAACCGGCAAGCATCAGGATCCACAGCAGCATTGAGCCTTCGTGCGAGCCAAAGCTGGCTGTTATCTGATAATACCAGGGCAGAATAGAGCTGGAGTTAGTCGCGACATTAATGACAGTAAAATCATTGGTTAAAAAGGCGTGTACCAGCGCCAGCTTGGCCAGCAGGCAGAACAAAAACAGGCCTATCGCCAGCGGTTTTGCCTGCAGCAACGCCCGCTGATTACCGGTAAAACTGCCATACAGTGGCACGACCGCCAGCAGCATTGCCAGGGCCAGCGCAAAGGTCAACGCAAGCTGGCCGGATTCAGCTATCATCGCCCTGCCCCTTAATAAGTTGGTTGTTTGGCTGGTTGCTCGTCAGCACTTACCGGCGAACGTGTGCTTGCCGGGAAGTTAGCCTGCGACGGCGGTACATGCCGTATCCCTTTCATCGCTTCAGCGACCTCTGGCGGCATATATTCCTCGTCATGTTTTGCCAGCACCTCGCTGGCCTCAATAACATCTGCAGACACCAGGGTGCCCTGCGCAACAATACCCTGACCTTCCCGGAACAGATCCGGTAATATACCGTCGTATTCAACCCAGACCATCGGCCCGGTATCTACCAGCTGAAACCGGACTTTTAAACTGTCTGCATCACGGGATACCGAACCTGGTACCACCATACCGCCAATACGTAACCGCTGGCCTACCACAGGTTTAACCTTGTCTTTGCCCAACCCTTCCACCAGCTGGGTTGGGGTATAAAATAAATCGATATTCTGCTTAAGCGCATACAGCATGGCACCGATAGCCCCGGCGATAAGGCTGATAATCACTAATATCGAAAACAGGCGTTTTTTGCGTCGTGGTTGCATTAGACTTGTTGCTCCTGATACTGCTTAACTCGTTTTTCGCGGGCAATCGTTGCTTTCAGCTGCTGTTTAAACTGCTTTTGCTGGTACATGCTGATGGCTATTAATCCCGTCAGCAGCAGGTAGGTCAAGCCGAACGACAGCCAGACAAAAAAGCCGTAGCCGCCCATGGCCAGGAAATCACTGAACGATTGAAAATACATAAGTTAACCTCCTACCAGCTTTCTGACCCAGGGCCGGTGCTGCTCGTTCACCAGGATAGCGGTACGCAGCCGTAAACAGGTCAGCGCCATCAGTAATACGGCAAATGCCAGGATGCTGATTAACAAAGGCCAGAGCATACTGGGGTCAATTGATGGTCTGGCAAATTTGGTAATGCTGGCACCCTGATGCAGGGTATTCCACCACTCCACGGAAAAATGAATGATTGGCAGGTTAATTACGCCGATAAGGGCCAGCAAACTGGACACTTTCGCCCCTACCTGACGGTCACTGAAGGCACCATTTAACGCAATAACGCCCAGATACAAAAATAACAGAATCAGTTCCGAAGTCAGCCTGGCATCCCATACCCACCAGGCACCCCACATCGGTTTACCCCAGGCCATGCCCGTTATCAGGGCAATAGCCGTGTACACAGCGCCAATCGGCGCTATCGCCAGTACCGCCCAGTGCGCGACTTTAATCTGCCAGATCAGGGCAACAAAAGCGGCACTGGCCATAGCGGCATAGGCGCCCATCGACATAATGGCTGATGGCACATGAATGTGAATGATCCGGTAGCTATCACCCTGCTGATAATCGGCCGGGGTAAACGCCAGGCCCCAGATATTTCCGAGCAACAGCAGCGCCAATGCAGTAACCATCAGATAGGGCAACAGCTTGCCACAGAAATGATACAGGGTTTCGCTTTTTGCGTACGGATCTAACCACTTGAACATATCAACTCACATTAATTCGCAATGCACTGGTTACCGCCATCGGAACCAGCGCCAACGCCAATAATAACATGGCCAGCAAAATAGCCAGCTGTCCCTGATACCCCAGCCCCATACTGGCGGCTTCTATTGCACTGCTGGCAAAAATTAACAGCGGAATATACAGCGGCAATATCAGTAACGCCAGTAAAATTCCGCCTTTATCAGCGGCCATCGTAAGTGCTGAGCCAAGTACACTTAGCAGACTAAGCAGCGGGGTACCCAGCAATAACGTCAGTGCCATAGCAGCGAGAGCGGCCTGCCCCAGCCCCAGCAATAAAGCCACGACCGGCGATAACAGGATCAGCGGTAAACCGGTGCTGAACCAGTTGGCAAAGGTTTTTGCCAGAACAAACGCCAGTAAACTCTGCCGGCCTGCCACCAGCTGTTCAATTACCCCATTGCGGTAATCATCTTTAAATAGCCGCTCTGCTGCCAGTAAAACGCTAAGCAGAGCCGCAATCCAGACGACTCCCGGAGCAATACTACGTAACATATTGGGCTCTGGTCCAACGCCAAGCGGAAACAGGCTCAGTACAATGATAAAAAACAGAATAGGGTTAAGCCAGTCAGCCTTTTGCCGGGCCAGTAAGCGCAATTCGCGTTGTAAAAAAACCAGAGTTACCATCGGTAGGCCAGCTCCAGTTGTACCAGAGACTGAAATTGTAACGTCAGACTCTGGTGAGTAGTCAGAATAATGGCACCGCCGCGGTTCAGGTGATCAAGCAGATGCTGCTGCAACAAGCCGATCGCGCTCTGGTCGAGTGCGGTAAAAGGCTCATCGAGGATCCAGATACGGGCCGGTGTCAGCCACAGTCTGGCCAGTGATACCCGGCGTTGCTGACCCGCCGAAAGCATCCGGCAGGGAACATCTTCCAGACCGGCCAGGCCAAGTTGGGCCAGCAGGGCCCAGTCATCGCCGGCTTGAAGCGATGAAGCCGCGCGCCAGAAGCGTAAATTTTCCAAAGCAGTTAATTGCTCATGCACCCCGCTCTGGTGGCCGATATAACATAAGTTGCTGCAATAAGCTGGCAAGCTTTGCGCCAATGGCTTAGCCTGATAGTAAAGCTGACCATCGTCAGGTGCGGCTAAGCCCGCTAAAATACGTAATAATGAGCTTTTACCGGCACCATTTTTGCCGAGGATTTGTAATAACTGGCCAGCGTTTAATTTAAGTGATAACCCGGAAAACAGTACCCGGTCCTGCCGGATACAACTTAAATTCTCGGCCTGTAAAACAGGCTGACTGAGCGCGGCAGTATCTGCTGCTGATGGCTGCGTTTTAATCACTGGCCCTGGTATCGACTGCTGATAAAATTGCGCGCATAGTAGCATACCGAAGCCGGAATACGAATCAGATCCATATCGTGCAATGTGATTAATCAGGGGAAATATGAACCAGATCAATCTGGACAAATTGTTGCAAAGCCTGCCTGCATTAACACCTCAGCATAACGGGGCAAACAACACTGAGCTAAAGTTACTGGCCGGTGAACTATATAACGCCCGTTTGCAGATGCTCTCCGGCCACGGCCAGCTGCAACTGCAAACACCACAAGGCGCGCTGACAATTAGTCTGCCAGCACAGCTTAGCGCTCAGCTGCGTCAGCAATTTGGTACCCAGATGCACGTCAGAATGGCGCCAGGCCCAGCCAGCCAGTATACCCTGACGCTACAGGCAATGCCCCCGCCAGTCAGCACCATTAATTTAAGCCCCGCTCAGCTGCAGCCTGTAATAAGCCAGTGGCTGAGCCAGCAGTTACCGCTTGAGCCGCTATCGCCTACTGCCGCCACGCTGCCGGATCCGGCTGCCAAAAGGTTAACATTGCCTGTGCAGCTTCATCTGAAAACGGGTCAGTTGCAACTTACCACCCCAGGCCCGGCCAATGCTAATCCGGTGCTACTGGTGTTGTCTGCTAAGGAAATAGCAGCCTTTAACACGCTGCTACCTGCGGTCATCGCCGCAGACACAGCGTTGCGCTCAGCCGCTGGCAATCGAGACAGTGTGACCAGCCTGTCCGGCCAGAAAAACGAGGTGCTGCCACTACGGCTTACCCTTAGCATTAACCAGAAAACCGGCGCCAGCCAACTGATACTGCAGCCAGATACTGCCGGCGGCCAGACGTTGCCGCTGACGACGGGCCGTCAGCAGCAATTGCTGCAGGCACTGATCAGTCAGCTGCCGCCAGTTAATCAGACAGTGTTGCCCGCCGGCGGAAAAATTAATCTGGGCCAGATAACCCTTACTGTCCCACCGCAACTGGCGCAGAGTCTGGCGAACAGCAGCACAAACAGTGCGGGCACAGCGTCAAGCCCGGTACCGATAACGATGCAACTCAAACCGCCGGCAACGCCGAACGGCCAGTGGCAATTGCAATTACAGTCGCAGGCAAGCGGTCACAGTCAGCAACTGACCGTCAGCCAGCAGCAAGCTGATAAAAATGTTAGCTGGCAAACGGTCGTGCACGGCGCCCGGAGCGTAAATCAAAGCATATCAGCGCAGTCAGCACCGGCAGCTTCAGATCAGTTACAGCAAAGCAGGACCGCAAACGCCAGTCAGTTACTGCCTCCGCTGTCGCCTGACAGTAAAGCGCAGGCCTGGCGCAACCTGTTACCCTTATTATCGCAGCCGCTGATGCAGCCGACGGCAATGCAGGATCTGCCGGCACCGTTACAGCAACTGTTCAGCCAGATCCAACGCAGCCTGCCGGACATCAGTAAACCACTGGCGCCACCGGCTCTTGCTGCC
>NZ_JAWVZF010000093.1:0-10285 GCF_033722355.1 Arsukibacterium sp. | reverse complement strand
GTGACCCAATTAAAGGAGTACTGGCGCAGTGCAGCAAGCTGATATCTGCCTGTTACTGGAAGGCACCTACCCCTATGTCAGGGGGGGCGTTTCCAGCTGGGTGCACCAACTGATTAGCGGCTTGCCGCATTATCGTTTTTATCTGGTATTTATTGGCGGCACCCGCCAGAGTTATGCCGGCCAGCATTACCAGCTGCCTGACAATGTGGTTGGCCTGGAAACCCATTTTATTATGGAACCCAGGCAGTTCAGCCCGCCCAGAGCCCGCCTGGGCAAGGCCAAAGCCTTTGCCATGTGGCAACAGGTACTGGCCCGGTTTAATCAGTCTGAGCAGGCATTAACCCCGCAACAGTTGCAGCAGTTGCTTGACGAGCTGGGCCAACGCCATGGCCTGAGCTATGAAGATTTTCTGTACAGTGAGCATTCGTGGCAAATCCTGGTTGAATTATATTTAAGCCGGGCAGAGAATCAGTCGTTTGTCGATTTTTTCTGGACCTTTCGGAATATTTACAGCCCATTGTTCAGTCTGGTACAGATTGCCAATAAGGTGCCCGCAGCCAGAATGCTGCATAGTATCTCGACCGGTTATGCCGGTTTTTTGGGGGCCTTGTTAAAACAGCGGCTGGGTGTGCCTTATTTACTCAGCGAGCATGGTATTTATACCAAAGAGCGCAAGATAGATTTAACCCAGGCCAGCTGGATCCAGGACCGCCATTTTGCCCTGGATACCAGTATTCACAAAAAAATGGAAAACACCCGCAAAACCTGGATTAGCTTCTTTGAGCAACAGGGCAAAACCGCTTACCAGAGCGCCGATCGGATCACCGCGCTGTATCAGGGCAACCGCGAGCGGCAGATCAGCGATGGCGCGCCCGCTGATAAAACCGAGGTGATTGTTAACGGCATTAATCTGCAGCGCTTTGCCCAGGCCAGACAGCAACGCCCCGCCGGGGTACCCAAAGTGGCCGGCCTGATTGGCCGGGTGGTGCCGATTAAAGATATTAAAACCTTTATCAGGGCGATCAGGGTTGCGGTGAACAGCGAACCTGAATTGCAAGGCTGGATTATCGGCCCCACCGAAGAAGACCCGGCCTATGTTAAAGAGTGCGAGCTGCTGATCCACAGTTTGTCGTTACAGCAGCATGTGAAGTTTCTGGGGATGCAGAATGTGGCGGAAATACTGCCGCAGCTTGGGGTCTGTATGCTGACGTCGATCAGTGAAGCCCAACCGCTGGTGCTGCTGGAAGCGATGGCGGCCGGCGTGCCCTGTATCGCCACTGATGTTGGTTCCTGCCGCGAAATTATTTATGGCATGCAGAGGGCCGATCAGGCGCTCGGAGCCTGTGGTTATATTATCGGTATTGCCAACCCGAATCAGGCCAGTACCGCCCTGCTGAAAACCCTGACCGATGACGATAACTGGCGGCGGATGAGCGAAGCCGGTTATGCCAGGGTACAACAATACTACCAGGAACAATTTATGTTCGAGCGTTTTAATCAACTATACGAGACATTAACAACATGGCAGGCATAGGTTTCGAGCTTCGGCACATTCTGAAAAAGAACACCCTGCTATCCTATGTCGAAGCTTATGGTCTGGCGGCGATTATCGGCTCAGGGCCCTGGGTATTATCGATTCTGGCGTTGATGGTCATCGGCATGCTGAGCCTTGGCCGGGTATTCCCGACCGATCTGATTATTCAGTTTCTGGTGCTGGTAACCTATATGATGGCCGGCTCACTGATTTTAAGCGGCCTGTTTCAGTTATTATTTACCCGCTTTATCTCAGACCGCTTATTTGAACAGCAGGAACAACAGGTTACCCCGAACCTGCTCGGTTGTATGCTGGTGATGTCGGTACTGGCGGCATTGAGCGGTGTCGCCATACTGCTGTTAACCGCGCTGCCGGCCGCGATAAAAATCAGCATGCTGACCGCCTTTGTCGTGCTGTGCAATCTGTGGTTAATTATCGTGTTTTTAAGTGGCATGAAGCAGTATTACCGCATCGTATTAACCCTGGTTGGCGGTTACAGCCTGATGGTACTGGCTGCCTGGCTGATGCCCCCGTTTGGCTTACTGGGCCTGTTACTGATTTTTGCCTGCAGCCAGGCTTTAATTGCCTTTACCCTGCTGTTTTTTGTGCTGCGGCACTATCCGTCAGATAAATTAATTGCCTTTGATTTTCTACGCCGCCGCTATGCCTTTGTCTCACTGGCGTTGTGCGGCCTGCTGTATAACCTGGGGGTATGGGCCGACAAGTTTGTGTTCTGGTTTACGCCTGAGGTCTCGTCTCAGGTAATTGATATTTTCCGGGCGTCTTACATTTACGATTTGCCGATCTTTATTGCTTATCTGGCCATTATCCCCGGCATGGCAGTGTTTATGTTACATATGGAAACGGATTTTGCCGCCGCCAATGAAGAGTTTTATCAGACGGTACGCGAGGGCGGAACGCTGGAGGCCATCTTCCTGCTTAAAGATAAAATGGTGCTGGCCTGTAAAAACAGTCTGTATCAGATTTTCAAAATTCAGGGGCTGACCCTGGCATTGCTGCTGCTCTGGAGTGAAGAAATACTGCGATTGTTAAAAATAGATCTGGCCTATTTACATCTGCTGTATGTCGATTTAGTTGGAGTGTCATTACAGGTGCTGGTGATGGCAATTTTAAACGTGATGTTTTATCTGGATAAACGCTATCAGGCACTGGCGCTGATCAGCGTGATGTGCGTTACCAACCTGGGCCTGAGTATGCTGTCAACCGACTTAGGACTGGCGTTTTACGGTTATGGGTTTGCGTTTGCGATGTTAATTACCACCCTGCTTGGCCTGGTAATGTTAAACCGGCAATTTAACCGGCTGGAATATGAAACCTTTATGCTGCAGCGCTAGTGCACCGTGCCAGATAAGCGAATACCTGCTAGGCTTTAACTGTCTGAGCTTTGCAGGACAGTTAAAATGAAATTTAACCCGAAGTTTACTATCTGGGTGGATAACAAAGTATTAATTGCCATGGTCAAAGGCAGCTGGAGCCAGCGCGATGCCGAAGATTATGCCCGGGAATTTAAAGCAGCCGCGGCGCCGTTAACCGGTAGCGACTGGGCCAATATTACCTTGCTGGAAAACTGGCAGCTGGGCGTGCCCGGTATTGAGCCGGTTATTAAAGCCCTGGTTAACTGGACTATCGAACATGGCTTACGTTACTCCGCCCATGTGTACTGGCCCGATACCGTCAAAGAGTACCAGCTTGATAAAATGGTTAAAAATGTGCCAAGCCGGTTTGAAGTGCAAAAATTTAAGCACCCGCAGCAGGCGTTTGACTGGCTGCAAAGCCATGGCTTTGCCACTGATAATCAGCAGAAATTAGCTGTTGATTAACCTCAGCATGGATGCAAGCTGATGTTATTACTGACGCAACCGCGCTACCCGGCGCAGGCGGAGAGTAACTGAGATGCCCGATATCATCACACTGCTGTTTGTCAGCACTATGGTGGCGGTTATTCTGCTGATCACCGGCCTACTTTGCCTGCGGCTGCTGGATTACCGGGCTGATAAGCAACTGTTTGACCAGCTTATTGCCAGCCAGCCCTCTTCTCCCGGCTTATTTGACCCGGCCATGCTCGCCGGCCTGCCTGAAGCGGCAAAACGTTTTTTTACGTTCAGTATTGCGCCCGGCACCCCGCTTTTTACCGTCGCCGATATCGTGATGACTGGCCGCTTTGGTATGGGTAACATTCACAAGCCTGATTATTTGCAGATGAAGGCCAGACAAGTGCTGGCCCCGCCTGGCAGCTTTATCTGGCAAATGCAGGCCAGGAAAAACCTGCTGCGGGTATCAGGCTCAGACAGCGCCAGCTGGACCCGCTTCTGGCTGCATGAGTTGCTGCCGGTGGCCCGCACCGGTGCCAGCCTGGATCAGCGCCGCTCAGCATTTGGCCGCTATGTCGCAGAAGCGCTATTCTGGACTCCGGCCGCGGTATTACCCCGTGCCGGCATTACCTGGACCCACCTGAGCGAGAACAGCGCCCGGCTGACGGTCAGCCATTTTGGCCTTAAGCAAGCAGTGGATTTAACGGTGGCAGAAGATGGCCAGCCGCTGCTGGTCAGCTTTATGCGCTGGAGTAATGCCAACCCGCAACGCAGCTATATGCTGCAGCCTTTTGGTGGCTATTTATCAAATTTCCGTGACTTTAACGGCTTCCGGCTGCCCACCCATGTCGAAGCCGGTAATCACTTTGGCAGCGCGGATTACTTCCCCTTTTTTATCGCTGATGTCAGTGCGATCAGCTGGCCGCAGCATGCAGGCCGCGATTTCGGCTAGCTTGTTAAAGCCGGCTGTGAACTAAAAAAGCGCGCTGTTTGCACAGCGCGCTTTGCTGTCAGCGAAAGCCAAACGCCTAGTTTGGTCCCGGCTTGGCAAAGCGGTTAAACCAGGCTTTTACTTCGTGATACCAGTAAATAGAGTTATTTGGCTTTAAGATCCAGTGGTTTTCATCGGGGAAATAAATCATCCGCGATTCTACACCGCGGCTTTGCAGGGTGCGGAATAACTCAAAGCCCTGGCCAACCGGCACCCGTAAGTCATGCTGACCATGGATCACCAGGGTTGGCGTATTAAAATCGGCGGCAAAGTAATGCGGTGAAATAGCGGTATACAGCTCGGGTTTATCCCAGTAATAACCAAAACGGGTGGAATGCACCGCAAAATCGGCCGCCATCTGCGAGTACATGTTATAGACAGCAGCATGGATCAGCAGCGCTTTATAAGGGTGCTCAGTACCGAGCAAAATGGAGGTTAAATAGCCACCATAGCTGGCACCACCGGCAACCATCCGCTCAGTGTCGATCCAGCTCTGGTTTTCAAACCATTGGGTGGCCGCCTGGATATCGGCCAGCGGCCTGGTGCGCCAGTCGGGGTTAATGGCATCGGCAAAATCCTGGCCAAAACCGCTGGAGCCGTGGAAATTCGGCCAGGCAGTCACATAACCCCAGGACGCAAAGGTTTGTGAGTTCCAGCGATAGCTGAAACTGTTGGTAAAGGCATTATGCGGCCCGCCGTGAATAAGCATTAACAGCGGGTATTTTTTGCTCTTATCAAAGCCCGGCGGATAGTGCACCCACATCTGAATGTCTTTGCCTTCAGCGCCTTTATAGGTTACCGACTCATAACTGCCAAGCTCGACTTCGCTTAGAATCTCATCGTTAAAGTTATCCAGCCGGGTGGTTTTGCCACTGCGCGGGTCTACTTTAACCAGCCGTGCCGGATACATAAAGCTGTCGTTAGTGGCAATCAGGCTGTTACCGGCCTGTACCGGCTGGCTAAAGCTGGTCTCTTTGGTTATGGCGCGCGCTTTGCCACTTTTAGCATCGATATAATACAGCCGGCGGGTGGCGGCATCATCAATGCTGGCATAAAAGCCCCGGCCATCATTAGCCCAGATAAAGCTGCTGACAGAGCGATCCCAGGTACTGGTTACCACCCGACTGGTTTTTTGTGCCAGGTCGTACACCATCAACCGCGCCGTATCGGCATAAAAACCATGAATTTGCTGGCGGCTGAACGCCAGGCTTTTGCCATCGGGGCTGAATGTCGGATCGCTGTCCGGTGCCACATTATCTTTGGTCAGGTTTTCGGCGGTATCACTGCCGATGCGGCTTAAGAAAATATCAATTTTGGCGTCGACCTGGTTATCCCAGCCATTGGCGTTAAACGCCAGATACTGCTCGTTGCTGTCGACATCATAACTGCTGGCGCTCTGGCTGGAACGCGGCAATTGCCGGCCCAGCGGCTGGGTTAGCGGCTGTACCTCGCGACTGTTTGTTGCAGCAGCATTCGTTGCAGAAGCCGTGGCCGCTATCCGGAACAGATGCGCCTGGCGGTCTTCATCCAGGTAGTGATCAAAGTGGGCATACGGCAGCGCATTCCACTGCATGGCAGACACCTTGTCATCTTTGTCGGCTTTTAGCTGCGCCGCCATCTCATCCCAGCTTTTTTCCGGCCACACCCGGCTGATAAAGTACAGATGCTTACCGCGCCATTTCAGGCCATGTACGCCGGTGGGGACCTCCGTTAACCGCTGCGCCTCGCCCGGCACATCCATTGCCAGCAGGTAAATCTGGCCGGCGTCGTCGTTATGGCGCTGGCTGATAAAAGCCAGGGTTTTGCCGTCCGGTGAAAACACCGGCTCACTGGCACGCTGCCCGTCAATGGTTAATGGCCGCTGCTGCTTACCGTCGGCACTGAACAGCCATAAGCGGGTACTGGCTTTGTCGGTTTTAACATCGTAACCGGTGACCGGTGCCACGATGTATTTGCCATCGTCTGATACCACCGGCGAGCCAATCCGCTGCATCTGCCACAGCCGCTCTACCGTTAAGTGTTTGGTGGCGCTGTCGGTGTTGCTGGCAGCGTTAACAACATTCGCGTACAGCATGCCCTGTAGCAGGCAGAGCAGCAGCATTAGAGACACTGTTCTCATGTTAGATAACCCCCGGATTAGTGAAATAGTGATATTGACCGTAATAAAATTAGCGCAATAACCTTAGCGTAAAAAAGAGTGCACAGCCAGTGCCTTACTGGCTGTGGGTTACTGGCTGTGCCAGGGGATAAATCAGCAATCTTCCGGCGATTAAGCGGGGTTTACAGCAGGTTAAGCGGCACTTTTAAATAGGTGGTGCCATTGTCTTCTGCCGGCGGCAGCTGGCCGGCCCGGATATTAACCTGCACGGCCGGCAGAATTAACCGTGGCATCGCCAGCGTGGCATCACGCGCTTCACGCCGTGTAACAAAATCGGCTTTACTGACGCCGCCGCCAATATGGATATTCTGCTGCTTCTGCTCGGCGACACTGGTCAGGTATTGATGCTCGCGGCCAGCGGGCGGGTAGTCGTGACAGATATACATTTCGGTGTTATCCGGCAGCGCCAGCAGTTTTTCTATCGAGTCAAATAAGGTGGCCGCGCTGCCGCCCGGGAAATCGCAGCGCGCCGTGCCGACATCAGGCATAAATAAGGTATCGCCGACAAAGGCCGCCTTATCATTAACAATATAGGCTAAATCAGCCGGCGTATGTCCCGGCAAATGCATAGCGCGGATGGTCATTTCACCGACCTTAAGCGTGTCGCCATCGGCAAATAAGCGATCAAACTGCGAGCCATTGGGCAAAAATTCTTTTTCCAGATTGAACACGTCTTTAAAAATCGCCTGCACTTCGGTAATTTTGGCGCCGATCGCAATTTTTGCGCCGAGTTTACTGCGTAAAAACGGTGCCGCTGATAAATGATCGGCATGGGCATGCGTTTCCAGCAGCCACTCCACCTGCAACTTATGCGCTGTGACGTAATCCAGAATTTTTTCAGCACTGCTGGTGCTGGTGCGGCCTGACTTGTAGTCAAAGTCGAGTACCGGATCAATAATGACCGCTTTACCGGTCGCGTTATCAGCAACCACATAACTGAAGGTTTCACTGTCGTTATCTAAAAATGCCTGTACCTGATAGCTCATATTAACCCCCTGAACTTTTGTCCTACCCAGCGACCAGAGTTAAGTTTATGCTAATATACTATATCCTTATACGATTTGGAAATAACTTTAACGCATATAGCCGGCCGCTAAACCCGCGCTCTATCCTATCGGCTATCCGCGTTAATATAATCGATTAGCTGCTGCAGTGCGGCCTTGTTGTCTGCCGGCAGATCCAGCAGGACATCAGGTGTGACCCCTGCAGGCTTCGCATCACCGTTCGGCCGGATAATCAGTGCCTTGGGATAGCCAACCACAATACCGGTGTGACTAAGGGTAAAGGTTTCCATGGCGCCATAGGTGGTGGCTAAATCGGCAGTTGGCTGACCAATCACAGTGGCAAAATTGTAATCCTGGGCAATAGCGGCTACTGATACCGCATTGCTGTATGAGTGGCGGCCTATCAGCACAAACACTTTAATATCCGACGCCGCGATATTCTGCTCAGAGCGATGCGGCGGGGTATTTTGCAGCGGGAAGGATATAACCGCACCCTCCTGGTTATCGCGGTAAAACTGCTCCAGTTGCCGGGTAATGGCATCAGGCTCGCCCTCTTCCGGCATCCGGGCCCGGTTGGCTGCCCGCGATAATGCTGACACCTTTACCCGAAAATCCGAGGCAAACCGAAACGGCTTATCGGCAAACCAGGCCAGCATATGATCGCTGAAGCTATTGGTGCCGCCGGGGTTATCTCTCAGATCAATGATGATGCTGTGAACACCGGCCGCAACAAAGGTGCCAAATGCCTGGTCGATAAACGCATGAAATTCAGTGGTATCCCATACTTCGGCATCGTTGGTGGCATAGACATTATAAAAGGGTCCGGGCTGCAGATAGCCAATAGTATCCGCCAGGATCCGGTACTGCCGCGGCTCGCTGCTGCCTGAGCCGGCCTTGTTAGCGGTGCGGTTGGCGGCACTATTCTTTGCCTGCTCAGTCTGGTTAAGCGTTGCCTGTTGCAGCTGATAGCGGGCATCGCTGCCAGGCTGTTGCAAGCTCAGGGTATACGATAGCTGTTCGGCATGATGCAACCACAATAGCGGCGCCAGCTGGCTACCGGTCAGGCCGTCAAGCAGGGCGGCGTTATCCGCTGCCAGATAAGCCTGCAGCGGCTGCAGAAATTCCCTGCTCGCAATACCGTTAATGCTGAGCAGCCGTTGCCCGGGCTGCACCCGCGGGTCTGCGCCATAATATTCTGCCACTGTTATGTCATCGCCGTTAATATTGAGACTAAGCGGCAGGGTTTTACCGTCAGCGTCTATAAAGGCACGGTAACTGGCAACGGGAAAGTCAATCCGGGTATGCGCAATACTGGCCAGGGCGACAAACTGCATAAAATGTTTATGGGCCTGCAGCTTTGACATCGGTTTATTCAGCAGTGCCAGATAGTCTGTAAACTGCTGGTCATAGGCCTGCTTTGGATAATGGGCAAATAAATGATAACTGCCCCGCTGCAAATCACGGTACAGTTGCTGAAAATCCTGCTGCAGCTGCTTACTGCTGTATACTTTTTCTGTAGCATTATTTAACGGCATATCCGGCGTTGGGCCAGCCGCCGCGCTAAGGCTTATTAGCAGCGCCAGGCCTGAGCCCCGGCAAACACAGACACGAAAAAACCGGCGTAACAATTGATACAACATAGGGTTATCTCCTTACCATTGACAGAGCCCGGATGGTATTGACCCTTACTGAAATTGTCCTGACAATGGCAGATGATTAACCTGACAAAAATCTGACAATAACTAAATCACTGAATTTAAAATTAATTTTATGACGCAACTTTTGATAGGCGACTGGTACATCGATTTTAGCAGCGGTGCCTGTGTCCGTAAAACCAGCAGCAGGCCCGGGCCGGAAGACAGTTTACGCCGGCTCGAACCCAAGAGTTGTCAGTTATTACAGGTACTGGCGCAGCAACCGGGGCAGCTGGTGGGCAAGGAGCAACTGATTAGCCGGGTATGGCCGGACAGCTACGCCACCGATGACACCCTGGCACGTACGCTGTCGCGGCTTCGAACCATGCTCGATGATGATGCCAGACAGCCGCAATATATCGAAACTGTGCCTAAGCGCGGTTACCGCTTAATTGCGGATGTCAGCAGTGCGACAGATCCGGCGGCTTCTGCTTTTGGCCCTGCCACTTTGGCGAAATTAACAGCACGCCGGCGCCCCCGGTTGCTGCTGCTAGCCTTAATGCTTACACTAACCACAATAGCCGGTCTGCTGGCTTATTTGGCGCTGCGCCCTGCTACCCCGGTTATTAGCAAACCAGCAGACTCCGTTGGCGGCAAAGATTTACTGACCCGGGCCGACGATTATTATCATCAGATGCGCCTGGCAGATAATGAAATGGCTATTGCCCTCTATCAGCAGCATCTGGAACTGCACCCGGGCGCCGGCCTGGCCTACGCCGGCCTGGCTAACGCGCTGGTACAGAAAGCCCTGCGCTGGTCAGGAGAACAAACAGGTGAGCATAACACCCTGACGACAAAAGTTGCTGCCGGCACCCTGGCAGATGATGCCAGCCAGCAACAGCTGCAGCGCGCCCTTAGCCTGGCACAGCAAGCGGTAGCCCTGCAACCGGACAATGCCACGACATTAAAAGCCTTGGGCTTTGTGTTATCAGCACAGGGCCGGTTCAGCGAAGCCATTACCAGTTATCAGCAGGCATTGCTGGCCGACCCCAAAGCCTGGCAGGTGCAACTTAATATCGGCGAGCTGTATCAGGCTACCGGCAACAGGGCACAGGCGTTGACGGCCTATGAG
>NZ_JAWVZF010000092.1:0-10366 GCF_033722355.1 Arsukibacterium sp. | reverse complement strand
GGTTTTCAGCGGCTGAGCTGCCCGGGCTTTTGCAAACAATGGCTGCTGGCTTTGCGCCAGTTCGCTCTGGCTGGCCACGGCCACGGTTAATTCAAAGCTGGCATCGGCCGGAATACAAATTTCCTCACAGACCAGCCAGTCAACATCGGCCCTGATGACCAGAGGGCCGGCGGCATAGTCTGCCGGCACGCTCAGCTCTGACAATAACAGCGTTTGCCCGCTAAACCCATAATTCACCAGGGGCGGTATCACAAAAGCCCGGGGGGTAGGCCACTGAATAGCGCCAGCCTGCACACCTTCGGGCAACTGCCAGCTAATGCTGGTAGGCAAACCGGAATCACCAGGGTTTTGCCAGTAAGTATGCCAGCCGGGATCGGGTTCAAAGTGCAGCAGTACCGAAAATCGCTGCCCCGGGCTGACAGTCTGGTATTCTGAGATCAGTTCAGCTCTGATATGCTTTGCCTGCTGCCAGCCGCTGCTACTGGCATTGACCGCACCACTCAACGCCATACTGCTTAGTATCAGTGGCAACCAGACTGTCAGCCATCTGCTTAATTGTGACATGTGTATCCCCCGGTACCTGCGCGACATTACTACGCTACTTCAGTTCAGCAAAATGTTCAAAATAACTGCGATAAATACGGTTTTAATACGCCAAATGCAGCAAAACTTACGACAGAATGCTATATTAGCCGGGCACTATTCTGTGGTTAGCCGTGGTCACTCCGGCTGGCCTTTACCCCACCCCAGTGATGATATAAAGGTTGAACTTAATGAAAGGCATGAAAAAGTCTGCTCTGAATCTGGCGATTTTCGCCGGTATATTTGGTGTTGTCAGCGTTGCCGCGACAGCGCAAACCCAGCAAACTGACAGCGAGCAACAAGACAATAAGCTGGAAACCATTACCGTCACCGCCCAGAAACGTAGCCAGAGCATTCAGGAAGTGCCGATCTCGGTAGCCACCATCAGCCAGGAACGGTTAGATGCGATTTTTTCCGGCGGTGATGATATTACCGCACTGGCGGTTAAAGTGCCGGGCTTATATGCTGAAAGCTCAAACGGCCGGGCGGCACCGCGCTTTTATATCCGCGGTCTGGGTAATACCGATTTTGACCTGGCGGCATCACAACCAGTATCCATCATTATGGATGAAGTGGTGATGGAAAACGTTATTTTAAAAAGTTTTCCGTTATTCGATATGCAGGCAGTTGAAGTCATCCGCGGCCCGCAAGGCACGCTATTCGGTCGCAATACCACTGCCGGTATTATTAAGTTTGACAGCGTTAAGCCCCGCCAGGAATTCGATGCCTACTTTAAAACCAGCATAGGCTCGTTGGGTATGTTAAATGTCGAAGGCGCCATTGGCGGTGGCTTAACTGACGAGTTATCAGCCCGACTGTCATTAATGTCGAACCATCGCGACGACTGGGTTAGCAACAGCTTTACCGGCGAACAAGATGTGATGGGCGGCTACGATGAAAAAGCCGGCCGGCTGCAGTTTTTATATGAAGGCGACGGTTTTGATGCCTTACTGAACCTGCATGCCCGCGACTATGACGGTACTTCAACCTTGTTTCGGGCTAATATTTTAAGCCCGGGCAGCAATGAGCTGAATGACAACTATGACCGCGACACGGTGGCATATAACGACGGGCGCAATAACCCGCAAAGCTATGACGCCTGGGGTGGCTCGTTAAAACTGGATTTTGCGCTGCAGGATATGACATTGACCAGCATTTCAGCGGTTGAGAAAGCCGATGGTGGTGGTATTGGTGATATTGATGGCGGCAACCCGACCGGCCCTGGTTTTATTCCGTTTCAGGCGGTTACTGAAGATCAGCTGCGTGACTTAAAGCAGGTGACCCAGGAAATCCGGCTGGCCAGTGATACAGACAATGCGCTTAGCTGGCAGACCGGGGCGTTTTATTTTGATTCCAGCTTTTCGGTAAACAGCATTGACGGTTATTTTGGGGCAACTGAAGTATTTCATGGCAACACCAGCTGGGCCCTGTTTGGTCAGAGCTCGTATAAGGTCGATGACAAACTGGATATCACTGCCGGTATCCGCTACACCGACGACGAAAAAACATTTTATGTCGGTGAGCAAAACGTCAATGGTTTTGCACTGGTAACCGGTGATGCAACTATTCAACAGTATGACCCAATTAAAGTGTCTGACGATAATATCAGCTGGGAGCTCAGTACTAACTACCGCTTAACCCGCACCACCAGCCTGTTTGCCCGGGTGGCTGAAGGTTTCCGGGCCCAGTCTATTCAGGGGCGTGATGTTGCCTTTGAAGCTCCGCCATCGGTAGCCGATGCCGAAACCATTACCTCGTTTGAAGTGGGTGCCAAGTCCGATTTACTCGACAACACCCTGCGCTTAAACGGTGCCTTGTTTTACTACACCATAGACGATATTCAGCTGTCGGCGATTGGCGGCGAAACCCAGGGTAACCAGTTAATCAATGCTGATGAGGGCGTAGGTTACGGGTTTGAGATCGACTTTGACTGGCGGGCAACCCCGTACTTCACGCTGGGCGGTGGTTTCAGTTATAACAAAACCGAGCTTAATGATGATAACCTGACCGTTGCACCTTGCGGTTCTGGCATGTGTACCGTGCTGGATCCGGTAAACAGCAATGGCCAGGCGTTTATTGACGGCAATCCGTTCCCACAGGCACCGGAAACTATTCTGACCCTGAATGGCCGCTACGACTTCCCGGTTGAAAGCGGTGAAATTTACGTTTATGCCGATTACCAGTTGCAGGGCAAAACAAACCTGTTCCTGTATGAGTCAGTTGAATTCAGGACCGACAACAATTTTGAAGCGGGTCTGCGGGTAGCGTACCTTAACTATGCGCACAACTATGAAGTGGGCTTCTTCGGTCGCAACATTACCGACGAACATAACCTGAAAGGTGCCATCGACTTTAATAACCTGACTGGCTTTGTTAACGAGCCACGGGTATTAGGCATCGACTTCAGAATTAACTTCTACTAGGGTTGTTACCGGCACAAAGCCGGTTTTATCAGCAAAAACCGTCTGGCTAAATCCAGGCGGTTTTTTATTTCCCGGCCAGTATGCGTTTTAGCGTATAGCGCTTGCTTTTTACCCTGCTGGCGTTTTAGCCTGCCATTACACATTCTGACTGCCTGAACTTATTAAGCAGAAACTTTCTATGGCCGATTTTCGCAGTGATACCGTAACAAAGCCCAGCGTCGCTATGCGCCAGGCAATGCATGATGCCGAACTGGGCGACGATGTGTTTAACGACGACCCGACTACGCTGGAGCTGCAGCGCTACGCCGCTGAGCTGCTGGGGTTTGAAGCGGCATTGTTTGCCCCCAGCGGCACCCAGACCAACTTAATTGCCATGATGAGCCATTGCCAGCGCGGTGATGAGGCCATTGTGGGCCAGCAGTGGCATACCTATAAGTGGGAAGCAGGCGGCATGGCAGTACTCGGCTCGATTCAGCCGCAACCGCTTGAGCTACAAAGTGATGGTACCCTGGCGCTTAGCGATATTGCCGGTGCTATTAAACCTGACGATCCGCATTTTGCCCGCACCCGGTTAATCGTTATTGAAAATACCGTCGGTGGTAAAGTACTGCCGCTAAGCTATATGCGCGATGTCGCTGCGCTGGCCAAAGAGCAGGGTTTACTGTGTCATATCGACGGCGCCCGCCTGATGAATGCCGCCGTTGCGCTGGCCAGCGAGCACAAGCTGAGCCCTGAGCAAATGGCCCGCGAGCTTTGCCGGGGCTATGATTCGGTATCGCTGTGTTTATCCAAGGGGCTGGGTTGTCCGGTCGGGTCATTGCTGCTCGGTTCCAACCTGTTTATTCAGCAGGCAAAGCGGATCAGAAAGATGCTGGGCGGGGGCATGCGCCAGACAGGGGTGCTGACCGCTGCCGGTCTGTACGCTCTGAAAAATAACATCAGCCGGCTGGCTGATGATCATGCCAATGCCCGCTATCTGGCAGATGGCCTGACCCAGCTGGCCAGTCAGATACCGGCGCTGCAGCCGCTGATGGTGATCGCGCCGCAGACCAATATCGTATTTACTGACATTGTACCGGCACTGGCTGAACGCTTACTGCCTTATCTGGCTGAGCGCGGCGTTAAAGTCACCGCCAGCCGCTATCAGGCAACACAGGGCGCATTTATGCGCCTGCGCTGGGTATGTCATCTGGATATCAGCCGCAGCCAGATCACACAAACGCTGGCTCTGATCCGCCAGTTTGCCAGCCAGACATAGCGGCCACAGGCGAAAAATCGGAAACACTGAAAGCCTGCGGCCAGTGTGCCGGTCTGTTTAATTAACCAGAGCAACCGCAGGATGATGTGATGAAATACCTGAGTTTTTGTGTCGCTTTACTCGTCTTTTTACTGGTGTTTTCGGTGCTGAATACCCCGGCGCAAGAACAGCGAGCGGTAAGTGCGGTGACGCCACAGCAACTGACCGCTGACATGCCGCTGACCGCTCAGCTGGACAGCATAGTGCTGGGCTCAGGCTGTTTCTGGGGCGCCGAGATGCGTTATGAAAAATTACCCGGGGTAGTGGATGCCGTATCCGGCTATGCAGATGGCCGGGGTGTGGCCCCCACCTATCAGGCCATTACCCAACGCAGCAACAAAATGAACCCCGACAACCACGCAGAGGTCGTCAAAGTGACGTTTAATCCGCAGCAAATCAGTCTGCAAGCCTTGCTGCAACATTACTTTGAAAGTCATGATCCAACCCAGCTTAATCGCCAGGGCAATGATGTTGGCACCCAGTATCGCTCCATTATTCTGACTAACAGCACTGCGCAGGCAGCGGTGGCCCAGCAGGTAGTCAAACAGTATCAGCCACTACTGACCGCAGCCGGATACGGCCAGATTGTCACCCAGCTAAAACCGCTAACGACCTTTTTCCCGGCTGAGGAGTATCATCAGGATTATATTGCCAAAAATCCAAACGGTTACTGCCCGGATCATGCTACCGGGGTACGCTTTAACCGCGATAAAAATGTAACACCCACCATGGCGGATAACAGCGCGCTGTTAACTGGTAAACATATCGTGGTGATAGACTCAGAGAATTACTGCCCTTACTGCGAAAAGTTTAAAGCCGAGGTGGCCAGTGATTATCGGGGCGATATTCCACTGCATTTCCGCTTTGCCAGCCAGCTGCAGGGGTTAGCTATCAGCAGCCCCACCTGGGCAACCCCGACCATTATCCTGCTGGAAGATGGCAAGCAGGTATTCGCTCATCAGGGTTTTCTTAACGCAGACGAATTTTATTTATTGCTCGGCAAATTTAAACTGGGCGACAGTGAAGCTTTTGATGTGGCGTTTGACAAAGCCACTGATCAGCGATTTTGCAAGGAATATCAGATTTTTAAAAACACGCCAGATGGTATTTTCATTGATAAATTAAGTGGCGCTGCGCTGTTTGATACCCGCGACCGCTTTGACTCAGGCACCGGCTGGCTGTCTTTCACCAAGCCGGTAGCCGGTGCTGTCATCGAAAAGCCCGATAACCGCTATGGCATGCGCCGCACTGAAATCCGGGCCAAAGTCTCGGGTATTCATTTAGGCCATGTGTTTGCCGATGGCCCGAATGGCCAGCGCCGCTATTGTATTAACGCCACTGTACTCGACTTTGTGCCTAGACCGGCTGCCGGTTAATCCCGCTTTTTGCCGGCCGTTTTATCGCTGACTGCCGGCAGCAGGTTTTCCTCTGCTGACTGGCGTAACTCGTCGTTGAACTGCTCTTCTATACTGTGATCTGTACTGATATCCACTGCCGGCTCGGCATGAACAGCCACTGCAGGCATGTGCTTCGGCTTCGGCTTAGGCTTTTCTCTTTGATGCGGATCTGTCTGCGCCATATTAACCCGATAAATCGGCTCTGGCATCTCAATGCCGGCTTCGTCAAAGGCTGTTTTCACCAATCGTATTGCTTCACTACGGGCTTTTAGAAAGTCGGTTTCGCGCTGATCAATCCAGCCGAGGATCCGGATATTAACCGTACTGTCGCCGAGCTCCAGCACCAGCACCCGCGGCCTCGGCTCAGCCAAGATGCCCGGCATTGCCTGCAAGGTACTAATAGCGAGTTGCCGCACCAGCAGTAAATCCAACTCGACTGACACCCCGACAGTAAACTCAAACCGGCGCATTGGGTTACGACTGAAGTTTGTCATCGGTGAGGTAATAATCTGACTGTTCGGAATCCGGACATGGTTACCGTCCAGCGTCATCAGCACAGTATCGCGGGACGTGAGCAGCATAACCTTGCCGGTCATGCCATCGGTTTCAATCAAATCGCCGATAGCAAAAGGATTACGGGTACTGAGTAACACACCCGCCAGATAGTTTTCAACAATATTGCGAAAAGCAAAGCCCAGCGCAATACCAATAACCCCGGCGACTCCCAGCACAGCGCTGACCAGTGCAGTGGCATCCAGTAATTCCAACGCAATCAGGATACCAATAGCAGTCACCAGTAACCGGATAAAACGCATTCCGAGATTGGTGGTAAGCTCAGACAACCCAAAGCGGCGCAATAACACATTACGTTTTGCCAGCCAGCTGCCCGCCATGGCGAACAATACCACTGCCAATATTGCCACCAGCAGTAAGGGTAACATTTGCACTGTGGTACCGAGCATTTCCCGGAATTTTTCCGCAGCAGGCGCTAAACGCGAGCGAACCGCCAGCTGCTCCTGCAGCTGGTTCTGTACATGCACTACCCCTTCCAGCCGGTTGGCGATAGCTGCCACCTCATTTTTCAGCTGGGCATTGGCGACCTCGCCCTGCAGGGTAATCACCCCGGCTGTCACACTGATCTCTACCCCTTCCAGACCACTGATAGCGCCGGTGATATTACTCAGCCGCTCTGCAATTGCTTTATCCTCTGGTGCGTTCACCACCTTTATTTCGCTGGCAAGCTGCTCACTGTCGGCCTGTTGCGCCAGCACGCTGCCGCAACTCCCCAGCCATAGTAGCCCTGCCAGCACTAACCCTTGGCGCATTATCCCTCCGGCTGCATATCAGTTATCGGTTAAGATCTAACTATAGCAGCCTGACTGAGACTGTGGCGAACCAGCCGCCAATCAGTACCGCCCTTTAACCTGAATTGCGCATGCCGGCAGCAATGCCGGCAATACTGACCATCAGTGCCCGGCTAATCATCGGATTGACCCGCTCGGGCTGATGCCGCACCCGGTGCAGCAGCTCAGCCTGCAGAATATGCAGCGGATCAACATAGGTGTTACGCAGCATAATTGATTCGCGGATCCAGCTCTCTTTGGCCATTAACGTATCGCTGTGAATAAGCTTAAGCAGCAGGTCACGGTCTGCTGTCAGCTGGGTCCGCAGTTGCTGGCCCAGAGGCTGTAATTCGTCCGGTACCAAAACCTTGTCGTAGTAGGCCGCTATGTCACAGTCGGCTTTTAAAAACACCATTTCCAGCATCGACAGCCGGGTGGCGAAAAATGGCCACTGCTGTTGCATTTCATCCAGCAAAGCGGTGTTATCCTGCTCCACCACTTTGGCCAGCGCTGCGCCGGCGCCCAGCCAGGCCGGTAACATTAAGCGGTTTTGCGACCAGGCAAATTGCCAGGGAATCGCCCGCAGGCTCTCAACACCGCCAGTGGGGTTACGTTTCGCCGGCCGGCTGCCAAGCGGCAACTGACCCAGCTCCTGTTCAGGGGTAGCCGCGCGAAAATAGCCAACAAAATCTGTGTTATGACGCACTACGGCCCGGTACGCTTCGCAGGAGTCATCAGCCAGCTGCTGCATAAGCTCACGCCAGCGCTGTTTTGGCACCGGTGGTGGTAACAGCAAGCCTTCCAGTACGGCACTGGCATACAACGCCAGACTGCGCTCGGCAAGTTTTGGCAAACCAAATTTGAAGCGGATCATCTCGCCCTGTTCGGTTACCCGCAAGCCACCAGCCAGTGACCCCGGCGGCTGTGATAAAATCGCGGCATGGGCCGGACCGCCGCCGCGGCCAATCGTACCACCACGCCCGTGAAACAAAGTCAGTTGCACTTTAGCCTGCTGGCAAATCGCCACCAGCGCTTCCTGAGCGCTGTACTGTGCCCAGGCAGCGGCTAACACACCGGCATCTTTGGCCGAGTCAGAGTAGCCTATCATTACTTCCTGCCGGCCATTGATATAACCACGGTACCAGTCGATGCTCAGCAACTTCTGCATACACTGTGGCGCATTTTGTAAATCGCTGAGGGTTTCGAATAACGGTGCTACCGGCATCGGGAAACTGATACCGGCTTCTTTTAGCAATAACTGTACTGCCAGCACGTCAGACGGTTTACCGGCCATTGAGATCACATAAGTACTGAGCGCTTCACTACCATGGCGTGCCACAATATCGCAGGTATCCAGCACCTCCTGCACGTCGGCAGAAGGCTGCCAGTTTTTCGGGAATAACGGCCTGCGGTTAGCCAGCTCAGTCAGTAAAAACGCCTGGCGGGCACTTTCATCCCAGGCGCTGTAATCGCCAAGCCCCAGATGCTGGGTAAGCTCGGCAAACACCTGGGCATGGCGGCCGGCATCCTGGCGGATATCCAGTTTTAACAGCGTTAAACCAAAGGCATAAGCACGGCGGATGGTATCGAGCAAGCGGCCATTGGCGATCACGGCCATGCCAGAGTCGAGTAAGGACTGATAACAAAGCATCAATGGCTCAAGCAGTTGCTGATTATGCCAGATTAAATCCTGTGGCCGTTGCAATCTGTCATGTTTCAGGGCCTCAGTCAGCCAGTCACGGCTGCGTAGCAGGCCGGTTTGCAACTGATTCAGCACCACCCGGTACGGCTCACTGGCATCCCCGGCTGCTTCGCGCAGCGCATCATTGGCCTGATACATCGACAATTCATTGCTTAACATATCTAAATCGGCAATAAATAGATCGGCCGCTTTCCAGCGGCTTAACAGCAATACCTGCCGGGTCACTTTGGCGGTGACAAAAGGGTTTCCGTCCCGATCGCCGCCCATCCACGATGAAAACTTCACCGGCGCAGCATCCGGTGCCAGGCCAGTACCGGTAGCACTTAGCAGTTTCTGGTCCAGCTCCCGTAAAAAGTCAGGAATCGCCTGCCATAATGAACTTTCAATTACCGCAAAGCCCGATTTGGCCTCATCAACCGGGGTAGGCCGCTGCTCACGAATTTCATTGGTATGCCAGGCCTGGGCGATCAGTTCGCTTAACCTCAGCTCAACTTTTTGCTGGCGTGCCGCTGTTAATTCCTGCTCCAGCTCGGTTAAACAGCCAGCAATTTCTGTCAGCTTATGAATAAGGGTGCGCCGCGATACTTCGGTCGGGTGCGCAGTCAGCACCAGCTCAATCGATAAATTGGCCACCGCTTGTTTTACTTTGCCGTTATCGAGCTTTTTTTCCTCCAGCAGGCTGAACAGCTCCTGCAGGGGCTCGGGCTTTTCAATAGTAGCGTGACCTATCCGGCTGATGGTGTGATGCTGCTCAGCTAAGTTAGCCAGGTTTAAAAACTGGGCAAACGCCCGGGCGACCGGCAATAATTCATCGTCGCTCAGGCTTCGCAGTACCTGTTTCAGCTTGTCGGCCTGCAGCTCTTCGCCCTGGCGCGCGGCTTTGGAGAGCATGCGGATTTGTTCTACCCGTTCAAGTACGGCATCGCCCAGTTGCTGCCGGATAGTCTCGCCCAGTTGGGTGCCCAGCAAGCCAACATTGGTTTTCAGTGCAGCGTAATGGTCCATTTCAGTATCTCTGTTTTGCTAATCTGATTGATTAAGTATGACGAATAACTCCACCCTAGCCTGTTATCAACTGGTACTCAACTATGATAGGTTACAAAAGCAGCAACGCAATTGGTAAGACCAAATTACCATATATAATCTCAGTGAGCCCCTGCTCAGACAAACATGCTGGCTGACATTAGCCGTATTGGCTTAAATAACTGGCCGCCAGCATGCTATAGTGCGGTATCATTTTTTAATCGGTAAACTGCCCGATGAATACACCAGCACATACCCCAACCCGCCCGGCCAAACCAAGAAAGACCGGCTTTTTCAGTAATATGATTTTTAATATTGCGATACCGGCCATTATTCTCAGCCGCTTTAGCGGCGAAGATGCCCTTGGCCCGGTATGGGGCGTAGTAGTGGCGCTGGCTTTTCCGCTGCTGTTTGGCTTATGGGAGCTGAAGCTGTCAGGCAAGGTCAACTTTTACTCGATTCTTGGTATTATCAGTGTGCTGCTGACCGGCGGCATCAGCTTATTGCAGCTCGACCCGGCTTATATTGCCATTAAAGAAGCGATGATCCCGGCACTTATTGGCATTATTGTGCTGATAAGCCAGTACACGCCCTACCCG
>NZ_JAWVZF010000091.1:0-10458 GCF_033722355.1 Arsukibacterium sp. | reverse complement strand
GGCAAATATGCTGATATTATTGCCGTGCCGGGCGATCCGTTACAGGATATCAGGCTGATGGGCGACGTCAGTTTTGTTATGAAAGCGGGAAAGATCTACAAGCAATAGACCCCGGCCAGCTGCCGCATTGCAGGCGGCAGCACAGTGTCAGTCGAGGTATCAGTTAAACTGGCTGAAAACGTTGCAACAATTTATTGGTGTCAGCCATAATCTGCGCTGTTAAGTCTTGCTCTGCTTGCAGCCGTTGCTTGTCTTGGTCTTTCGTCGCCTGCTTGCTCTGCTGTTTGCGGGCCTGGTGGGTTGGCATATCTTTTACCACCTGATACATCTGATAGATACCAGGATAGTCAGTTGTCAGCGGCCCCTGCTGATTCTCCGGCAGGCGGTTAAGCAACACCCATACTCTCAAAGCACCCTCAGACAGCTCGCACTGCCCGGCCGCTACCGCTTTGCAGATAGTATAAATGCTTTGCTCAACATAAAGCTGGTTCTGCCGCTGTTGTTGCTGTTGCTGCTGTACCAGCTGCGATTGCCGTTTTGTCTGACGCTGCAGCAACCACAGCAGTTTTCCGGCATAAAAGGCCAGGCCAGCGATGATAATCAGCGCAACGACAATAAGTATTATCAGCCAGGGGTTATCCATTAATCCTCGTCACCTAAAATAGTCTTACGCCAGTCTGTACGCTCGAACTGGGCCAGCGGATCTTCGTCGTCAGTTTGCTCTGTCAGGCCTAGTTGCTGTAGCAATTGCTCCAGTCTGGCAGTCTTAGCATTGAAATACTTTGCATCTTTACCGGTCAGCACTTCATTATTTTCCACCCGCTCCAGCAACAGCTGTAACTGTGGATCATTTTCAATCATGGCCAATTCATCAGCCGCACTCAAAGTCGGCATTGTGGCCTTACTTAACCTGGCCTTTGGCTGCATGTCGGGCTTTAACGATGGCGCCGGTGCCGGTTCAGGGATCAGCGCTATCGGTTTTTTACTACCGGTTCTGGGATCTTTCGGGCCGCTGTGTCCAGATTGCTGTTCAGGTTTAAGTTCAACCATAGCGTTACGGCTGCCGGATTTTTTACCTGCACCTTTTTTCTTGGTTTCTTCTTTGGGTTGCCGCAGTTTACGAGCTTCTGCTGCAGGCAAATGGCGTTGACCATTGTTGCCGGTACTACGGCTTTTCTTTTGACGCGTCATAACAGGTTACCTGTAAAAAAGGGCGCATATTTTAACCAGTTTTCTGCAGGATCACCACATCATTTGTGACAAAGTCCGCAGTCATTTTGGATCTGGCTGCCAGCCAGCTGAATGTGTCCTGGTGAAAAAAACTGACATGGGTCGGGTCGTTTTTATAATGCCAGGTGCTGAATGCGGCTAAAGTGGTATAACGTTTGGTCATTATTGCCAGTAAACCCGCCGGTTTGAGTAAACGCAACCACAGCTGCCATTCATATTGCGGTTGAACAAAATGCTCTATCGCTTCACTGCAGCAGATAAAATCGTATTTTTGGTTTAATACTGCTGGAACATCGGCAAAGTAAGGATCCCATACCTGCATTTCCTGACCTGCCTCAGTCAGCATTTTTGCCAGCAGTGGGCCTGGCCCACAGCCAAAATCAAGACCAGTATGGCCAGCTGAACGCCCCATTGTGGCTAATCTGGCCAGTAAAGGCTCACTCAGCCGGCTCAGAAACTGACGGTAGCCATTGTCCTGTACATCATTATTATGCAGCAGATACTGAGCATACTCTGCCTGGTTACTGAGCAAACTGGCGCGGTCAGCAAAAACCAGAGCACAGCGATTGCATCTGAAGTAGCACCGGTGCTTATCCCGGTGATAAAAAGCCGGAGCGTGTGCCTGACACAGAGGGCAGTGAGAATTGGCAGGCATTACTGTAGTTAACCTCTGAACAGTAACCGATACTGACATAGCATTATTGTAAAAAACAAAAGGGCGATAAGATAGCCTTATCGCCCCGTATACGTGTGTCTAGGTGGACACTTCTCTCAATTTCGCTAAATCATCCTGATGCGTTTACAACGACCCTGTTATTACAAGTTCCCTATATTGTTGCTTATCTTCCCTGTATAAAATTTTATTCTTTACGACCTTCCTGGTACTTTCTTAATCATCCATGAGCGTCTTGCAACGCTATGCATCTTCCTGATGCCAAATTCAATGTAGCTGTATCGCTACCAACTTCCTTGCCGCTCGCGCAATTCCCTGTTGTTGTTTGTTACTAAACGTAACTCGCTTTAATGTACTCTGATCTGAGCAGATGGCAAGTCTCTGTTGAAAAAAAATGCAGATTTATTGACTGATTATTTAAGTTTCTTATTTAAATCAGAAAGTTATTCTATATATGAAATATCGAAAAAAGTTCAATATTTTTTTAAATAGCAAAATGCTTACGAAAATGTGAGATAAATCGTACAAAAAGCAGGAAGCTGACGGGGCCTTAACCCCGCCAGCAGCAAATTAGTGCAGACCGCCCAGATATTGTGACAGCACTTCAATGTCTTCATCGGTCAGTTTGCCGGCAATGTCACGCATCATGCCATTCATGTCATTGGCCCGGGTGCCAGCGCGAAACTCTAATAAAGTTGCTTTAAGATAAGAGGCATGCTGACTGGATATTTTGGGGAAACCCGCCAGGCTGGTGCCCACACCGCGTGGGCCATGGCATGCGATACAGGCGGCAATACCACGCTCTTTATCGCCACCACGGTATAACTGCTGGCCTCTGGCAATCACATCTTCCGGAGTAGTGCCGCTGCTCATGTTCTGAGAGGCAAAATAAGCGGCCAGATCTTTCATATCCTGATCGGACAAGGTGGCAACCATACCAAACATAATGGGGTTGTTGCGGCCCTCTTTACCGGCTGTTGTCATGCCCAGTTTATAGTCAGTCAACTGTTTATAAATATATTCAGCATGCTGGCCAGCAATTTTGGGATAAATATCGACCATGCTGTTACCGTCAGTACCATGACAGGCTACACAGGTGGTCGATTTCGCTTTGCCTGCTTCAGCATCGCCGTCAAAGGCATGAGCTGTACCGATTAAACCGATTAACAGCGTCAGTGGAAGTACGAGTTTTTTCATTTTATATCCGTCTCTGTCCGCATTAAACCGCCAGCAAACTGGCAACCAAGTAAGTTTATAAGAATTAGTGTCGCCATTTTACACGAAACTGTCCAAAGTAAAATCCCATCTGCGTTGCAAAAGCTTCTTCCGATCCGCCAGATCCGTTACAATGAGCGAAATTTAACTGCCGGAGCAGGCTGTGCATAAAGCAAAATTCAATTACCAACAAGCGACATTTTTAACCAGCGCACCGGATATTAAAGCTTTACCGGCAGATACCGGTATCGAAGTTGCTTTTGCCGGCCGCTCTAATGCAGGTAAATCCAGTGCATTAAATACGCTGACCCGGCAAAATAGTTTAGCCCGAACCAGTAAAACGCCCGGACGCACCCAGCTTATCAACACTTTTGTCTTTGCTGAAAATAAAAGACTGATTGATTTACCCGGCTACGGCTTTGCCAAGGTCCCGCTGGCGGTAAAAGAAAAGTGGCAGAAATCACTGTCGCAATATCTGGAGCAACGCCAGAGCTTGCAAGGGTTAGTCGTGCTGATGGATATTCGCCATCCGTTGAAGGATCTGGATCAACAGTTAGTGCACTGGGCAGTGCACAGTGAGCTGCCGGTACTGATTTTGCTAACCAAGGCCGATAAGCTTTCACCCGGCGCCCGTAAAAAAACCTTACTGGAAGTGCGGCAGGCCGCCCTGGCATTTATGGGAGATGTTACGGTACATATGTTTAGTTCGTTGACGAAAATAGGCATGACGGAATTTGAACAGACACTGGATAACTGGTTCAGTGCTGACAGCAACGAAAATACAGCAGATTGAATTAAACGGCAGCGATAAAAAAACCGACACTACTGGGTGTCGGTTATAGCAATCGGGGAGAAGCTAATAATTTAAATCAACAGGGTGTCTTATCGCTAAGACCACAACATTATACAACAAAACCCGCCGCTTTAAAGTATTTACTCTAAAAAATATTGCTTAATTTCAGTTTTGTCCGGTAGGGTTCAGCTGTTTTAGCAAATTACAGATAAAAAAACGCCCCGCTGCAAAACAGCGGGGCGGCTAAATAAGCCTACTTTCTATAGCCTGCCGTAATGGCATGGCGCCGAAAGATAGAACATCTTACCTCTGTACCCTACCCGGCAAATTTTAGCCACTTGGTTAATAATTGCAAGTTCTTTTATGTAATAAAACTACAAAAAACAAAAAAAAGCGCAATTTAAGTCTTTTGGTGTAATTAAATTACCTTTCAACCAGGTCAGGTCATTAATGTGCCTGATCCCAGTTATCACCGCTGCCCGCGTCAGCGACCAGGGGGACATTTAAACTGGCGGCACTTTCCATAATGCTGACCAGTTTTGTTTGTGCTGCCGCTAACTCAGTTACCGGCACTTCAAAGACCAGTTCATCATGCACCTGCATAATCATTTTCAGGCCATCGTCTGGCAGGCTGCTTAACCAGTTATCGACTTTGATCATCGCCATTTTAATAATGTCGGCCGCAGTACCCTGCATTGGTGCGTTAATTGCCGCCCGCTCGGCTGCTTTCTGCCGCCCCATATTTCGGGCGTTAATATCGGCTAAGTAAAGCCGGCGACCAAACAGGGTTTCAACATAGCCAAGCTCATGGGCCTGTTTACGGGTATCTTCCATATAGCGCAGTACCCCCGGGAACCGGTCAAAATAGCGGTTAACGTAACTTTGGGCATCACTGCGGCTAATGCCCAGTTGTTTGGCCAGACCAAAGGCTGACATGCCATAAATAAGCCCGAAGTTCACCGCTTTAGCCTGGCGGCGCTGTTCACTGCTGACATCATCAAGCGCCACACCGAATACCTCTGCAGCTGTGGCTTTATGCACATCTAAACCTTTGGCAAAAGCCTCGAGTAATGCTTTGTCTCCGGAAAGGTGCGCCATAATCCTTAATTCAATTTGCGAATAATCGATGGCCAGAATTTTTTTACCGGCCGGTGCGATAAAGGCCTGGCGGATCCGTCTGCCTTCTTCACTACGAATGGGAATATTCTGCAGGTTTGGCTCGGTGGAGCTTAGTCTGCCAGTCGCGGCAATCGCCTGATGATAAGAGGTATGCACCCGGCCGGTTGCCGGATTAATGACTTTGGGCAGCTTATCGGTGTAGGTCGATTTCAATTTGCTTAAGCCGCGGTGTTCTGTAATGAGTTTGGGAAACTCATATTCCAATGCCAGTTCTGCCAGTACCTCTTCGGCAGTTGACGGGGTGCCACCCGGCGTTTTTTTCAATACCGGCAAGCCCATCTGATTAAAAAGTATTTCCTGCAACTGCTTGGGCGATGCCATATTGAATGTTTGTCCGGCCTGCTGATAAGCCTGCTCTGCCAGCTCATCAATCCGTCTGGCCAGTTGCTGACTTTGCAGTTGTAATACCTTGCTGTCGATCAGCACGCCATTTCGCTCTATTTTGCTCAGCACTGACAGCAACGGAACTTCTATTTCGGTGAGCACTTTCGCCAGGCCCGGCTCGGCCTTAATTTTTGGCCATAACGTCTGATGCAGCTGGAAAGTAACATCGGCATCCTCTGCAGCGTAAGGTGCCGCCTGCTCCAATGCAATCTGATTGAAACTCAGTTGTTTGGCACCTTTGCCGGCGATATCTTCAAAACTGATGTTGTTGTGCCCCAGATACTTCAGCGCAAGGCTATCCATGTCGTGGCGGCTGGCAACGGAGTTAAATACATAGGACTCGAGCATGGTATCGAAACGAATACCTTGCAGTTTAATGTCGTAGCGAGCCAATACGCTGGCATCGTATTTCAGATTCTGGCCAACTTTTGCTTTATTATTGTCCTGCAACCAGGGTTTCAGTGCTGCCAGTGTCTCGTCTCTTTTTAGTTGCTCCGGTGCCCCGACATAGTCATGAGCCAATGGCAGGTACCAGGCCTGACCCGGTGCAACAGCAAACGACATGCCGACCAACTCAGCCTGCATATAATCCAGACTGGTGGTTTCGGTATCGAAAGCGGTAAGTTCTGCGTTATCCAGAATACTGAGCAGTTTGGTAAACTGCTGCTGGCTGAGAATAGTCTGATACTGACTGCGATCGACCGTCGGGGTCACGCCAGCAGAACTTTGCATTTGTGATGCCGCATTCTGATCGTCAGCGGTGGCAGTCTGGGCATCGCTTTGTAACTCAGGTGCTTTTTCCTGAAGAATCTCTGCCAGCCAGCGCTTAAATTCACACTGACGATATAAATCTGCCAGTTGCTGAGGGTCGGCTGGCTGGATCGCCAAATCATCCAGCTGGCAGTCAAGTTCGACATCGGTTTTTATCGTTGCCAGCTGATAAGATAATTCCAGTTGCGCTTTATGTTCAGAAAGCTTGGCGGCCATGGTTTTGGCACCACGAAAACCCAAATCTGCAACTTTATCCAGTTGCTGATAAATGTTTTGAATTGACCCCAGGCCCTGCAGCAGTGCTGCCGCTGTTTTCTCTCCAACGCCGGGCAGCCCCGGTATGTTGTCGGCTTTGTCTCCCATCAGTGCCAGATAATCAATGATGGCTTGTGGTGCTACGCCGAATTTGCTGACAACAGATTCAGGATCAAGCAGGGTATTGGTCATGGTGTTAATCAGAGTCACGTGACTATCCACCAGCTGGGCCATATCTTTATCGCCGGTAGAAATTAGGGTATGGCGACCTGCGGCACTGGCCTGGCGGGCCAGGGTGCCAATAACATCGTCAGCTTCAACACCGTTAATACAAAGTAGCGGCAGGCCCATGGCCCGCACTATCTGATGGATCGGCTCAATCTGACTGCGCAGATCATCCGGCATCGCAGGCCTGTGCGCTTTGTATTCACTGTACATGTCGTTGCGAAATGTTGGCCCCTTGGCATCAAATACCACCGCCATGTGGCTGGGGTTATATTGCCGTAACAGGCTTTTCAGCATATTGATCACGCCATAAATAGCCCCGGTCGCTTCTCCCTTTGAATTAGTTAAGTGTGGCGGTGAATGATAGGCACGAAATAAATAGGAAGAACCATCTACTAATATCAATGGATTTTTCGGGATATAAACCATGGCTGAACAGTCCTGCAGAAATTTTCTATAGCATGCCACAGCCGCAGGGCGACAGCCACAGTTGCTGATGCTTCAGCAGAAGCGGTTGGAACGGATAAGCTGTGGATAACTTTGTGTAAAACTAATAGCAGACAACCACTCATTTAAGAAAATGATGGGTATGCTTATGTTGTAACTATATGATTTATATATTAAACGAGGGAAAAACGCGAACGCCCTTGTTGTTATTATTTTTACATCCACTTTGTGGAAAAACTTTCTACGGGGTCGGGGGAAGTGCAACAACCTGGTCATTCCCTGACTGAGTAGGTCGGTAAGACTACCACAAACTGTGCTGTTGCATAGCGCTTGTTTTAAAAAATTTAGCTATTAAAAGTTAGTGACTAAAGAAGCTAAAAGCATAAAGCAGAGCAGGCAGGGCTTAGCAGGCTACTCTGCCAGGGCCTGATCCCTGGATTATCTGCAACCGTACCTGCTGCAATTGGCATTGATTAATAAAACAGCAATTCAGATCGTTATTGCAGTCTTTTAATTGCGTCAGCTTGCAGGCTATAATGGCCGCAAGATCATTCTGCCTTAAGCTATGGGAAACTTTTAATGAAGAAACTAACTTTTGCGCTGGCTTCGTTACTGCTTGCGGTTGGCGCGACTGCCAGTACAGACAACAACGAAGAATTAGCCAAGCGCATAGCGCCGGTAGGACAGATATATATTGCTGGCCAGCAGACCGAAGTGGCTGCAGAGGCCAGTGGCCCGCGTTCTGGTGAGCAGGTATATAACGGTGCCTGTATTGCCTGCCATGGGACCGGTGCGCTGAACGCACCTAAACCGGGCAGTGCTGACTGGAAACCTCGGATTGCCCAGGGCTTTGATGTCTTATTAAAACACTCTGTTGAAGGTTTTAACAATATGCCGGCAATGGGTACCTGCGCTACCTGTAGCGAAGATGAAATTGCAGCAGCCATTCGTTTTATGATTGATGGCGTGTAAGACATCAGCGTGTCAAATAAAACAAAAAGCCGTGCATTGCACGGCTTTTTGTTTTTCAGAGCAAGAATGTTGCTGGTGTGTTTGTTAGCTAAGAGCTTCCATGTGGCGAAACTTTGTGCATAATAACTATTAACCTAACGCCAGCAGAAGCAGGGCAGAATTAAGTTGAAGCTAAACGGATCAAAACTCCAACTCTATAAAGCCAAGGCACGCCGGCTGACGACGCTGATTGGCCGTTACCGGCAGGCGTATACCATCCAGGGCGCACTGTTAAAGCTATCAGAACTGGCAGGTACGATCAGCGATATGCGGGAATTCTATCCGGCTATTCACAAGATGGTGTCAGAGTTACTGCATGCTGAAAACTTCTATGTGGTGTTATATGACACCAGCAGTGACAAATATCAGTTGCAGTACTTTTCAGATGAGAAAGATCAGCAGCTGATCAAACAAGTGCCTTCCACGGCGTTTTCAAGTGGTCTCACCGGCTACGTAACCAAAACCCGCAAGCCATTACTATGTGACAAAAAGCAATTTGATGCGATGGTAGCTAATGGCGATATTCAGGCGCAGGGTTCTGAATGCACCCACTGGATGGGCATTCCGCTGTGGCGGGACGCTCAGCTAATCGGCGTGATGGCCATCCAGACTTACGATAATGACTATCGCTATGGTGATGAAGAGCTGGCAATGTTTATCAGTATCGGTGGTCACACTGTTACTGCGCTGGACCGGGTAAAAAGCCGCGAGTTACTGGAGCTCACCGTCCAGGAGCGGACTCAGCAACTGCAGCTTATCAACCAGTCATTACAGAAAGAAATTAAAGAACGGACGAATGCCGAACGGCTGCAGGTGGCGTTGTATGAAATTTCGGAGCTGACAGCCAGCAGCCGCGATATGCAAAGCTTTTATAAAGCAGTGCACAAGGTACTGTCAGGTTTAATGTCGGCAGACAACTGTTATATCGCGCTGCTTAATGCTGACCAGAGCAAACTGACCTTTCCTTTTTATCTGGATCAGTATTCGCCACCGGCGCGGGAACGGCCCATCAGCCGTGGCTTTACCGAATATGTCATTCGCTGTGCTGAAGCACGGTTAATTAATAGCGATGCGGCGGAGCAACTGGCAGCAGAGGGCGAGATCCGCCGTGGCATGGCTGACCCGCTGCAACGAGCCCGCTTGTCTTCCTGCTGGCTGGGCGCGCCCCTGATGATAGATCAGCGGGTGATCGGCGTGATTGCTGTGCAATCATACGATAACGCCTATGAATATACCGAGCAGGAGCTGAGTATACTGCGCTTCGTCTCGCAGCATATCGGCGTTGCAATTCAGCGTAAGCTGGCAGCAGAGAAGCAAAAACAGCATCAGGAGGAGCTTGAGCGTAAAGTGTTTGAAAGTACCCGCGAGCTGCGGCAGACAAATTTATTTTTGCGTCTCCAGGTAGAGGAGCGGAAAAAAGCGGAGCAAAAACTATTTTACGAAGCGAATCATGATTTATTAACCGGTCTGGCCAACCGCCAGATGTTTCTGGAGCAGTTAAAGCGTCAGTTTGCCATTTATAAGCGTCAGCCTGAAGTCGGCATGGCCTTGCTGTTTCTGGATTTAGACCGGTTTAAACTGATTAACGACACGCTCGGTCATCATATTGGTGATGCATTTTTAATTGAAACCAGTAAACGGATCTTAAGTGCCGTCCGTGATCACGATTTAGCAGCCCGCCTCGGCGGTGATGAGTTTGTTGTACTGCTGCAGAACCTGCAGGGCGAACATGACGCAGAAGATGTGGCGCAGCGGATTATAGAAAAAGTACGTGAGCCTTATTATCTGGAAGGGCAGCAGGTAAATTCCGGCGTCAGTATCGGTATTGCCTTAATGCAACCGGATTACAGTAACGGCGAGCAGTTGCTGCGTGATGCTGATGCCGCTATGTATCACGCCAAGGCGCTGGGCCGTGGCCGCTATGTGATCTTTCAGGACAACATGCGCGATCAAATGTTGCGTGCTCTGGGTGCAGAATAACAACGATCAGTTTTTTTTCAGCATCTGCCGTAGCCGCTCCAGATGGGCCTGCCCGGTTTGCTGGCGTTGCTGCTCGGTTTTCACCGGTGCGGTCTGTTGCCACTCTAAATCGTCCTGCGGTAATTCATATAAAAAGCGACTGGGTTCCGGCCTGATCACCTCGCCATACTGGCGGCGTTCTCTGGCGTAGGTAAATACCAGCTCGCGCTGAGCCCGGGTCACCCCGACATAGGCCAGCCGCCGTTCTTCTTCGACATTGTCCTCGTCGATACTGCTCTGGTGCGGTAATAAACCT
>NZ_JAWVZF010000090.1:0-10526 GCF_033722355.1 Arsukibacterium sp. | reverse complement strand
CTTACCTCTTGCCACTGCTTCACAGCGGGCATTGCAAGGCGTGATTAACAGCTTTGAAAATGTCATGGTAAGAGATGAAGGCCTTGATAAAGACAATATTATTTATACCGCTGCCATTACCACTCAGTCTGTTGGTGCCGTACTGTCAACCCTGAAGCAATTAATGGCCTCTCCGACAGCGGGTTATCGTCCATCGGCGCTGGTTGTTAATAACACTGGTCTGACGGTGTCACAACTCAGTGCGAATTTTGCTGGCAATCCGGCTTTTGCACTCGCCCGCTATTATACCGGAACAATTAATTTACCTTATTATCTGGGTATGCCAACTGAGGCTAATCCAACGGCTCCGCTTAACACCCGCTGGATGGCGCGTTGTGACAGTGGTGCCATAATCGCGGCTCTGCCACCTTCAATGAAGCCAGAGACCCCGGTATCTGAAAACGATGCGGTTTGTCAGGCCCTCAGTGGTGGCGCCTTGCGTGATTTAGGTGTTGACGCGGCTCGGCATCTGACGAAGTTTAATACTATTCCGAAAATTAATAGTTATCAGACGGTGAATGTGCAGATGACTGTGCCTGATAGCAATGTGATTCCGATGCCAGCGGCAGGCTGGCCCGTTGTTATTTTGCAACACGGTATTACGTCACGTCGCTCTGACATGTTGGCAATTACCGGTACTCTCTCCTCTCAGGGCTTTGCTACCGTCGCTATTGATCATCCGTTACATGGTGACCGCGGTTTTGGTCAGTTAAACGCCAGTAGTGGTAACGCAACGGTGTATATGAACCTGAGTAACCTGCTGGTTACCCGGGATAACTTGCGGCAAAGTATCGCTGATATGCTGGCGTTGCGACTGGCTTTAAACTTTGCTCAGGGCGTTACGCTGGATACCAGCAGAGTACAATTTTTAGGCCATTCTTTAGGTGGCATAACCGGTACTTCAATGGTGGCGCTGGCTAATACCAGCACGGGTAACCCACAACTGGACGCACTGTACCGGGTTGAAACAGCAGCGCTGGCAATGCCTGGTGGGGCAGTGGCGAACTTCCTGCTTGATTCGGCAGCGTTTGGCCCGTTGATTAAAGCCAGCGTAATGTTAAATGCCGGCGGTGCCTTAACTGAACATTTTGTAAACTATGTCGTGACGAATACGAATTGTGGTGCTCCAACAGCTGCAACTGCTGCAACTTATCCGGCGTGTGCTGCACCGGTAGTAAATGCTTACCTGATGACGTTAACAGAGCCAGCTAATGCAGCACAGCAGGCTCGTGTTTCAGCAACCTTGAGTCAGTTCGCTTTTGCTGCCCAGACAGTAACCGATGCTGGTGATCCAAATAACTATGCTGAGCGACTGGTGAACAGTGAAACACCGGTTTACATGATTGAGGTAGTGGGTAATAACAACGGTAATTTACCAGACCAGGTTATTCCAAACGGTTACTTTAATCCGCTCCAAGCACTGGCGGCAGGTAAAATGCCACTGGCAGGCACTGAACCGCTCGCCCGTTTGCTTGAGGCTGGCGCGATACCTGCCAGTTCGGGTGGTATTGCTTTAAATGGTAGTAATGCCATTGCAAGGTTCACGGCCGGTGACCATGGCTCAATTTTGAGTCCGGCAGCCAGTCTGGCAGCAACTCAGGAAATGCAAACCCAAAGCGTCACCTTTTTCCTGAACAGAGGCCAGGCCTTGCTGGTTTCAAATCCTGCGGTATTAGCAAGCGGCAATTAACATTAATGGCTGTTTAATCTAAAGCCCGGCCGCTTCAGGAGCCGGGCTTTTTCTTTGAGCCCAGCAGGGTAATATAACAACAAAAAGCGGGATAGGAGCATTACTTTGGCATTCTTAATGGAATATGGCATGTTTTTGGCGAAGGCAGCGACGATTGTTTTTGCAATTGCCCTGGTGATTGGCATTATCGTTAATGCCAGCCATAAACCGAAAGCAAAAAAAGGCCAGTTAGAGTTTACTGATCTCAGTAAACATTACCGGCAGCAAACTGAAGATTTACAACAGCGGTTGCTTGATAAAAAAGCTTTCAAACAATGGCAGAAAACCTGGCATAAGGCTGCAAAGGTGCAAACTGATCAGCACCCTTGTTTATTTCTGCTTGAGTTTAATGGTTCACTGGACGCGCGGGAAACTGATTCACTGCGCGAAGAAGTCTCAGCCATTCTGGCGGTGGCTAAACCGGAAGACGAGGTACTGTTGCGCCTGGAAAGTGGTGGGGGCATGGTGCACGGTTATGGATTGGCGGCATCTCAGTTAGACCGGCTTCGCCAGCAGGGGATACCACTGACGATCGCAGTAGACAAGGTGGCAGCGAGCGGCGGGTATATGATGGCGTGCATTGGTAATAAAATTATCGCCGCGCCTTTTGCAATACTTGGCTCGATAGGCGTGATTGCTCAATTACCCAATTTTCATAAATTATTGCAGAAAAATCATATTGATTTTGAGCAATTTACCGCTGGAGAGTTCAAACGCACGGTAACACTGTTTGGTGAAAATACTGATAAGGGCAGACAGAAGTTCCAGCAGGAGCTGGAAGAAACCCATATCTTGTTTAAGTCATTTGTGCAGCAGCACCGGCCACAGCTTGATGTCAGCAGAGTTGCCACCGGAGAGCACTGGTTAGGCTACCAGGCACTTGAGTTGCAGCTGGTTGACGAGATACAGACCAGTGATGATTTTCTGATGACTAAAATGACAAGTCACCGGGTATTTAAGGTCAGCTACCAATTGAAAAAAGGCCTGGCCGATAAAGTTGGCATGGCCTCGGCTAATGTGTTGTCATTGTGGTGGCAGAAACTGGTGCAACATAACTGGCAGCGATAAAAAAACTGCTGTCAGCAGCAGCCAGCTTCGGCCTGCTGCTGACATCAGGTCAGAGTCTTAGCGCAGGTTATGAAAATCGACGGTTTCCTCTTTTACACCTGCATTGGTGTCGTTAAATACCGCTTGGTCAAACTGCTTTTCACTTTTGCCAACTATACAGGACACCATGGCATCGCCGGTTACATTTACCGCCGTGCGCGTCATATCGAGTAAGCGATCTACCCCGATTATTAAAGCAATACCCTCAACCGGCAGACCCACTTGTTGTAACACCATTGCCAGCATAATTAAACCAACTCCAGGCACGCCAGCGGTGCCGATTGATGCTAATGTTGCGGTCAATATCACCATCAGATAATCTGCAACTGTCAGATCGACCAGGTACACCTGAGCAATAAATATGGTGGCTACGCCTTGCATAATAGCGGTGCCATCCATGTTAATAGTCGCACCTAATGGCACGGTAAAAGAGGCAATGCTGTTTTTAACGCCCAGTTTTTTGGTTACGGTTTCCATCGTAACAGGTACTGTCGCATTGCTGCTTGATGTACTGAAAGCAAACAAGACTGCATCGCGCATTTTTCGCATAAATATTAAAGGATTTAATCCGGTGAGCATTTTCAAAATAATGCTGTAGCTGACCAGTCCGTGGAAAATAAGAACAGCCAGTACTACACCAAAGTATTTTGCTAGGCTGATGATGGTTTCAAAGCCCAGTGTGGTAAATAATTTAGCCATTAAAAAGAATACGCCGTATGGCGCCAGATTCATCAATATTGTCACTAGCTTCATGATAACGTCGCTAAGGTCGTTAAACATTGCAGCAAGACGCTCACCAGGTTTACCACTTAATGCCATCGCTAAGCCAAATAACACTGCAAACACGATGATTTGCAGCATATTGCCCTGGGCCATTGATTCAATTGGATTGCTCGGGAAGATATCGATGAACACCTGGCTCAATGATGGCGCTTCAGACAAATCGAAGCTGGCATCAGACTGACGTTCAACACCTTCACCCGGCGCAACGAGTAAAGCTGCGGTCATGGCCAGACTGATGGCGATCGCCGTGGTAATAAGATAAAGAGCAATGGTTTTGCCACCAAGTCGCCCCAGGGTCGAGGTGTCAGACAGCGAACAGGTACCGCAAACCAATGATACGAAGACCAGAGGCACGACCAGCATTTTAAGGCTGGCGATAAATATTTCGCCGCCCACATGAAAAATACCATCGACAAAAAAGGCTTTAAGTGGCAGCTCAAGGCCGAACAGTGACAGAACCCGCTCTTCCTGACCAGCCAAAATCGCTTTAAAAAAGAAACCTACCAAGATGCCGGCTACCATGCCGATAACAATACGGGCGGTTAAACCCATTTTTTGATTATTGCTCATTGTTTTAGTGATATATCAGTGCGGAATTTAGCTTAGACTACCAGTTTGCGGCGCCATTGGGCAGGGGAAGCAAAATTTTTTTTGAAATTTGCTGTGACGTAGTGATAATTAATGGTTTAAGATGCAATTAACAAAAACTATATATAAAAACAGCTAGGGAGAGTTTTCATGCGAAACATCCGGCAACTTCTGGTTGCATTAATGATTACATCGCTGGCCGCCTGTGGTGGCGGCGGTACCTTGGACAGTGGCGGCGATGGTGGCACCGGCGGCGGTGGTTCAGGTGGTAACACTCCGGTGTTTTCGCTTAACGTGGCCCTGACCAATCAGGCAGGTGCCCAGTCAAATAATTTATCGCAGGATACCCCATTAACAGTGACTGCGACATTAACCGCCACAAACAACGGTAATGTTGCTAACCGTCTGATTACTTTTGCGGTGTCAGGCGAAGGACTAGCCACTCTTGGCAATGATGCCGGCTCTGCATCGACCAATGCAGATGGTGTGGCAACCATCGCTTTAAATGTCGGTAACCGCTCAGGCTCCGGTGAGGTAACGGCAAACTTCGGGGAAACGTCTGCCAGCGCAGTATTTAATTCTGCCGGAGATGGTGGTGATGAAGTTGATGTGACCGTCGGCTCCGTTTCACTTATCGCCGATACACTGCAATTAGGCACTGGAGCGTCAAGTAAAGTTGAGCTGTCAGCGCTGGTGCGCGATGCCAATAATGTGGTTCTGGCCGACATCCCGGTCACCTTTTCCTCTGACTCTGGTGAGCTGGTACAAATTGACAGTGTAACCGGGGCCAATGGTGTCGCTAAAGCAACCTTAACGTCTCAGACAAATAAAACAAACCGTGACGTGTTAGTCACCGCAAGGGTTCAGCAGCAAACCACCCAATTAACGGTAGCTGTTGTGGGTACCACTATTAATATTGCAGGCCCGAAATCTGTGGTACTTGGTGATACCTCTACGATTGATTTTTTTGTCACTGACTCTAATGGCATTGGCATTCAGGGAACCGTGCTTGAGGTTGTGTCTTCTTTAGGCAATACGCTGAGTGATACCAGCCCTGTCACCTCAGGTACTGCCGGAAAAGCCAGTATAAGCTATACCGCCACCACCAGCGGAACGGATACCTTAACGGTAACCGCATTGGGCGTGACTAACAGTGACACCATTAATATCAGTGCAGATCAATTTACATTCCTTGCTATGGTTGATGGTTCTGGAGATCCGCTAAGTGGCGATCCTGTTCAGGAAGTACCTCTTAATTCAGCCCAGGAAGTTGTGGTGGAATGGCAGGTTAACAATGCGCCCCCGGCGCCGTCGAATGTGACTTTTAATACGACCCGCGGCAATATTGCTAACACTGCGGCGAACCTGGCAAACAGCGTGACATCAGCTGATTTAACAGACGCTGAAGGTAAAGCCAGTGCTTTTATTCGTTCTCCTTTTGCCGGGTTAGCCACTATTAGTGCACGGGGCGGCGATGGTGATACCGCAGTCAGCGCGCAAAAAGTGATTGAGTTTGTTGCAGTGAATCCGACTCAGGTTGAAGCTCAGGCATTTCCCGCTCAAATCGGTGTTGGCGAGTCGAGTGCTGTCCGGGCAATTTTGCGTGATAGTAATAATAATCCGGTAAAAAATCAGACTATTGTATTTTCACTGAACAGCTCTGCCGGTGGTACGATCAGTACTGGTACTGCCGTGACGAATTCGCAGGGTGTGGCATCGACTGTATTTACTGCCGATACCACCACAGGTGGTGGGGTAAATGGCCAGAACCTTGTGATAAAAGCGAGTTTGCAGTCTGACGATACCATATTTGATGAAACCGATATTGCGGTGGGGCAGCGAACCCTGTTTTTCCGCTTTGGTACCGGCAATGTGATTACCAAACCTTCAGCCAGCACCTACGCTAAAGAATTTTCCGTAATCGTGACTGACAGCTCTGGTAATGCAGTCGCCGGGCAGCAGTTAAATTTGGCAGTACTTTCGGTTAACTACAGAAAAGGCTACTGGGTTAAATCACCGGAAGCACCGGCAGCGTTTAAAAACTGGACGACGTCAGGCTCCACCCCGGGGATCAGTACACCGATTAGCTGCGTATCAGAAGATGCTAACTTTAACGGTATCCTGGATGGTGGTGAAGATATCAACGGTGATGGCTTGCTTACGCCGGGTAATTTTGTAGTAGCGCCAGGGTCTGTTACGTCAGATGCCAGTGGTATTGCGACCTTTAATATCACCTATCCACAAGATGTAGGCAGTTGGTTAGATGTGCGCTTACAAGTATCGGGTTTTGCATCAGGTACAGAAAACGTCAGTTACAGACACTACAGCTTGCCAACAGCTGCAGAGGATTTAACGACAGAAACCAGCCAGCCAGCGAGCAACCCGTTTGGTGTTATTCAAAGTTGTGCAGTAGCCGGTTAACTGGCAATCCAAATAAAAAAGGGAGCGGTTAAGCTCCCTTTTTTTATCTGAGACTTATCTTTTTATTATACTTATCGCTGAAACGGATAAACTGATCCCAGGTTTAAAATCTGAGTCAGTTCATCGAGGGCTGAGCGGGATTCTGCCAGTAACTGTGGGTCGGCCAAATCAGCCTCAGAAATCTGGTCACGGTAATGTTTATCAACCCACTGATTTAATGTGGTAAACAAGGTTTCATTTAGCAATACATGTTGATTAACCGCCTGACGCTCCTGTTCGCTTAATGCCACCCGTAACCGTAAACATGCCGGGCCGCCACCATTACGCATGCTTTGTTTAACATCGTAATAATGCACTTTTTTAATAGGCGTACCTCGCGTGGTTAAATCAGCCAGATAGCGGCTTACCGTTGGGCTGTCCTGACACTCGGTCGGGGCGATGATAGCCATCTCACCATTGGCCAGGGTAATAACCTGCGTATTAAATAAGTAAGTGTTAATCGCTTCCTGTACCGATACTTCCTTATCACTGACTTCAATCAGGAACAGCTCACTGTCATTACCAAATTTGCGTTTTAATTCTGCGAGTTTTTGCTGACTATCAACAAAAGCCTGCTGATGATAAAACAACACATTCTGGTTACCGACTGCGATAACATCATTATGAAACACACCCTGATCAATCACATCGGGGTTTTGCTGCATATAAACCACATGATCATTACTCAGACCATGTAAACGCGCTACCGCTTCACAGGCTTCCAGGGTGTGTCTGGCTGGGAAACGCTTAGGAGCAGCTTTGCTTTGATCGAACGCATAACGACCAAATACAAACAGCTCGACACCTTTTTTGCCGTAGTCGCTGCATAATCTGGTATGATTTGCCGCGCCCTCATCACCAAAGTGATCATTATCGGGTAGATGCTGGTGATGAGCAAAATGCTTTGGATCAGCAAACATGGCCTGTAATATTCTGCCGGTCGTCTGGGGCTCCAGTGAACGGTGGAATTTATTAGTCAGGTTTGCCGGGGTGAAATGGACTTTGTTATCAGCGGTGTCAGCACTGGGCGAAATGGTAGCAGCATTGGCAGTCCACATGCTGGATGCTGAGCAGACAGCGCGAAATACTGCCGGGGCCTGTTTTGCAGCACTGGTAATAATATCACTGTCGGAACCGGTAAAACCCAGCCGGCGTAAGGTGTAAACATCCGGTCTTTCCTGTGGTGCCAGCACACCCTGAACTAAACCTAAGTCATGCAGCGCTTTCATTTTCTGCAAACCCTGTTTAGCGGCTTGTTTTGGGCTGGAAGTGTTGTTAGCGTTAGATAAAGAGGCAACATTGCCGACAGACAAACCGGCATAGTTATGAGTTGGTCCTACCAGACCGTCGAAATTTGCTTCAAAGTACTTCATTTTTGCTTTATATCCTTCTGTTGGAAGGGGCACTGTTTTTTTTATTATTGGGGCCGCTTATGTTTTTTGCTTCATTGAGGAGTTGGCTATCAAATAGCCGCTGGGTCTGTAAAATGACCCGGATTGCATAATAATGAGTTTATTCACTTGTCACAACTGCGGTTTGCGGATATATGTTAAAAAAGGGCGGCCAGAAGGCGGCTTCAGTTAGGGAATTCAGGTTTTAAGATGGCGAAATCACTGGTAATAGTCGAATCACCGGCAAAAGCGAAAACAATCAATAAATATTTAGGAAACGAATACGTCGTTAAATCGAGCGTTGGTCACATTCGTGATCTGCCAACCAGCAGCAGTAAAGATAAAACCCGTTCGATCGATAAAACCCTGAGTAAAGAAGAGAAAGATTATAAGGCTCTGGTCGATCGAATGGGTATCGACCCGGCGCATGGCTGGAAAGCGCGTTACGAAATTTTGCCCGGCAAAGAAAAAGTGGTGAAGGAACTTAAAACCCTGGCTGAAAAAGCCGACACCGTTTATCTGGCAACGGATTTAGACCGCGAAGGGGAAGCTATAGCCTGGCATTTACAGGAAATTATTGGCGGCGAGCCTGACAAATTTAAGCGTGTTGTCTTTAATGAAATTACCAAATCGGCCATTACCAATGCCTTTGTTGAACCCGGCCAGGTTAATCTCGATCAGGTGAATGCACAACAGGCCCGCCGGTTTTTAGACCGGGTGGTGGGCTTTATGGTATCGCCGCTGTTATGGAAAAAAGTAGCCCGCGGACTCTCTGCGGGGCGGGTGCAGTCTGTCGCAGTGCGCTTAGTGGTGGAGCGGGAAAGAGAAATAAAAGCCTTTGTACCTGAAGAATACTGGACACTGACCGCTGATACGCAGACAAATACCAGACAGCCGTTAGTATTGGATGTCGTGCGGGAGCAGGGAAAAGCCTTTAAACCGGTTAATAAAAAGCAGGCAGACGAGGCAGTACAACGCTTACAGCATGCCCGCTTTGAAGTGACCGACCGCGAAGATAAGCCCAGCAGCAGTAAACCTCAGGCGCCTTTTATTACCTCAACCCTGCAGCAGGCAGCCAGTACCCGTTTGGGCTATGGCGTTAAAAAAACCATGATGCTGGCACAGCGGTTATATGAAGCCGGACATATTACTTATATGCGTACCGACTCGACCAACCTCAGCACCGAAGCTGTAACAGCGTGTCGTGATTATATCAGCAGCAAATTTGGTAAAAAATATCTGCCCGACGAGCCAATCAGCTATGGTAGTAAGGCAAATGCCCAGGAAGCACACGAAGCAGTGCGACCTTCAGATGTGCAGGTGCTGGCCAGTGAGCTGACGGATATGGAAGCCGATGCCCGTAAGCTTTATGAGCTGATCTGGCGGCAGTTTGTCGCTTGTCAGATGCCGCCGGCGCAGTACGATGTGACGAATATTACGGTAGCAGCGGCAGATTTTGAATTAAAGGCGAAAGGCCGTGTGCTGAGGTTTGATGGCTGGACCCGCGTACAACCTGTTGTTAAACGCAAGGGTGATGAGGATAATGAACTGCCCGATGTTAAAAAAGGTCAGCAGTTACAGTTACAGCAATTACACAGTGCTCAGCATTTTACCAAACCTGCGGCGCGCTACAGTGAGGCCAGTCTGGTTAAAGAGCTGGAAAAACGTGGTATTGGCCGACCGTCTACTTATGCTGCCATTATCTCAACCATTCAGGAGCGCGGTTATGTCCGGGTTGAGAATAAACGCTTTTATGCGGAGAAAATGGGCGAAATTGTAACCGATCGGCTGGTAGAGAATTTCGATGATTTAATGAATTACGATTTTACTGCCAATATGGAACTGACGCTGGATGATATTGCGAAGGGACAGAAACAATGGCGCAAAGAGCTGGATAATTTTTATACTGGTTTTTCTGACAAATTAAAGACAGCGGAGCAAGACCCGGAGCAGGGCGGAATGCGTGCCAATCAATTTGTCCTGACGGATATCGACTGCCCCAGCTGTGGCAGGAAAATGGGCATTCGTACCGCTTCTACCGGCGTATTTCTGGGGTGTTCGGGCTACAACCTGCCTCCCAAAGAACGTTGTACCACCACTATTAACCTGCTGCCGGGTGATGAGGCAGTTAAAGTTACTGATGAAGATGAGCTTGAGACCGAAGCATTACGGCAGAAAAAGCGCTGCGCGAAATGTGGTACAGCAATGGACAGTTACCTGATTGATGAGCACAGAAAACTCCATGTCTGTGGTAATAATCCGGAATGTGATGGCTATGAGCTGGAACAAGGCAATTTTAAAATAAAGGGCTATGAAGGACCGGTGATCGAATGCGACAAATGTGGCAGCGACATGCAGTTAAAATCTGGACGGTTTGGTAAGTATTTTGGCTGTACCAACAGTGACTGTAAAAATACCCGCAAGCTACT
>NZ_JAWVZF010000089.1:0-10584 GCF_033722355.1 Arsukibacterium sp. | reverse complement strand
CCAGTTTTTTTAATTTTATTGGCCTGACCCAACTTCACTTTATTTATGCAGAAGGCTTAAATATGGGAGAGGAGGCTGCGCAACAAGCATTGGCGGCAGCCCATCAGCAGCTTGGGAAAGTTAGTGATAAAGTCGCGGCTTAACCTTTTTATAAACAAGAAATCCGCAATTAAGGCTGCGGATTTCATGCTTTATCACCAGTTAAAGGCAAACATCGTTTAACGATCAATACCTGTTAGTGCTTTAAGTGCCGCCGTAAGCCCAGCAAAGCCAGCGCAAAAAGGGCTAAACTACCTGGCTCTGGTACCGGTACACTTGGTGGTGGCGCGTCAATACCCGCCTCACCTGACACATGAAACACCGCCAGAAAAATATTATCATTGTTAGTCGCATTGCTGGTTCTGACACTAATACTGGTATCGCCATTGCTTATATAATCAACTAGTGAATACCGTTCAGTGTCGGAACTATAATCCGGCATAAAGGGTGAGAAGGGATCATCAAAGCTACCCATGGTAATTAGATTACCATCACCTAAACTGGGATCAGCACTGTCATCATTATTACCGGCGTTTCGAGTAATCAAAGTACCGTTTACCTCGACGGTATTGGTCTGGTTACAGCAACTAAAGCCGATACCCAGCATCATATGAGCAAAGAAGCCGGGGGCTGAGGGATCCAGCGGGTCAGCAAAGTTCAGGGATGTGGTATCACCATTTACCAGCGCAAAACCATCAAGGATCCCAACCGTGGATACTCCCAGAGAAGGGTCATTATATACTATTACCAATGCTGACCCGTCCTGGAACCTCGATGTTTCAGTAATGTCAAAGTTATAAACCCCACCCGGGCCGCCGTCCACCAGCGGCTTGATAATGTCAGTGACATCGGCTCTGGTAGCCGTTAACTCACAGCAAGCTGGAGCAGGGATGGTGCCAAGATCAGTATCATAATTTATGGTTTGCCCCGCCAACGTGCCACCGACACCAGTCAGAGAACCATTATTGAAAGTTGAACTGTACAAATAAGCTGCGGTAACGGTTGCACCAGCGGGGACAAGCGCACTAATAGTGCCGCTTTGCGATAGCGATCCCCAGCCATCTGTTGATACCCCATAATTGCCAACAAAGGTTTGAAACGGGACAAGTGTTGCCTGAACTGAACCCGCTATCAGTAACAGCATTGCTGATAGCAGCGATAAGACTTTATGTTTAAGCTTCATAGTAAGCTCCTTTAAATCCTTATTGAGCGATTTAACTGAATAAATTGGACAAGATATTTGCCGTACCTTACTACTACAGTGACTTTGGAAGCATATAAGATGCCAGAACAGCAGTTAATTAGCTCGCCATCTAAGTTTTATTAACATTATTAGTTAGCTGCAGCGCTTTACTACCAATGCTTCTCAAAACTGTTTTATGAGCGAATCGCGCAGTTGTAAATCTTTTGGACAGGGTTATTGGTCAGCCATGATTTATTCCAACTCAGATCTGGACTGATCAGCCGCATTAAGTTGCGTTCCGCTTCAAGGCTTTGTATAACAGGGCGTCGTTAATTCAGTACAAGACTAAAACTATGAAACTATTTTATCAAACCTTGCTTGCTGCCATGTCAGCGGGCTTGCTGATCAGCAGTCATGCTGCCTTGGCCAAACAAGAACCTCAAACCTGGCATAGCACGCCGGTTTCAGCCAATACCGTTTACCAGGCTGATCCGTCAATAAAGCTGACACTTGAACAGATCATGGCCGACCCCGACTGGCTGGGGCGGTCGCCACAAAACCCTTTCTGGGGAGCTGACAGCAACCAGGTGTTTTATCAGCAAAAACGTGCTGGCAGTGAATTGAAAGACTGGTATCAGCGGCCACTGGATGCGGCTGACAATGGCATGCTTGTGCCGCTGTCGCAGCTGCATCAGATAGGAAGTGCCAATGTTGTCTACAGTGCCGATAAGCAGCGCCAGGCCTGGGTATTTGAAGGCAATATCTTTGTTCGCAAAGCTGATGGTCAGATAATGCAAATTACCCGCAGCAACACCGGCTATACCGATCCACAATTTATGCGGGATAACCGGCTGCTTTACCGGCAGGGCTGGACCTTTTTCACTGCTGATTTAGATACTGGCCTGAACAGCGAATTAATCAGTCTGAAAACTGCAGAGCAGCCAAAAGCGCCAACCGTACCAAAAGGTTATCTGGCACAGGAGCAACATAAACTGATTGACTATGTTGCCAAAGTTCAGCGCCATAAAGTGGAACAGCATCAGGCTGACGTTGCACTTCGCAATGCCAACCCGGCTATGGCTCCCGCTGCTGTTTATTTTGGTAAGGATCAGCAAATTGTTGATGCCAGCGTATCACCTAACGCAGATTATCTGCTGGTAGCAGTACGTAAAGCGAAACCGCGTAATGACAAAGATATTATGCCTAACTATATCACCGACAGTGGTGATATTGCGGCGCAGCCGGTAAGGTGGCGGGTCAATGATTTTAAGCCAGAACCTCAGCGGCTTATTCTGGTTTCATTAACCGATGGCACCCAGTATCCGTTAAGTTATACCAGTCTGCCGGGCTACAACGAAGATGTGCTGGCCGAGGTAAAAGCGGAAAATGCCAAAGCAAAAGGCGAGAAGTACAAAAGCAGTAAAGTTATCCGTGATATTGGCCTGATGACCGACTGGTACTGGAGCCAGAGTGCGATCCGCTGGCACAATAACGGCGAGCAGGTTGCAGTGATGCTGAAAGCGTTCGATAACAAAGATCGCTGGATTGCCACCGTTGATTTTGACAAGAAAGCGCTGGTGCCGCAGCACCGGTTGCACGATAAAGCCTGGATCAATTACGCTTTTAATGATTTCGGCTGGTTTAATAACAGTGAGACATTGTATTTTCTGTCTGAAGAAAGTGGCTATTCGCATTTATATACTAAGGTGTTATCCGCCCGCAAAGCGCAGAAACTCACCAGTGGTACTTTTGAAGTCAGCAATCCAATATTAACAACCGATGATGGTTATCTGTATTTTAAAGCAAATGTGTCTCACCCGGGGATCTATGAGGTTTACCGGTTAAATCCGGCCACTGCCGTTACTGAGCAATTAACCAATCTGGGCGGTATGACCGACTTTACGCTGGCCCCGGATGAGCAGAAATTGCTGCTGACCCATTCCACCAGCCTGATGCCGGAAGACTTATATCTTATGTCGGCTAAGCCGGACGCGCAGGTAATCAGACTCACTGACACCGTATCGGCTGAGTTTAAACAGTTGCCGTTAGTGGCACCGCAAATCGTGGCGGTGCCGTCCAGCCATGCTGCACAGCCGATTTTCAGCAAGGTGTATTATCCGGCGGATTACCAGCAGGGTGAGCCACGCCGCGCAGTTATCTTTAATCATGGCGCGGGCTATCTGCAAAACAGCGATCTGGGCTGGTCTGGTTATTTCCGGGAATTCCTGTTTCATAATTTGTTAGCGCAACAGGGTTATGTGGTGATGGATATGGATTACCGGGCATCAAAAGGCTATGGCCGCGACTGGCGCACCGCTATCTATCGTCAGATGGGTACCCCGGAAATTGAAGACCTGGCAGATGGGGTAAACTGGCTGGTTACCAATGCCAATGTTGATCGCGAACGGATCGGCACTTACGGCGGCTCTTACGGCGGGTTCATGACCTTTATGGCGCTGTTTAAGCAGCCTGAGCTGTTTCAGGCCGGCGCAGCGCTGCGTCCGGTCAGTGACTGGGCCTATTATAACCATCCTTATACCTCTAATATCCTGAACACTCCGGATATTGATCCGATTGCCTATCAGCGCAGCTCGCCCATCTACTTTACTCAGGGGTTAACCAAGCCGTTGCTGATTAATGCCCCTATGGTGGATGATAATGTATTCTTCCAGGATGTGGTGCGGTTGGTCCAGCGCTTAATTGAGCAGGAAAAGCAAGACTTTGAAACGGCCATATATCCGGTGGAGCCGCATAGTTTCCGTCAGCCGAGCAGCTGGCTGGACGAATACCGGCGTATTTATAAGTTATTTGAGCAGGAGTTGTAACGGGTTTCCGACCTCCTTTTCAACTGCATCGTTTAGCAAAAACGTCTCTTTAAGAGACGTTTTTTTATGCCACTAACCTGGTCAAAAACACGGCTAAGACTTTTTCAACAGATCCCGTATTTCTGCCAGTAACTTGGTATCTTCCGGTACTTCAGCTACTGCCGGTGGCTTGGCTTCTTCTTTTGCTTTCATCGAATTCATTGCTTTTACCCCGACAAAAACGGCAAAAGCAATAATAATAAAATCAATAATGGTTTGAACAAACATGCCATATTTAATGACAACTTCGGGCTGATTTTCTGCTGCTTGCTGAATGACCATCGCTAAGTCGCGGAAATTTACCCCGCCAAGCAAGACGCCAATAGGCGGCATAATAATGTCATTAACAAAAGATGACACAATTTTGCCAAAAGCGGCGCCAATAATTATCCCCACTGCCATATCAACCACGTTGCCGCGCATGGCAAAACTTTTAAACTCCTTTAGTACACTCATCCGCTACTCCTATTTTTGTTCTAATTTGCTGCCATACAACATTATTTTACCAGACAGGTAAAATCACTATAGTCAGCGACGACTGATTTTCCAGTACAGTTAGCAATTAAACTGTTCAGCGGGCCAGTTAAGTAAACCGCTGGCTGAAATAAAATCGGTACCAGCCGAAAATTCAAGAGTTTTGCCAGAGTAGGGATGTTGTATTTGCAGGCTCGCGGCATGTAGCAGTAAGCGTGGTGCAGCCGTTAAGACCGGTGCAGGGGCATAAAATGCATCGCCAAGGATCGGATGACCCAGCGCCAGCATATGCACCCGCAACTGATGCGAACGGCCGGTCACCGGCAGCAGCTCCAGCAGTGATGCATGCTGCAATTGCTTTAATACCCGGTAATGGGTCAGTGCGGCTTTACCTGTCTGCTCACAGACTTTCTGGCGAGGCTCATTGCCGCCATCCACTGTCAGGGGCAAGTCGATATGGCCTTGTTCGGTGGTTAAATGGCCGGCTACCACTGCCAGATAACGCTTTTTTACCAGACGTTCTGCAAACTGATGTTTCAGTTCGCGTTCTGCTTTACGGCGCAGCGCAAAAACGACGACCCCAGAGGTGCTTAAATCAAGACGGTGCACCAGTTGTGCTAATGTAAACTGTGCTTTTATCCGGCTGAACAGACTATCAGCAAGCTCAGGTGCCCGTCCGGGATTCGTTAACAGACCGCTGGGTTTATTTACAACAACAATGTCTTTGTCCTGATACAAAATATCAAGCCAGGGCTCAGTTGGAGGAGAATAGATAAAAGTATTGGCCATATCCTGGGGGCAGTAATCAATCCGGCCAGCAGCATAACGGATTTTGCGCTGCAGACAAACCGCTTATCAGGCATAATAGCCTTAAAGCGGCGAATGTCTCTTACAATTTTCAAGTGGGTGTTACTACATGGCAGAGCTATCTGAACTGACAGTGCTTCCGGCAACTGAGCAGCCGTTTAACTTGCTGTATGAGGATGAACAGTTGTTGGTGGTCAGTAAGCCCGCCAAACTATTGACCGTGCCGGGCCGGCATCCTGCAAATAAAGATTGTTTAATCAGTCGGGTGCAGCGGGAGTGGCCTGCTGCTTCGGTGGTACACCGGTTAGATTACGATACCTCGGGTATTGTGCTATTACCGCTGACGAAAAGAGCCTTATCTGAGCTTAGCAAGCAGTTTCAGGCCCGCAGTATCAGCAAGCAATATCAGGCCGTCGTCGCCGGGCTGCCAGCTAAAGGCCAGGGTGAAATTAATCTGCCAATTGCTGCTGATCCGGCCAATCGGCCACTCTATAAAATATGTGATAGTGGTAAACCATCGCAGAGCTATTTTCAGGTACTGGCTTATGACACCGTCAGTCAGCAAAGCCGGTTATTGCTGACACCAGTTACCGGACGTTCGCATCAATTGCGGTTACATACCAGGGCAATAGGCCATCCCATTTTGGGTGATACGCTTTATGGTACACCGGATAGCATTGCCGGATCTGAGCGCTTGCTATTACATGCTTGCCACATTAAGTTCAGTCATCCGGTATCCAAAGCGCTTATCAGCCTGAATGATCCGCCAGAGTTTTAAAGCAGAGGAAATAATATGGAAGCCAATCACGTCGAAATACGCCATTTAACCAATGAGGATATGACGGAGCTAAGAGCGGCGTCTGAGCAGGTATATCAAGCCGGTCCGCTACTTACCTGGACCAAAGAACGGGTAGATACGTTATTAACGAAATTCCCGGAGGGGCAGATTTGTGTCTGTGTCGATGGCAAAGTGGTAGGCTGTGCGTTTTCTATTATTATCGATTACCGAAAGTTTAGTGATGATCATACCTACGAGCAAATTGTGTCTGGTTTTTCGTTTGACAACCATGACCATAATGGCGATGTATTATACGGCATAGAAGTGTTTATTCATCCTGATTACCGCGGCTTGCGCCTGGCAAGACGGCTTTATGATGTCCGTAAAGAGCTGTGTGAAAACCTGAATTTACGGGCCATTATGGCCGGTGGCAGAATGCCCAACTACGAACAGCATTCCTCAAAAATGAGCGCCAAGCAGTATATTGAGAAAGTAAAACGTAAAGAGCTGTATGATCCGGTGCTCAGCTTTCAGTTGGCTAATGGCTTTCACGTTCGCAAATTGTTAAAAGGTTACATTCCCGGTGATACCCAGTCACAGGAATATGCCACCTTGCTGGAATGGGCCAATATCTATTACACCAAATCGGTCAAGCTGATTAATGCGCCTAAAGCGGAGGTACGACTGGGCCTGGTGCAGTGGCAAATGCGTAATATGAAAGATATAAACCAACTGTTTGAACAGATGGAATTTTTTGTTGATGCCGTGTCGGATTATAAAAGCGACTTTATTTTGTTCCCCGAGCTTTTCGCTGCGCCATTAATGGAGCATTACAACCATTTAAGTGTGACCCAGAGCATCCGTGAACTGGCCAAGTACACCGATATTATCCGCGATAAGTTTGTTGAATTTGCCATTGCCTATAACATCAATATTATTACCGGCAGTATGCCGTGTCTTTATGACGGAAAACTTCATAACAGTGGCTTTTTATGTCGCAGGGATGGCAGCTGGGAGCAGTATGACAAGGTTCATGTCACGCCTGCAGAGAAGCGAAACTGGGCGATGCATGGCGGCAATAAAGTTAAAGTTTTTGATACCGACTGCGGCAAAATCGGTATTATGATTTGTTACGATGTCGAGTTTCCGGAGTACGCCCGCCTGCTGTCAGAGCAGGGTATGAACATTTTGTTTGTACCATTTTTAACTGATACCCAGAACGGTTACACCCGGGTGCGGCACTGTGCCATGGCCCGCGCTATAGAAAATGAATGTTATGTCGCTATTGCCGGTGCCGTCGGTAACCTGGCACGGGTTAATAATATGGATATCCAGTATGCGCAGTCGGCACTGTTTACCCCGTCTGATTTCTCGTTTCCGACCACCGGTATAAAAGCAGAAGCCACGCCCAATTCAGAAATGCTGCTGATTGTAGACGTTAACCTGGATTTATTAAAAGAGTTGCATAGCCATGGCAGCGTTAATACGATGAAAGACCGTCGGCATGATGTCTATCAGTTATCGTTGGTCAACCCTGTTAGCACCGATAAATAAGCAGTCAGGCCACGGGCATCAAGTTCATCGTAACTGCCTGTGGTCTTAAAACTGTGGTCTTAAAAAATATTTGTCAGTAGATGGCTTGTTTCTTTTAGTGCCAGGCCTCATCATATCGCCAACAGGTTAATTTTAACAACCTGTGCCCGATATGAGGTTTTATGCGCTGGCTCACCCGCTTTGCTATTCTGGTTTATCTGGCATTACTGTCGTCGCCACAAACCTTGGCTGTCAACGGCAGCGGCGTTTCGCGTTTAGCCGATAGCCAGCTGCAGGGGCTTAATCCGGCGGTTTTTTCTACGCTGCATCAGAAAGATTTAATCCCCGCTGATAACGACGAACCTGCTGACGCAAGCGGTGATAATTCCGATATTGCTGTAATAGCCGCAACGCCTTGCAGCTTACCAGAAGCTTTGTCAGTTGCCGTTTCTTCTGCCGGTGCGCTTTGGAGCACGGCCTGTAATTCAGCCTATCCTGCCCGAGCTCCCCCCGTTTTTCTTTCACTGTAAAACTCAAACCGCAACACCGTGTTGCCCGTTTTTTCGTCTGCTACAGCCAAGCTGTGGCGGCTGAGTATGTGAAGGATTAAAATAATGTTAAATAAAAACCCTGCCTGGCGCTATGTCGTTGTGATCGGCATGCTGCTGTTAGCTTTAATCTATGCGTTACCCAATTTATATCCTGAAGATCCTGCCCTTAACATCAGTGCCAGCCGCGGTGGCACAGTTACCGAGCAAACCCGGCTTGAGCTTGAGCAAACTTTTATCAGTGCTGGTAATGCTGCAAAAGCAGTGCAGTTACAGGATGGTAAAATTATCGCACGCTTTAGCAATACCGAGCAGCAGCTGCAAGCACTTGATCAGGCCAAAATGCTGTTAGGCGGTAATTATACCAGTGCGCTGAGTCTGGTGCCGGCAACCCCGGCCTGGTTAACCGCTATCGGCGCTACCCCAATGAAGCTTGGTCTGGATTTGCGCGGTGGGGTGCACTTTCTGTTGGCAGTAGACATGCAGGCTGCGCTGGATAAACACCTGAATGATATGGTCAGTGGCTTTCGAAGTGACCTGCGTCAGGCAGATATTCGTTATCTGAGTGTCAGAGCTGATTTGGAACAGGGCCAGATTAAACTCAGTTTTCGCCAGCCGGCTGATCTTAACAAGGCTCAGGCGCTGTTAAGCAAACAGGATGCCCAGTTAGTCATTACTGAAGATGCCGATAATTTAAGCTTACGGGTAACACTCAGTGAAGAGCGGCAGCGTGAGATCCGTAATTACGCTATCGAGCAAAATATCACCATTATGCGCAACCGGGTTAACGAGATTGGCGTGGCTGAACCGGTAGTGCAGCGTCAGGGTGCTGACCGGATCGTGGTGCAACTGCCCGGTGTGCAGGATACCGCTAAAGCCAAAGAAATACTCAGTGCCACGGCAACGCTGGAATTCCGGCTGGTTGACACCGACAGTGACCTGGCTGCTGCTACAGCGGGCCGTTTACCCGGTCATTCAGAGCTATATCAAAGTGCTGATAACCGGCCGGTATTACTGGAAAAGCGGGTGTTATTAACCGGCGACCACATTATTGATGCGGTTGCAGGCTATGACGAATACAGCCAGCCTCAGGTCAATATTAAACTGGATACGGCGGGTGGCAATTTGATGTCAGAGGCATCAAAAAGTGCCGTTGGCCGCAGAATGGCAACGGTGTTTATTGAATATAAACCCGGCACTGAACTTAATGCTGATGGCACTGCGGTGTTGGTTAAACAGCAGGAAGTGATCAATGACGCCACGATTCAGATGCGACTTGGCCGGGATTTCGTTATTACAGGTTTAAATTCACCTGCAGAAGCCCAGCACCTGGCCAGTTTACTGCGGGCCGGTGCACTTATTGCCCCCATCCAGGTAATTGAAGAGCGCACCATTGGCCCAAGTTTAGGTAAAGAAAATATCGCGCTGGGTTTAGCAGCTATTCAGTGGGGTCTGGTAGCGGTTGTGCTGTTTATGCTGGTGTATTACAAAGCCTTTGGCATGGTAGCCAATGTGGCGCTGGCCGCAAATCTGGTATTGATAGTCGGTTTTCTGTCGATGATCCCAGGGGCGACGCTAACGTTGCCGGGCATGGCCGGAATAGTATTAACGGTAGGTATGGCGGTAGACGCCAATGTGCTTATTTTCGAGCGAATACGGGAAGAGCTGGCAGAGGGGCGCAGTGTGCAGCAGGCGATAAACCTGGGATACGAGCGGGCGTTTTCAACAATTGCTGACTCAAATATCACCACGTTGCTGGTGGCGCTTATTCTGTTCGGTGTGGGCAGTGGCCCGGTTAAAGGATTCGCTATTACCCTGGCCATCGGTATTTTAACGTCAATATTTACTGCTGTTGTTGGCACCCGTTTACTGGTTAACATTTTCTGGGGTGGCCGCCGTCTGCAGTCACTGCCGCTGTAAGGAGCAAGGTATGCAACTGTTCAATTTTAATCAGTCAGTGAATTTTATGCGCCTTAAATGGCCGGCATTACTGTTATCTGCTCTGCTGGTGCTGGGCTCTTTTGGCTCTTTTGTTACTAAAGGCATGAACTGGGGCCTGGATTTTACCGGCGGCACCGTCATCGAGGTAGGTTTTAGCGAGGCGGCAGATTTAAACGCCATGCGTAAAACGCTGGCCGAAGCGGGTTATGCTGACGCCGTAATTCAACTATTTGGCTCCAGTACCGATGTGCTTATCCGTATTCCGCTGCGAGCCGTTGTTGCTCAGGAAAAAGTGGGAGAGGCCGTACTGCAGGCGTTAAATGCTGAACAAGCGTCGGAAGTAGAGCTAAGACGGGTCGAGTTTGTCGGGCCCAGTGTTGGGGAAGAGTTAAAGCAAGACGGCGGCCTGGCGTTGCT
>NZ_JAWVZF010000088.1:0-10713 GCF_033722355.1 Arsukibacterium sp. | reverse complement strand
GGCTGTAACCCGTGTTTGCCGGCCAGTTTATGTAATTGCTGCCACCACTTTTTACGCTCACCGCTATCGTCCCAACTCCATTTACCATCAATATACAAGACAAAATCAGCGGCGACGCCATACTGATGATATGAACGCCAGGCATTGGCATTAGTAACAATGCGCCCGGGCTTACTGCGGCCCTGGCGGTAAAGTTCGTGTTGGCGCTGTGGTGAGCGAAAAGCTTCAAATACCCGGAACGGTAAATTGGCGTGTGCCAGATCCTCTAATAACAACTTTACTTTTTGCCGGAACACCGGGTGCAGATGGGCGAGCGTGGTATCTCTGCTCATGGGCTGGCTCCTTGTCAGGCTTTGCAGCACAGGCAAAGCTGTCAGTGAGTATAGCCTATCTGTCATTATGCACAGCACCCCGTTGTTAAAAGCCCGCTTGCTGTAACAACTGAAAAGCTTTACACTTGCCGCGCAACCAAGGGGTGCATGGTACTTGTTAAGTACAGTCGCTGAGATGCTTTCGGGCAAACCCTTAGAACCTGATCCGGATTATACCGGCGGAGGGATGGTGCTAACTCCTCAAGCTGGTGTGATCTCTGTTTTATTTAATGGAGCGTCATACAAAAATGCGTTTTTCCCCGTCTTTAGTCACTTCAGCTGTGTTTGCCGCATTGGCTGTTACCCCCGTTGTCTACGCCGATGCCGCAGCAGAGAGTACTTCAGCTGTTACCGCGATAGAGCGCATTACTGTGCACGGCGATTTACGCCAGCAACCAGTCGGCCAGCTGGCAGGCAGTATCACGGTTGTGACAGAGCAGGATTTGCAGCGCCAGTCGGTGCAACACCTTGACCAGCTGCTTAATCAGTTCGCCAATGTTAACTTCAGCGCTGGGGCATCGCGCGGCAGATTTCTGCAGATCCGGGGTATTGGCGAGCGCAGTGAGTTTGTCGATACCATTAACCCTTCGGTGGGTATTCTGATTGATGGTATTGACTACTCCGGTATGGGTATCAGTGGCATCAGCGATATTGCGCAGCTGGAAGTGTTTCGTGGCCCGGAAGCGACCCGCTTTGGTGCCAATGCACTGGCCGGTATGCTGAACCTGACAACGCAAGGGCCAAGTGCCAGTGCTGAGGGCAAAGCCAGCCTGACAGTAGCCAATTACGACAGCTATCAGCTGGCGGGCCAGTTTAGCAATGCCCTGAATTCCAACTGGGGATACAGCCTGTCGCTGGAGCAACAACAATCAGACGGCTTTATTGAAAACCGCTTTCTTAACCGTGATGATACCAACGATATTAATGAGTTTACCGGTCGGTTTAAGCTGGCTTTTCAGGCGGCTGACGATCTGAAACTGCAACTGGTAAGCCATGTTGTCGACCAGGATAACGGCTACGATGCCTTTTCGCTGGACCGCGACCGGACAACCCTGTCTGACGAACCCGGCCAGGACAAACTGCGCAGTACCGCGCTGGCCCTGCAGGCTGATTACAGCGGCTTAACCTTTGCCAGATTACATGGCCAGTTAAGCTGGTTAGACGCTGATATGGACTACGGTTTTGATGAGGACTGGAGCTATGTCGGCCTGCACCCGGATGAATATTCAACCACCGATCGCTATTTACGTGATCGTGAACAGCTGACCCTCGATTACCGGCTGGTTTCTACCGAGGCCGGCCAGCTTGGCCAAAGCGACTGGGTGCTGGGGGTTTATGCGGCCAGTAAAGAGTTTGATTTAACCCGCCAGTTCTGGAACTGGGATTTATGGCAGGCCGATACCTTTGCCAGTGAGCTTAGTCGCAGTAATCTGGCGTTATACTCTGAACTTAATACCCCGCTCAGCGAGCGGCTGAGCCTGGTGTCAGGTCTGCGGCTTGAACGCTATGAAGATGACTATGCCGACAGCAGCGCTAATCTGATTAGTAACAGTGACACCATGTGGGGCGCGAAGCTGAGCCTGAACTATCAGGCAAGTCCGCAGGCCCTTATTTATCTGCTGGCATCCCGTGGCTATAAAGTAGGTGGGGTTAACGGCGATGCACTGGCCAAAGCCGCCGATGACAATCTGAGCGAATTACTGACTAAAGCCAGCTTTGCGCCGGAAACCCTGTATAACGCCGAGTTCGGGGTAAAAGGCACGGCGCTGGATCAAAGCCTGGTAACCCGGGTAGCGGCGTTTTATATGTGGCGCCAGGATATGCAGGTTAAAGGCTGGCTGAACCCAAACAGCGGCCCGCAGTTTGCCGGCTTTATCGATAATGCCGGTAGTGGCCGCAACTACGGTATTGAAATCGAAAACCGGCTGCAACTGCACCCGCAGCTGGCAGTGATGATAAACGCCAGCTGGCTGAAAACCAAACTGGGGAATTACGTCACGATTGATGGTGACGATTTTACTGGCCGGGAACAGGCACAGGCACCACGTTTTAGTTACAGTGTGGCCGCAGACTGGTATCTGAGCGATACCGTTACCTTTAATGCCGGGCTGCAGGGTAAAGACAGTTACTATTATTCTGATGGTCACAATGCCCGTTCCAGCCGCTATGAGTTATTAAACCTGCGGTTAAGTTATCAGTTACAACAGTGGCAACTGGCGGTATGGAGCCGCAATGCGCTGGATCAGGATGTCGGGATAAGGGGTTTTTATTTTGGCAACGACCCACGCGATGGCTATGAGCCCCATGTGTATCAGCAGTTTGCTGAACCACGCCGGGTAGGGCTCAGTGCCAGCTATCAATTTTAATTTTACGACGACATAAACGGAGTTGTGATGAAATTATCGGTAGAAATCAGTAAATACCCTCTGGCTGAGGATTATATCGGGCCGATTAAAGGCTTTATTGAACAGCTGAACCAGTACCCGGATATCCGGGTCATTACCAATACCATGAGCACCCAGCTATTTGGCGACTATGACGACGTGATGCAGGCCCTGCAAGACTGTATCAAGGCGTCTTTTGCCCAGTACGGCAAGGTGGTATTTGTCTGCAAGTTTATTCATGGTGATTTGCAACCATGATGCTATGGCTGAGTAATGCGCTGGATCAGTGGCAGCTGATGCATAGCCTGGAGCTGCTGGCAACCTTGCTGGCACTGGCCTATGTCATCCTGGCTATGCGCCAGAGCCTCTGGTGCTGGCCTGCAGCATTACTGAGCACAATAATATTTACTCATATCATGTGGGATTCTGCTTTGTTATCAGACGCATTGCTGCAGTTATACTATGCAGCAATGGCACTGTATGGCTGGTGGCGCTGGCAACAATTAAAGCAGCAGCATCAGGGGCAGAATAACGTATCGGAATGGCCGTTGCGCCGGCATTTGCAATTAATTGCCGTTACCGGCGTTATCGGCCTGCTGCTGGGTTACCTGATGGCAAACTATACCCATGCAGATTTTGCATACCTGGATGCACAAACGACCGCATTCAGCGTAATGGCCACCTGGCTGGTCGCCCGTAAACTGGTATCGAACTGGTTATACTGGGTGGTAATTGATGCGGTATCAATTTATGTTTATGCACAGAAACATCTGTATTTTCTAACCCTGTTGTTTATGCTGTATACCATTATTGCGTTAGCAGGATATTTTATATGGCGGGCAAATTATCAGCAGCAGCCGCAACTGGTGGCGCCGGGCAGATAACCGCGCTGTGCCGGCATCTGGAGTTTTTTGCCGGCCATCCACCGCTTACCATTTCACCGTTGTCCAATGGTGAGCTAAATCTGAACTACCGGGTAGAGACACGCCGCGGCTTGTATGCGGTCCGGCGTTATCCTGCAGGCAGTAACGTATGCCGGCAACAGGAGCTCCGTTGCCAGCATGCTGCTGCCGTCGCAGGGATTGCGCCAGCGCCGCTGTGTTTAAACAACCATTTGCAGGTGCTGATCAGCGAGTTTATTGATGGGGGCAGTGATTTTGTGGTGACTGAGCAGTCGCTGCCTTTATTAGCCATAACCCTGGCAACCTTGCATCAGCTGCCGGTGCAAACGGCCGTGTTGCAACCGGGAACCTATCTGGACCAGTTAGCTAAGCCATCCTGGCAGGCTTTTAACTCTGAGGCACAGGAAATATATAAAAAATTGCAGGCTGCAGCAGCACAATATCAGGCTCTGACCAGTGATTTAGTGCTATGTCATCTCGATCTGCATGCCGGCAATATGCTGTGGGCGGAGGATTCGTTGTGGTTGCTGGATTTTGAATATGCTCAGGTTGCCGACAGTTGTCTGGATTTGGCTGCCGTGTCACTGAATTATCAGCTATCTGCCGGTTTAGAGCAGCAATTGCTGACAGCCTACCAGCAACAGCGGACTGATTATGCCGAAACGGCAAAACAGCTTCCGGCAAAACTGGCGCTGGCAAAAATCGTTTTCAGCGGCTTTTGCTGGCTGTGGTATGTGACGTTGCAGAACAGATTAATGATAGATCAGCCGCTCAGCCATTACTGGCAGCAGCAACTTGTCCGGCAGCTGCAGTTACAAACCGCCTAAGCGCTCTGCCAGTACTTTATAACGCTTAACATCATCTTCATTAAATAAAGGCTTACCGTTGTCGTCTTTATCTGTGGCAACCAGCAAATTTTCTCTGGCTAACCGTTCAACCCGGATATCCGGGATCCCCAGAAACTCAGCAACCTGTTGTACCGACATAAGTGACATAGCATTATCCTGATAAAAGTTAAGAACATAGTAATAACCTATTCAAGCACTTTTTAAAATTAAAAAAACATGTTTCTGCAAAAAATGTTGCGGCCATTTCGCAAGCTGATGCGCCGACTTTAATAGACATTCCGGCTACTTACCGGTATAAATATTGCTAAAATCCAATCAGGTTTTAATTCACCTCCGGTGGTATTGCTATGTTATTTTATGCGCTGCTGCCCGGACCAGCCTGGTAACTGACAGCAGGCCTAACCTGGATGCCGCGCTGGGTAACGTAGGGTTATATCAGGCCTTTTTATAAAGGAAGCAACGACGCTATGACATTGTTATGGATACTATTACTTCCCTTGTTGGGTACCCTGGTGCCGTTACTGACTGCCAACTGGCGACGCAGCGCCTGTGCGATGGCGACAGCCATTCCTCCGGCTTTCGCGCTGATGATACTGTTGTATCACGCAAGCGCGGTCTTTGCCGGTGAGAGCTTGCGTTACAGCCTGGCCTGGATACCGCTACTCGGACTTGATATCAGTATCCGGCTGGACGGCCTGGCGTTTTTATTCAGTTTGCTGATCCTGGGTATCGGCTTACTGATTATTCTCTACGCCCGTTATTATTTATCTGAGCAAGACTCAATGCCGCGCTTTTATGCTTATCTGATGCTGTTTATGACGGCAATGATGGGTATAGTGCTGTCAAATAATATACTGCAACTCTGGTTTTTCTGGGAGTTAACCAGTATCAGTTCATTTTTGCTTATCAGTTACTGGTGGCATAAGTCTGAGGCAAGACGGGGAGCCAGAATGGCCCTGACAGTCACCGGGGCTGGCGGTTTATGTCTGCTGGCGGCCTTGTTGCTGCTTGGGCAAGTTACCGGCAGTTATGATCTGGACGTTATTCTGGCCAGTGGTGCTGTTATCCAGCAGCACAGCTGGTATCCCCTGATATTAGTACTGTTTCTGCTGGGCTGTTTTACCAAGTCAGCTCAGTTCCCTTTCCATTTCTGGTTACCTAATGCCATGGCTGCGCCCACCCCGGTAAGTGCTTACTTACACTCGGCAACCATGGTTAAAGCGGGCATTTTTTTACTGGCCAGGTTTTACCCGGCAATGGCCGGTACCGATTTATGGTTCTTACTGGTCAGTCTGACCGGGTTAACGACATTACTGGTTGGTGCTTATCTGGCGCTGTTTAAACACGATTTAAAAGGGTTGCTGGCATATTCGACTATCAGTCATCTGGGATTAATCACCCTGTTATTTGGCATGGGTACTGATTTAGCGGCGGTTGCCGGGGTATTTCATATTATTAACCATGCGACCTTTAAAGCGTCGTTGTTTATGGCAGCCGGTATTATCGACCATGAATCCGGCTCACGTGATATGCGAAAACTCAATGGCTTGTGGCACTTTATGCCGATAACCGCCACGCTGGCGATGGTTGCCGCCGCCGCCATGGCCGGGGTACCGCTGTTAAACGGCTTTTTATCAAAAGAAATGTTTTTTGTGGAAACGTTGCAGCAGCATCTGCTGGGCTCATTGTCCTGGATAATACCGGTGCTGGCGACAATAGCCGGCATTTTTTCAGTGGCCTATTCAATGCGTTTTATTCACGACGTGTTTTTCAACGGTAAACCCAAAGGTCTGACGAAGACGCCACATGAACCCCCGCGCTATATGCGGATGCCGGTGGAAGTGTTAGTGGTGCTGTGTATTCTGGTGGGGGTGGCGCCAGGCTATATTGTCGGCGATCTGTTGCATGCTGCGTCGCTGGCCGTATTAGGTACTGACGTGCCTGAATACAGCCTGGCAATCTGGCATGGTTTTAATGTGGCGCTGTTAATGAGTATCGTCGCGCTGGCCGGTGGTGCACTTATTTATGTTAACCGTAAGCACTTGTTTGATTTTCAGAATACATTGCCGGGGGTCGATGCCATTACGACTTTTGAAGCGGCGATGAAACTATTGGCAAAACGCTGTCAGCAAATTTACGGCTGGCTGGATAACGGGTCGTTACAACGTTATCTGGTATTTTTGCTGATGGCCATTGTGGTACTGGCCGGCTTGCCTTTGCTGCAACTTGATACGCTGTTCGGGGGGCGCCCGGAATTACCGGTGGATGCTGTGAATGCCGCCGGTGCCGCCATGTTGCTGATCAGCGCTTTTGCGACGGTGGTGTTTCACCGGCAAAGGGTGGTTGCGCTGTTAATGATTTCAGTGGTGGGCTTAATGGTATCGATTGCCTTTACCCGCTTTTCGGCCCCCGATCTGGCGCTTACTCAGTTGTCAGTAGAGGTGGTAACCATCATATTGCTGATGTTGGCATTATTTTTCTTGCCGCACAAAACGCCGAAGCAGTCCAGCCCCACCAGGGTGATCCGAGATATTGGCCTGGCCAGTATGGTTGGCGTGGTGATAGGCAGTATCAGCTATGCGATTATGACCCGGCCATTTAACACGATTTCGGACTACTTTCTGGCGAATTCGAAAACCGGCGGCGGTGGTACCAACGTGGTGAATGTAATTCTGGTAGATTTCCGGGGTTTTGATACGTTCGGGGAGATAGCGGTGCTTGGCATCGCTTCACTGGGGATTTTTAAATTACTGACCCGGATCCCGGTATTTAAGCCCAGCAGCGACGGGGAAGGGCGACCCTGGGCTCTGGAGCGCCATCCGGTACTGCTGGCAACCGTGTCGCAGAGTTTATTACCGCTGGCGCTGATGGTTTCCGTTTTTATCTTCTTCCGCGGCCATAACTTGCCTGGTGGGGGGTTTATTGCAGGGCTGGTAACAGCTGTTGCCCTTATTCTGCAGTATATCGCGCACGGGGTGGAGTGGGTGAAAAGCCGGATGAATGTTGAATATCAGCGGGTGGTCGCCGTTGGGTTAATGGTGGCCCTGGTTACCGGTGTTGCCAGCTGGGTGTTCGGTAAGCCATTTTTAACGTCGTGGTTTGATTATTTTGATATTCCCATCCTGGGCAAAATTGAGCTGGCCAGTGCCATTGCCTTTGATGCCGGGGTTTATATTACGGTAGTAGGGTCGACCCTGCTGATTCTGGCCAGTCTGGGTAAGATGACTACCAGCCATCGGCCAGTGCATACGGAGGGCATATAATGGAGAGCTTACTTGCCGGTTGTATCGGCTTTCTTACCGCCTGTGGTGTCTTTTTACTATTGCGAGGCCGTACATTTCCGGTTGTTGTCGGGCTGACGATGCTCGCTTATGCCGTTAACTTATTTCTGTTCTCCTCAGGCCGGTTGACGTTGCAGGGGGCCGCAGTGCTTGGCACCACAGAACATTATGCCGATCCGTTGCCTCAGGCGCTGGTTCTGACCGCTATCGTAATAGGCTTTGCGATGACCGCGTATCTGGTGATCCTGGCAATTCGCGCCCGGGCTGATTTAGGGAACGACCACGTTGATGGTAAATTACCGGGTAATCAAATGAGTCGTAAGGAGAGCCGGTAATGTCGCATCTGATTATTGCGCCAATTTTACTGCCAATATTGACGGCAATACTGATTATGTTGCCGCCAATTCATTACTCACCTATGCGGCGGCGTTGGGTCAGTATGGTATCAACAGTTATTCTGCTTATCCTGACAGGCTGTCTGTTATGGCAGACTCAGACCGACGGTATTGCTTTCTATGCGCTGGGTAACTGGCAACCGCCTTATGGCATTATCCTGGTCGCTGATATTTTCAGTGTCAGCATGGTGTGTTTAACCTCGTTTCTGGCGCTTGGCGCAATTTGCTATGGTAGTGCCGGTGAGGATGAGAAAGGCTCGTTTTTTCACCCTCTGTTCCAGTTTCAGCTGATGGGGATTAACGGCGCTTTTTTAACGGGCGACCTGTTTAACCTGTTTGTTTTTTTTGAAGTGTTGTTAATAGCCTCCTACGGCTTACTGGTGCATGCCGGTGGTAAAAATAAAACCAAAGCGGCAGTGCATTATGTGGTGCTGAATCTGGCGGGCTCAGCGGTATTTTTATTTTCGCTGGGAATTTTATATGGCACCCTCGGTACCCTTAATATTGCTGATATGGCGGTACAGGTAGCAAAGTTGCCGCCGGAAAATCTGATGCTGGTGAAATCCGGTGGTCTGTTATTATTGATTGTGTTTGCGCTCAAAGCCGCTTTATTACCATTACAGTTCTGGTTGCCGGCAACCTACTCGGCGGCATCACCCCCGGTTGCAGCCTTATTTGCAGTGATGACTAAAATTGGCATCTATGCCTTGCTAAGAGTCTATACCACGATTTTTGGCGAGCAGGCCGGGCCATTAGCCGGTATCGCGTCTGACTGGTTATGGCCGCTGGGACTGGCGACGATTATGCTGGGGGCTATTGGTGTTCTGGCCAGCCAGGATCTGCGAAAACTGGTGGCTAATCTGGTCATAATTTCAGTCGGTACCCTGGTCACCCTGGTGGCGATTGAAAACTCAGCGGCGACCTCAGCAGTGATGTATTACACAATACATTCGACATTGGTTTGTGGTGCATTATTTTTACTGGCTGATGTGATAGGGGCACAGCGGGGCAAAGCCGGTGACCGACTCGTGCCAGGGCGGCGTATGGCACAGCCGGCTTTGCTGGGTACTCTGTTTATGGTTGCCGCGGTAACCGTGGCGGGTTTACCACCGTTGTCTGGCTTTGTGGGCAAACTGATGATTCTGCAGGCAGCGGGCACGCCGTCACAACAGTTACTTTTGTGGACGATAGTGTTAATCAGTAGCCTGATGGTGCTGATCGGTTTATCTCGGGCAGGCAGCGTGTTGTTCTGGCGGGTTAGCGGGAATGAGGCAGGGCCGGAGCGGGTTTTGCCTTTACAGGCTTTTGCTTTAACCTGGCTATTACTGGCTGCACCTTTGATGGTGGTTTTTGCCGGGCCCCTGACTGAATTGTCTTTTGCCGCAGCCGAACAAATGCGTGATATTCAAACGAGTATTACAATTATTCTGGGTGATGCGGCAAGTGTGGGAGAGCAACCATGAGAGTCACACCACGTTTTAGCTGGCTACCAACACCCTATCGCAGTGTGTTACTGCTGTTGGTCTGGCTGTTACTGAATCAGAGTATTGAGGTGGTTCATTTATTCTTCGGCACTATTCTGGCGTTAGTCATCCCGTGGATCAGTGCAAAGTTCCGTGATCCGCAGCCGTTAATCGAACGGCCGTTCCTGGCACTGCGGTATATTTTACGGGTGTTTGGTGACATTGTTACTGCCAATGCCCAGGTGGCCATTCTTATTCTGGGCCCGCAGCGTAAACTTAACCCGGCATTTGTCCGGATACCATTAGACTTACAGCACGATTTACCAATAACGATTCTGGCCAGCACCGTATCGATGACACCGGGCACCGTTAGTGCTGATGTGTATCCCTGTCATGATACTGAGCCTGATGCCAAAGAGATAACCCAGCGTTGGTTGTTAATACATGTGCTTAACTTAGAAGATGAAGCTGAGTTAATAGCGACAATTAAGAGCCGTTATGAAGCTCCATTAAAGGAGATATTTCAGTGTTAAATCAGGTAATATTTCTGGTGTTTGGCATGATTAGCCTGGCATTGTTACTGAATTTGTGGCGTTTACTTATTGGTCCGAGCCTGCCTGACCGGATCCTGGCCCTGGATACGATGTTCATCAACAGCATTGCGCTGATTATCTTATATGGCCTGCTGATGGGATCACCGCTTTATTTTGAAGCGGCATTGCTGATTGCCATGCTGGGATTTGTCAGTACGGTGGCAGTATGCAAGTTCCTGCTACGCGGCGATATCATCGAATAGGAGGCACAATATGCAGAATTGGATAGAATGGGCAGTGGCATTTTTTCTGTTGCTTGGTGGCAGTTTTGTGTTAATTGGCTCTATTGGTTTAACCCGGATGCCTGACTTCTTTATGCGACTACACGGCCCTACCAAAGCGACCACCCTGGGAATGGGCGGCATCCTGCTGGGATCTATTTTCTATTTCAGTTTGCAGCAGAGTGTCAGTGTTAATGAATTACTGATTACGATTTTCCTGCTGATAACCGCGCCGATCAGTGCCCATATGCTGAT
>NZ_JAWVZF010000087.1:0-10919 GCF_033722355.1 Arsukibacterium sp. | reverse complement strand
GCTACCACTAACATCATATTGGCAACCAGGAACATCGTGATAAATACTAAGAATAAATCCATAACACACCTCCGGTAATTACCGTGGGTGTATCAACTCTCGTGCCAACTTTTATTACTGTTTTATATCAATATCTTAGAATATAAATAAGTCGCACTAACAGTTTTTTCCGCCAATAGTGTCTGCCATTAGCGACACTATTGGCGACGCATACCAAAAACCTCTAAATATCAACAATTTAAGCTGTATGCAATTTGCGACACAAGAATTAAGTAATTGTTTTAATTCAAATAAACCCATACTGCTGGGCAACCCGATCAAAGTAATCGAGGCAGGTCTTAGCGTACTGGCGTTTCTCAACATAGCTACCCGGGAAGAAACTTTTCTTAAACCCGTAAGCCACCATATCTTTTAACCGCTTCAGTGGAATATCAAAATTATCCAGCGCCAGCTGATATTCATTGCAGACAGTGGTGTTTGACACCAGCCGGTTATCGGTGCAGATAACCGTCGCCATCCGGTTATCCAGCATTGCTTTAAACTGATGCTGGCGAATATCGGTCAGCTGCGGGTTAGTTTGCAGGTTACTGGTCAGGCAGACTTCAATGGCAATCCGTTTATCGGCAATATAGCTGGCCAGATTACGAATATACGCCGCCTTATCGATAATCTCGGGACTATGGATCATCTCAGGGATAAACATTGAATAGCCGTGACCAATCCGGTCTGCATAACATTCCGTAATGGCTTCGAACACACTCTCGGCACCATAGGCTTCGCCGGCATGCAAGGTTTTCAGCATGAAATGCTGATGAGCGTACTCATACACTTCTTTAAATTTACTGGCCGGATATCCTGACTCCTGTCCGGCTAAATCCAGACCGACAATTGGCATGCCTTCCTCATCGCGCAGCCTGACACTGGCCCGTACCAGCTCCATCGCGGCCAGTTTAATTACATCCATTGGCGCAAAATCGCGCATCAGCTGGAATAAGTTGGTGTAATAAGGCGAAAATCCTTTATCACCAAACATTCGCATCGCACAATTTATAATACCGTAACCAAAAGGAGGCTTATTGCCGCTAAGTACTGCTTCGGTGCCATTATACTCATCCCCAGCCCGCTTTAAGCCCCGGTTAACCGCATGCATCACCTGATCAAAGTCAATACCACGGCTCAGGTCGATCAGCAATTGCGGTGCAAACCGTACTTCAATGTAATTAACACCTTCCAACTGGTTATCAACGGCCAGTTCATACGCAGCCTGTTCCAGATTTTCGGGGTCCCGCAGCACGGCACAGGTATACTGAAAACAATGCAGATATTCCCCGAGATTCTGGTATTTATCTTTAAATACCCGCTGCTTTAAACCATCGACACTCTGTGCTGGCAGGGTAGTGCCAGTGCGTTTAGCCATGTCAATCAGGCTGTCCAGCCGCAGGCTGCCATCCAGATGCAGATGCAAATCAGATTTCGGCATGGCTTTAATAAAATCAGCAGAATAACGCGGCATAACAGCTCCTTTCAGTTTTACTGAGCATAGTGTATCGCAAAATAGCCGCACCGGCTTGTCGTTGCGCGTCGCCGTAAATATTGCAGGCTATTTTGTAACCCTAAGCGTATATTGGATAAATACAACCGGACCTGATTTTTCAGTTTCACTGGTAATAGCGGTACTAAAAATTCATAAGGGAAAATCGTTATGCCACACAAAGCGACGTTAACAGATGAAGAGAGCCGTCTGGCCGCGCTGCATGAACTTGGCTTGATCAACAGTCAACCTGATGAGCGTTTTGACCGCATTACCCGCCTGGCCAAAGCGTTATTTAACACCGATATCGTGCTACTGACGCTGGTCGATAAACGGACTCAGTTCTTTAAAGCCCGTCTGGGTACCTGTCTTGAAGGAACTGCCCGCGACATCTCGTTTTGTACCCATGCAATTTCAGAGAAAGAGCTTCTGATTATTCCCGACGCCATGCAGGACCCACGCTTCGCTGATAACCCGCTGGTAACCAAAGAGCCCTTTATCCGTTTTTATGCCGGGGCCGTAATCCGCAGCTATGCCGGTTATGCCCTTGGCACTCTGTGTTTAATCGACAGTAAGCCCAGAACGCTGACCCCTAACGAGCAGGCATTATTACTTGATTTGGCCAGAAGCGCAGAAACCGAGCTTCAGTTATATTACCTAAGAACGTTACAGGCTGAGAATCAGAGGCTGGCCTGGATTGCTGAGCAAACTGCTAATGGTGTGGTTTACACCAACACTGAAAATGAAATGGTCTGGTGTAACAGGGGTTTTTGCAAACTAAGTGGCTACTCTCAGCTGGAAATTACCGGTAAAACCCCATTGGCCGTATTTACCGGGCCTGACACCAACCCGGCTACCATTCAGCGAATTCAGCAACTGGTCCGGCAGCAGCAGCCCATCAATGCCGATATCTTGTATTACAATAAACACATGAAGCCTATCTGGGTGCATGTTTACGCGGAACCTTTATACGATGAGCAACAGCGCTACACTGGCTATATCTCGATAAACAGCGATATTACTGACAGAGTTGGTAAGTTACTGGAAATGGAGCGCTTAGCGAATTTAGACCCGTTGACCGGCCTGCCCAACCGTCGCTATTTTGAAGCAAAGCTAAATGACGGCCTGGCTAAACTGGTCAATAATAAACGCAGCCACGCCGAACTGGCGCTGTTTATCATTGATTTAGATGGCTTTAAAACAGTAAACGATACCTATGGCCATGCAACAGGCGATCAGGTTTTAGCTGATTTAGCCAAACGTTTAAAAAATGTCGTCCGCGAAACAGAGTCGCTGGCCCGCTTAGGCGGAGATGAATTTGCGGTGCTGGTTAATATTTCTGATGACAATGAAGTCAGCGCCATCGCCGAGCGGATATATCAGGTTGTCCGGCAACCTCAGAGTATCAGCCAGCAACCAGCGCAAGTTACAGATTTGACAGTAAAACTGGATATGAGCATCGGCATTGCGTTAGCACCCCGGCACAGTCAGCAACCGCACCGTTTATTTGAGCTGGCCGATCAAGCGATGTACCGGGCTAAAGCCGCCGGCCTCCCTTTTATGGTGTACTCTGACAGTAACCGTTAATGCGGTTCAGGTACCCGACTATCCCCGGGCATCAAATCCGGAGTTGCTAACGGCTGCTGCGCCGTCTGATATATTTTTTTAACCAACGCGGCGCGTACAGGATAATCAACACAATCAGCGCGATTACACTGACACTAACCACCACGTCTTTTGTATCGGTACTTTGTAACAGGGCATTCAGCTGGCTGCCGGCAAAATTTACCAGCGCAATACCCGGTATAATACCAATCGCGGAGCCGGCCAGATAAGGCCAGAACCGGATATGGGAGGCGCCAGCCATAATGTTGGTCAGCGTAAAGGGCGCCAGCGGTAAAATGCTGATAACAATCATTGTCCGGATACCGCGATCACCAATATAGCGTGAAATGTTAAGCAAACGTCTGCCGCCAAACTGCAACAGCGCTTTTTGTCCGGTCAGCCTGCCGATTTCATAACTGACCATTGCTGAGACCAGTGTCCCGAGCGTGGCATAACAAAATCCCCACCACGGGCCATACAAAAATCCGGTCAGCACCACCAGAATCGTCAATGGAAACATCAGAAGTAGCAGCACCACAAAAACGGCGACAAGCAGTGGCCACAACCATAACTCGCCGTGCCAGCCGGCAGCTGTGGCAATGACCTGCTTTGTTTGCTCCACTGACAACCAGTCTGAATCCCAGGCAAACCGCCAGCACAGGGCGATTAGCAGCAAAAGCAGCAACAAGCCACCGAACAACCATAAGGGACGTCTGCTGTTGCCTGCAATACTCATCGCTAACGGGGCTCCGGAAATAACTGAATGTAATAGATTATATGATAAATCTGCCGGGTGTTATCACTATAGCAGGTCAGGATTGAAAAATTGCAATTTGCGCTTTTCTGCATTAAAACAACCTGTCGAAGCTACTAAACAGGCATATTCATGAGAACGCTTTTTAAATCAGTTGCATTAGCGGCAGTTTTGCTGCCCCCTCTGGCTCAAGCCAACCCGGCTCAGTTCAGCCAGAGCCGGGTGCTAACCGCTGCCAGCGATTATCAGATACTGAGCCCACGGCAGCGGGTGGCGGTGGTCAACCGCCTGACCGAGCATCGTTTAGCGAAGCTGCTGCCGCAATTAATGGCTGAATCCGGTATCGATATGTGGCTGGTGATTAACCGCGAGTATGCTGAAGATCCGGTGTACTTCACACTGGTACCTCAACCTTCCTTTGCAGCACGGCGCACCACTATGCTGTTGTTTAACCGCCTGGCCGATGGCCGCGTCGAAAAGCTGTCCGTTAACCGATACCCGCTTGGTGCGCCTTATGAATCAGCCTGGGCAGGCGGGAATTTAACTGAGCAATGGCAGGCACTGGCGGCAGAAATTATTAAGCGTCAGCCACAAAAAATAGCAATCAATACGTCAGAGCACTGGCCTGTTGCCGACGGCCTGACAGCAGGCTTACATCAGCAAGTACTGAAGGTGCTGCCGGCAGAGTATCAGCACCGGCTGGTATCAGCTGAGCAGCTTGTCGTGCGCTGGCTGGAACAGCGCACTGAGGAAGAGCTTGAAATTTATCCACAGGTTGTCAGTTTGGCCCGGGCAGTGATTGCTGAAGCGTTCAGTAACAAAGTCATTACCCCCGGCGTGACCACAACTGATGATGTTGCCTGGTATTTACGCGAGCGTTTCGCAAAGCTGGAGTTACCAGTATGGTTTATGCCCTACGTTAACCTGCAGCGCCAGGGGTTGGCCTGTGCGGACGATAATCCGTTCTGTGGCAGTAGTGGCGTTATTCAGCGTGGAGATGTGTTGCATACTGATGTCGGTATTTGTTACCTGACCCTTTGCACCGACACCCAGGAAATGGCTTATGTGCTGCATAATCACGAAACTGAAGCACCTGCGGGGCTACAGGCGGCGCTGGCTACCGGTAATCGCTGGCAGGACATATTAACCGCTGAATTCAAAGCCGGTCGCAGCGGTAATGCGGTGCTGGCAAACACCATCAAGGCAGCCAAACGCGCTGGCATAACCAGCAGTACCTATACCCACGCGCTGGGCTTCGTTGGTCATGCGCCCGGCCCTACTATTGGTATGTGGGATAATCAGGGCCCTACTGCTGTGCAAGGCGACTGGCCGCTTTATGCCAATACAGCCTATGCCATAGAAGGCAATATCAAACAGCGGGTACCAGAGTGGGATCAGACCGTGCAAATTAAACTGGAGCAAAGCGCTTATTTTGATGGCCAACAGGTTATTTATCTGGCGGGCCGGCAAACCCAGTGGCATCTTATCAGGTAGTTATTCCTATCAGCACTGATCGCCACCGGCAGCAAACGGCTGCCGGCTGTTTGCAAAGATAAGATGAACCGGCTATGCTTCAGAGGCATTGCATAGTTAATATTCAACAACTTAGCAGTTATCTAGTGACGACGTTTGCCCTGTAAACAAGAAATAAGGATGTATTTATAATGAACAGACTTTTAAAAATCAGTTTGGCAAGTGCAATTACGCTCGTTGGTACCGTATTTTTCGGTAGTAGTCAGGCAACGGCGGCGGTTTACGGCTCTGATCAGGTCATTGCAGACCAGCAGCATCAATATACCAAGCAACAGGTGCTGGCGTATGTTGATACCGCCGAAGTGCAAAATAAACTGATTGAACTGGGTGTCAGCCCGGCAGATGCCAAACTGCGTATTGCCAGTATGACCCATGACGAGCTGGAAGCCTTTAACAATCAACTGAACGAGATGCCCGCTGGCGGGATAGTCGGTACAATCGTCACGGTTCTGGTCGTTGTGGCGGTGCTCGATTTAATGGGGATCACTGACGTTTATCCGTTTATCCGCCCGGTCGGCGGCTCTTAGTTCTTTATGCGCTTAGGATGGCAAACCGGCCGCTCAGCTGGTTTGCTGGCCGTCTTACTGGCTGTTATGCTAAGTACGCTTACAGCCTGCCAGTCGCCACCTCAAACCCGGCAATTACTGACGGCGCCCCCGGCTATAACCCGCACGCATACTATTGCTCAGGTGCCCTTTTACCCGCAGCAGGCATTCTTCTGTGGTCCGACCACCTTAGCGGAGGTCGCCGGGTTTTATGGGGTCAACAGCAGCCCGGCTGATATTGCTCCGGCCACTTTTACCCCTGGCCTGGAAGGCACCTTGCAAATTGAAATGGCAGCGGCTACCCGACAATTAGGGCTGGTGGCCTACCAGCAACGCGCGACGCTGAGCCAGTTACTTAGCCTGGTTGCCGAGGATATTCCGGTTATTGTCTTGCAAAATAATTCTATTGCCTGGTTACCGCAGTGGCATTACGCCGTGGTTATTGGTTATGACATCGCCGCAAAAGAAGTTGTTTTACATACCGGAGTAACTGAAGCGCATCGCCTGAATTTTGCTACTTTCGAACGCACCTGGCGCCGCGCCAATTACTGGATGCTGGCCATGTTACCGCCTGGCAAAAGCAGCCCGCAGCTTGACCCTTTTATTTTTACCAAAGCCTGTCAGGATCTTATTAATACCGGCCAGACAGATGCCGGTATTGCTGCCCTAAAAACGGCGACAGTGCAGTGGCCTGAGTACTGGTTGCCGTACTTTTTACTGGGTAATTATTATTTTTCCAGTCAGCCGTTAATTGCTGCTAACTGGTTTGAACAAGGCCTGGCCAGTGCCGGGCAACAAGTACCCTACCTGAACAATTATGCGGTGCTGTTAAGTCAGCTTGGTTGTCATCAGCAAGCAACAGCCTTAATTGCTAAGGCCCTGCAACAGGCACCTGCCAATAGCATGCTGCTCGATAGTCAGCAGCAAATTTTCACCGCCTTGCAATCTGCTGATACTGCTGTTGCTCAGTGTCAGTTAACTCCTGCAGCACAGTAGCGTCTAAATGCTCAGATAGCGTTATCAATCTGATTGCCAGGCGTTAGTTTTTTGCTATGCTTGCTTCGTCATACTGTTGTGAGCTTATTCATGACACAAAACCTGATGGATACGTTAATTCTGGATGAATCACTGGCCGCTTTTTTACAGGGTCCGGTTTTTATTAATATTGCTGCTTGCACTGCTGCCAGGGTGCCAACCCTGATGCGCGGCTATGGCTGCCAGGTTTCTGCAGACAGGCGCAGCGTCACTGTCTTTGTATCAGCAGCGCACTCAGCGTCCTGGCTACTGACTTTCACTCCCCAGACGGTGCTGGCGGTTGCCTTTTGCCTGGGCCGCACCCATGAAACCTTTCAGCTTAAAGGGGCAGGTACCTGCATTTCGCCAATATCCGGCAATGATCGCCATTTTATCTCCTGCTACCTCAGGGATATCAGAAAAGAGCTGCTGGTGCTTGGTTACAGTGCCAGTTATTCCGAGGCCGCCATCTCTGACGGGCACGGAGAGTTGCTGGCAGTCACCTTTTGTCCCTCAGCCGTGTTTAACCAAACTCCCGGTGTCAGCGCCGGTCAGCGCCTGGTGCCTCAGCCATGAAACTGACTTTACAGGCACTTCGCCGATGCTTTGAGGGCGCAGTACCGTCGGCCCTTGCCACCTGTGATGTCGACGGTATACCCAATGTCGCTTATCTTTCGCATGCCCATTATATTGATGATGACCATCTGGCTTTGTCTTTTCAGTTTTTTAATACCACGCGGCGTAATATTCTGGCTAATTCTCTGGCGACGCTGCAGGTCATTGATCCCCTGACCGCTGCGATTTATCAGATTGATCTGAAGTACCTGCATACCGAAACTTCAGGCCCGTTATTTGAATATATGAAAGCAAAACTTGCCGGGATTGCCTCCCATGCCGGCATGAGCAAAATATTTCATCTGCAGGGCTCAGACGTATACCGGGTTCTCGATGTCAGATTTAAATCCGGCAGCAACATGACGCCGGATAGCAGCAGTGTCAGCCTGGTTCCGGCACTGCGCAGCAGCATTAAGCGACTGGCTGCCTGTAAAGATATTACCAGCTTGCTGGATGAGACACTGGCATGCCTGGAGTCAGAGTTTAAGATGCCGCACGCTATGCTGTTAATGCACGATCAGAGTGCCGGCAAATTATATACCCTGGCCAGTCGCGGTTACGACGTGTCAGGCGTCGGCTCAGAAATCGCGCTGGGGGAAGGCATAATTGGCGTCGCTGCCCGCGAGGGCATTCCTGTCAGGATAGGCCATATGGCACAGGAGTATCTGTATAGTCATGCGGTTCGGCAGAGTTTTTTACAAAGTCAGGAAGCACCTGAACTTGAAACCGAAATTCCGCTGCCGGGCCTGGCGACCTCCCGTAGCCAGTTAGCGGTGCCGGTCATTCATCAGCAACGCCTGCTGGGTGTGTTATATGCTGAGAGTGTTGAAGAGATGCGTTTTAGCTGGGAAGATGAAGACGCACTGCTGATCGTTGCTGACTTTCTGGCTCAGGCTTTATCTCTGCAGGAATATAACAGCGAGCCGCAGGCCGAGCTGCTTACTGATATGCCGCCGGTTACCCTGGCAGCAGGTAAACCGGCAACGATAGATTATTATGTCGCGGATCACAGTGTGTTTATTGACAATGATTACCTGATTAAAGGCGTAGCCGGCGCCATAATGTGGAAACTGCTGCGGCAACATATTCAGTGTGGCCGTACTGAATTCAGTAACCGGGAGCTGCGACTGGATAGTTCGCTGGGCCTGCCGGATATCGGCAATAATCTGGAAGCCCGCCTGATATTACTGCAACGGCGCCTGGCTGAGCGCTGTTCTTTTCTGAGCATCGACAAAGCCGGCCGCGGACGCTTTCGCTTATCCGTCAGCCGGCCGTTATATCTTAAGCAAATTGGCGGCAACTGACCGGCATCAATTCCGTCACTGCGCCAACGATTGCATCAACCTGCGGTACAGCGGCCTGCTCAAGTACCCAGGACGACGCGGCGGGTGCATCAGGTCCGGTCAGTCGGATCACCGGCGAGCGTAACGCGGCAAACGCCTTGGTTGCAGCCAGGGCAGCAATTTCGGCAGCGACGCCACATAGACCGCTGGCTTCATGCACTATGACTAAGCGTCCGGTTTTACTTACCGAGCTCAGTATCGTTGCTTCATCCAGCGGCTTTATGCTACGCAAATCGATGACCTCAGCCGAAATATGCTGTGCCTGCAGCTGGGCGGCTGCCTCCAGGCACAGGCCAACGGTTTTGGCATAACTGACTAAGGTAACATCAGTGCCCGGACGCCTTATAGCCGCCTTGCCCAGTGGCACGAGATAGTCGTCGTCATCCGGCACCTCACCTTGCTGGTGCAATAAGCCAAGATCGGTGAAAAACAACACCGGATTGTCATCGCGAATCGCCGACTTGAGCAGGCCTTTGAAATCAGCGGGCTCAGAAGGCATCACGATTTTTAACCCCGGAACATGCGCAAATATCGCCTCCAGATTATGATTATGCTGACCGCCTACACACCAGCCGCTACCGGTTAAACTCATGGCCACCAGCGGGAAACTGAACTGGCCGTTGGAAATATAGCGCAGCTTACCGGCACTATTGACCAGCGCATCCATCGCGTAGGTCAGAAAAGGCGCGAACAGTAAGTCGATCACGGGTCTCAGGCCGCTGGCAGCAGCACCTACAGCGGTACCGCCAATAACTGCTTCCGCCAGCGGCGTATTTCGAACACGCAAGGTGCCGAATGTCTGTACCAGGTCGCGGCGCTTGGTCGCCACCCCCTCACCAAGCAATAATACACGGCCATCACGGAGCATTTCTTCGTGCAATGCCTGATAAATAGCCTGCTCAACCGTTAAACGTGCCATCTTGATATCCTCCGGACCACTTTCAGGCGTAGACATGTTCTGTTAATTGTTGCGGATCGGGCCATTGGCTCGCGCTTGCAAATTCAACTGCGGCAGCGATCTGGTCACTGACCTGCTGCGTTATCGCGGCTAACTTGCTTTGCTCAAGCAGGCCGTGCTGCTGTAATTGAGCTGTGTAACGGCTAATCGGGTCACGCTGGCGCCAGTAAGCCAGCTCGGCAGTATCGACATAGGCCTGATCGTCCGGTTCAAAGTGACCGCGTTGCCGGTAAGTAACAAGCTCCAGAAACTGCGGCTGACTGGTGGCCCGGATCGTTGCTACCGCCTGCTTTGCTGCAGCATAAACAGCCTCGACATCATTGCCATCGACGCTGATAGTTGGCAAACCATGGCCAAGAGCCCACTGCGAAATAGCATTGTCAGCCATGGTCTCAAGCCGGTGGACAAAGGCCTGCCACTGATTGTTTTCACAGACAAACAACAAGGGTAATTGCCACTGCACCGCCAGATTTAACGCCTCGTGAAATATGCCTTCACATGCCGCGCCGTCACCAAAAAACACAGTAACGATACCGCCATGCTCACCCTGTCCCATCGACTGCGCCAGAGCCACGCCGGGGGCCATAGCCAATTCACCGCCGACGATGGTCGACGTCAGTACCACTCCCAGTTCTCTGACAGAAATATGTAAACTGCCACTGCGACCGCCACAATAACCATCAACCCGTCCCATCACTTCGGCCATCAGCCGGCCGGGTTCAGCACCACGGGCAAGCAAATGCGCCGCACTGCGATGATTGGTCAGAATTTTATCGCGGCTATCAAGCGCGCTTATCACCCCTACCGCACAGGCTTCCTGACCAACACTGGTGCAGGACCCCGGAGTACCGCTGGTTTGCAACCGGGCTAACTGTTCTTCATAAGCACGGATTAGCATCATTGTTTCGAGCAGACGCACGCGCTCGGGCCCCGTGTCCGGGACCGGTGAACTGAATGTACTTTCCATCTGAAATTCTCTTACTGGGTTAAACTGCTGATGTTTCACGCCACAGCGCCAGCT
>NZ_JAWVZF010000086.1:0-11042 GCF_033722355.1 Arsukibacterium sp. | reverse complement strand
GCTTTTTTTGTCGCGGCGACTGAGCTGGTTGATCATGCGGCACCTCAGCAACTGGTGCCGCAGGCAAACGGCTGGTTATTGCAACAGGCTATCAATACCTATTTCAGCAGTGCGCCACAGCAGGTGGACGTGATCTTGGTTGATGCCGGCGGCCAGGGCTACAGTGTCAGCTTGCAACATCGCCATCTGCCGGCAGATCCTGACGGCAGCACCGAAATTCTGGTAACCGGGGGTACGCTTAAGCCAGACAGCCTATGGCTGATTTTACTGATGGCCGCCGGCGGTGGCCTGATCCTGAATTTAATGCCCTGCGTATTCCCGGTGCTGTCGTTAAAAGCGCTGAGTATTGCCGGCAACGGCCAGCAGCGGCAACAGCAACGACGCGATGCGCTATTTTACAGCACAGGTGTGGTGCTGAGCTTTCTGACTCTGGCCGGTATCCTTATTGCGCTGCGCGCAGCCGGCAATGCCATTGGCTGGGGCTTTCAGTTACAAAACCCTTTGCTGGTAGGCCTGCTGGCGTATTTACTGCTGGCATTAGGCTTAAGTTTATCGGGGCTGGTGCAGTTTGGTCTGGGTTTAATGAATACCGGTGGTGAGCTCACTGCCAAAAGTGGCGCAAAAGGCTCATTTTTTACCGGGGTGCTGGCCGTCATTGTTGCCAGCCCCTGCACGGCGCCTTTTATGGGCACCGCGCTGGGTTATGCCGTCACCCAGAGCCCGCAGGTCGCGTTACTGGTTTTTGCCGCTCTGGGTATCGGCATGGCGCTGCCATTTTTACTGCTGGCCTATATTCCGGCACTGGCTCGGCGGTTACCAAAGCCAGGTGCCTGGATGGAGACGTTAAAACAGCTGCTGGCCTGGCCACTGTATTTAAGTGCAGTCTGGCTGGCATGGGTATTTGGCCGCCAGACCGGTATCGATGCCATGGCATTGTTGCTGGTTGGTATGGTAGCGCTCGCTGCAGCATTGTGGCTATGGGGCCGGGTGCAGCTTGGTGCAGGCTGGCTTAACCGGCTGGCGATGGCAATGTTACTGCTGCTGGCGTTAATGACGTTATGGCTGGTGGCCGGCCGGGCACCGGCGCAGAGTACAGACGGCCAGCAAAGCCAGCAGCACTGGCAGAACTGGTCACCGGAAAAGCTCAGTGCGCTGCGCCAGCAGCAAAAACCAGTACTGGTTAATATGACCGCCGACTGGTGTATTACCTGTCTGGTCAACGAGCGGGTCGCGCTGAATACCGACCGCAGCATAGCGGCGTTGGCAGATTATAACGTCACATATTTAAAAGGTGACTGGACCCGGCGCGATAGCGATATTACTGCTTATTTACAGCAGTATCAGCGCGATGGCGTGCCACTATACGTGTTGTACTGGCCAGGGCAGCCGCCACAGGTGCTGCCGCAGATTTTAACGCCTGATACCCTCAGGCAAACATTCGAGCGGCTGAGTCAGCAATAAGCTGCCAACAATTAAGTTGTAATCAATTACGCAACAGGAGCAATAACTATGAAATTAGCAAAACTCGTTGTTTCCGCTGGCGCCATGCTATTTGCAGCGACACTTGCAGCTGCGCCGCAGGTAGGTCAGCCAGCGCCGGCTTTTACGGTAAAAGATGCCACCGGCCAAGTCCATAGCCTTCAGGATTTTGCCGGTAAAAATGTGGTACTGGAATGGACTAACCATGACTGCCCGTTTGTCGTTAAGCATTACAGCGGCAATATGCAGCAGCTGCAACAGGACATGCAGGCAAAAGATGTGGTCTGGCTCAGTGTTATTTCATCAGCGCCGGGTAAGCAGGGCCATATCGACAGCGCCAAAGCAGCAGAACTGACCCGCAGCCGCAATGCGGCGCCCACTGCCATCCTGTTTGACGAAAGCGGGGTGATGGGCAAAGCCTACGATGCCAAAACGACGCCGCATATGTATGTTATTGATAAAAATGGGGTACTGCAGTACATGGGGGGTATCGACAGTATTCCGTCAGCCAAAGTGGATGATATTGCCAAAGCCACGCCGTATTTTGCCAATGCCGCTAACGCTGTACTGGCCGGCAATACGCCCGATCCGGCAGTTACCCGGCCTTATGGTTGCAGTGTTAAATATTAACTGAAGTCTGCTCAGCCGGTATCCGCTGGCTGAGCCATCAGTGCGCTGGCAAGTTTAATTCAGAAAAATAAATACCGGTTTTACCTTCGTGCGATGAGTAGTAGCTGATATATAGGGTATCGTCGCGCAGCACCATGCCTGCATAGCTGCAGTCGCCACCGGATGGCAGGGTTTGCCATTCGGTTAGCTTGCCGCTTTGCCGGTCTATCCAGCATAAACTGGTACGCACTTTCTCGTCATATAGCCGGACACAGGCCAGTAGCTTGCCATCGGGGAGTTGCAGCCACTGTGGCCCGCCAATCCGGCAGCCAACATCCTGCCACTGCCAGTCGGTATAGGGTGCTTTGCTTTGGCCAAATAAGCCATGGTCCGGGTCGCGGCGCAGTAAACACAATGCCGTGCCATCGGGCTCGAATAGCAGGCCACTTTCATTGGCGTAGCTGCCGCTGAGCATATCAGCTAGTGGTGTCAGCCTCAGGGGGCTGCAGCCATGATAAAGCCGCACCAGTTTATCCGGCCCCACCCGGTAACCCACAGCATAGCAGTGAGGTGATAACCTACGTTGCTGTTGCCACACCATGCGCCATAGCCAGATATCAGGTTCGCCAACAGGCTGCGCCGCAGACCAGCTATACCCATCGCCGGATTGCCAGAGATAAGATTGGTGGCTATGTTGCTCAGGGTGATGTAAGGCACCCGCCCCCAGTAATAACAAGTTGCCATTGGCATCAGTATTCAGCTTGGCGTCACGTAGATCAGCGTCACGGGCACTGATCAGCGCCACACTGTGCCAGCTCTGGCCCCGATCAGCCGAACGCAGCAGCCTGAAGGCACCATCCGGCGACACATGCGCGCTGCCTTCGCGAAATACACACCATAAGGCCTGCCCAAACCAGATAAGATCAGTAAAGGCATTATGTTCAGCCTGTTGCCAGATACAGCGTGTCGTTAACATGGGGCTCCTGAGCGTTAATGAGTTTTCCAGATTATAGCGCTGCTGACCGCTAATTCACTATTCGCTCTGTAGCGCTGTTATCGGGTCCAGTTCTGACGCTTTAATCGCCGGGTATACGCCAAAGGCTACGCCGATTAACGCACAAATACTGAACGACAAACCAATCGCTAACAGCGACCAGCTGACCGCCCAATCAGAGTAAAAAGCAATAAGCTCGGACAGTAAAATACCAAATACAATGCCCAGTAATCCGCCCAGAATGGCGATGGCGAAGCTTTCGGCTACAAACTGAATTTTAATGTCGCGCCGGGTCGCGCCGACTGCTCTGAGCAGGCCAATTTCCTTGGTGCGTTCCAGTACGGTGGCCAGCATAATATTCATAATACCGATACCACCAACCAGCAGCGAGATGCCGGCGACACACGACATGACAATATTAAAGATTTGCTGCGTTTGTTTCTGCTGGGCCAGCAACGCGGCCGGTACGATAATCTTATAATCATCAATATCGTTATGGCGTTGTTTCAGCAGATAATCCAGCGCGCGGGCACTTAATGCATTATTGGCATCTTCACTGAGCTGCAGCCGGAAAGATGTTAACTCTGCGCTTAACGGCTCGGCTTTAAAGCGGGTCAGGGCAGTATTCAGCGGCATAAACAGCTGGTTTTGCTCACCCCCCAGTTTAATGCCCTGAAATTCATCACTGCCGGCGTAGGGTTCAGCCAGCACGCCGATTACCTGCAACCAGACATGATTGACTTTTACCGGTTTCCCCAGCGCATCGCCGTTGGGGAACAAACTCTGAGCTACCCGTGCACCTAAAATGGCGACCTGGGCCGCGTACCGGTTCTCCAGTTCAGTAAAATTACGGCCACTGATAAATTGCAGTTTGCTCAGCGCCATATAGCTGGGTGAAACGCCAATAGCCATGCCATCACTTTTGCCGGAGTGGCTGTATATGCTGTCAGTATCCAGGGTGCGCTCGGCACTGTATGACGTAACACCGGGCAGGGTGGCCACAGCGGCATCAATGTCGCTCTGGTTCAGCCCCAGCGAGTGTTTGCGCTGCTCCTGCAGGGTTTTTTCATCGAACTTACGCCCTTCAACAATCAGGTTACGAAGCCCCATTGTTTCAATGGTTTTTAACGCTTCGCGCTCGGCACCTTCACCGATATTCAGCATGGCGATAACCGCGCCAACGCCGAAGATCATGCCCAGCAGGGTTAAAAAAGTCCGCAATTTATGCTGAGCCAGTTCGGCCAGGGTATCTTTAATCAATGGCGTATGTTTCATGGCGTCAGCTTTCCGGGTTAATAAGGGCAACTTCTTCACCGGCAGCAAGGCCGCTGCTGACCTCGGCGTGGCTCAGGCTCTTGCTGCCAATGCTGATAGGCTGTTTCACAAACTGACGGCCGTCGCGTTTAAAGACATACAGCTGCTGCTGTTCACTGAAAATAGCCTGTAGTGGCACTTTTAATACTCCGGGCTTTTCATTTACCCATAACGTGGCGATAACTTTAATACCGGGCATAAAATTAGGGCTTTGCTGCTCAGGGGCAACAATCACTTCAATGTATTTACGCGGGTCGCGCCGCTCGCGAGACTGAGCAACCGCTGCTACTGAGACAATACTACCGCCGAGTTCCTGATCCGGCCAGGCAGCCAGATAAAAGGTGACCCGTTGCCCTGCTGCCAGACCAATCGCTTCCTGCTCTATTACCTGCAGCTTCAGATGCTGCAGACTTAAGTCCGGGATACTGCCAATTTTCGAGCCGGGAAACACCATACCACCCACTTCGGGTTTTTCGCCACGCCAGTTGGTTTCAAATAATAAAATACCGGCATGTGGTGCTTTAACCTCTAATCCGGCCAGACCGCTTTCTGCTTGTTGCAGCAGGTTCTGTTGCTGACCGCGCTGCAACTGCAACAGCTCCAGTTCACCTTTGCTACGCTGGCTGAAACTTTGTTCCTGCCAGCCCAGATATGCCTGCTTTTCGCCCAGATATTCTTTATTTTGCATGGAATCAAGAATTTCCAGCCGCGAGCGGATTTGCACATCATCGATACTGAAGCGGTCGGCAAAATTAAATTCCTGAGCAATCAGGGTCTGATCCAGGCCAAGGGCGGTTTGCTCTTTTTGTTGCTCGGCCAGTTTTTGTTGCTCGTCGGCCTGCACGCTGCCAAGGCTGGAACTGGCTTTACGTTTGGAACGCTCCAGCTGAGTGGCATCAAAAGTGACCACCACATCGCCTGGTGCTACCGGGCTGTATTCGCGGGCAAGGCTGGCAATAAAGCGCGGACCCTGCACGTTGCGCGGGGCACTGATGGTCACCGAGTTAACGGCAAACAACTCACCTTCAGTATGCACTTTATGCAGCAGCGTATCGGGCTTAACCTGATACACCGGTATCTGTAACGGTGGCTCAGTGCAGCCGGTTGCTGTCAGCAATCCCAGCATAAAAGCCGCTGTGCTAAACGAGCGCAATCGTTTAATTCTCACTGTCCGCTCCTTGTGTTGCAGCCACACTGATATTAAGCCTTGCTGTCATGCCCGGGCGCATTAATTCGGTATCCAGATCGGTCAGGCTGACACTGGCATCCACCACCCGGCGCAGGTTGTCATTTGACTTATCACGCACCGCATTGCCCAGGCTTTGCAACAGGCCGTTAAAACGCCGCTCCGGATAGGCATCCAGTGTCACTTCCACTGTGAGGCCGGGCTTCAGTAGCTTTAAATCGATTTCATCAATTTCGGCTTTGATATACAGGCTGTTGAGCTGGCTGACCTCCGCCACCGGCTGGCCGAACTGGGCACTGTCGCCCACTGAGAATTTCTCGCCATCAAAGCCCATGCTGTATACCATTACGCCGGCAAACGGCGCCTTTACCTGCATGCTGGCAATATTGCGTTGTAACTGACTGACTTCAGACTGCAGCCGGCTGACTTTGGCCAGCAGCATCTGTTCTTCAGCCACCCTTTGCTGCTGGTGACTGGCCAGCCTGGCCTGTGCCAGCTGATACTGATTGTCAGCAATAGTAAAATCGATTTGCGCTTTGCGCCGGTCATTGGCCGAGCGTGACTGGTCAACAATTTCAGCGATACGCTGTTCGCGGTCATATTCCATCTTGCGCTCGGCCAGCGTAAGTTTCAGTTCTTCATAGGTTTGTTCGTCGGCGCGAAGCCGATTGGCCAGTTCCTGCTCGGCACTTTTCAGTTCGATACTTTTATTATTCAGTTCATCAACCAGCCGCTGCGCATCGAACGCCACCACGACAGCCCCTTCAGACAACATACTGCTTTCCGGCGCTAATTGTTTAATGTTGTATTGCCACATGTTACTGACACTGGGCGGGGAGGCTTTAAACGAATTGGCCGCTGTCAGCTCACCGGTAGCGCGCACATGGCTGGCTACCACACTGCTGGCCGGGCCGGAAGCGGCTTCTTGCTGGCAGGCGCTTAGCAGCAGTGCGCTTAGCGCCAGACTAAAAAGGTATAAAACAGATGGTATTTTAATCATTCAGTCGCGACCTCAATCAACATACCCATGCCCAGCATAGGCCGGGCAATAGGCAAAGCGGCGGCACTGAATGATGCTCTGTAATACAGGGCTGTACCCCAACGCTGGCGCTTTTCACCCTGCTGTGCCAGTTCGCTGAGCGTTACGGCAAAGGGCTGGTCGGGGGCAATATCAAAGCGGGCCTGTAATAAAGAGGCCTGTTGCAACCGGGGCAGGTCAGTTTCATGAACCCAGGCTTCAATATACAAATTCTCTTTGCGATTGAGCTCGGCGATAATCCAGCCCGGCTGGGCGGTAACGCCGGCATAAATTTTGGTACCGTACCACGGGTGATTACCATAACTGATGTTGCCATCCTGAGTAGCATACACACTCATCCGGCTTAGCAGATTTTCAGCATCAGTCAGCTCGGCCTCTGTTTGTTCAATTTGCAGCTGTTGTTTGGTGAGTGCAGCCTCGGCGGTGATCCTGGCAACAGCCAGTTGTTCGGCGGCTTTACTGGCCTCGGTGCGGGCGCGCTTTTGCTCCAGCTGATACTGCTCGTAGTCATACTGGCTTAAATTGGCCAATGGCACACTGGCATCAATGCCCGCTTTTTCCAGTAACAGCTGGCGGCGGTTTAACTCGTATTCGGCCTCCATTACGGCTTGTTTGTGTTCGCTTTTCAGTTGATTAAGCCGCTCCTGATGGTTGATCAGGCTGCTTTTCAGCTGTTCAATTTGCGCCTGAATATTACCAGCATCGAATACCGCAATTAAATCGCCGGTTTTTACCGGTTCGCTTTCGCTTTGCAGCCATTGCACCTGCACCCGCCAGTTGTCGGTCATCGGTGCGACGATACTTTGCCGGTCGGCTGACTGCAAAGTGCCAGTGAGCAGCAGAGGCAGCTCAGTGCCAGTTTCCGTGGCAGCCACATTAGTAGTGATCGCTAACACTATTATCAGGCAGAACGTGCTGTTGAACATGCACTGTCCTCCATAATCTGGCCATCCCGCATTCGAATCACCCGGCCGGCGTAAGCGGCAATTTCATCTTCGTGGGTTACCATGACGATAGTATTACCCTGCTGATGTAAATCGCTAAGCAGCTGCATAATTTCCTTTGAGGTTTTGCTGTCCAGATTGCCGGTGGGTTCATCAGCGAAAATAACTTTGGGCCGGTTAATCAGCGCCCGGGCAATGGCAACGCGCTGGCGCTGACCGCCAGACATTTCATGGGGTTTATGCTCTTTACGATGGCCAAGGCCTACCTGATCGAGCAGGGCATTGGCGCGCTCAATAGCGTGCTGTGGCTCAGTATCGGTGTAGCGCAACGGCAGCGCAACATTCTGGGCAGCGGTTAATCGTGGTAACAGATGAAAAGACTGGAATATAAAACCAATATGTTTATTACGCATAGCTGACAGACTGACATCATCTAACTGGCCAATCAGCTGGCCGGCTAACTGATACTGGCCACTGCTGGGGGTATCCAGGCAACCGAGAATATTCATCAGGGTTGATTTACCTGAACCGGAGCTGCCCATAATGGCAACAAATTCGTTTTCAGCAATGCTCAGGCTGACATCGCGCAGTGCCTGCACCTGACTGTCGCCGCTGCCAAAATTTTTATAAAGGCCATTCGCTGTAATCATCCGCGTTATCTGCTTGTGGTTAGAATCGATACAGTTTGCCATAAGCTAAACGGGCCTGACAGCCAGTTCTGGCCAGCAAGGTTGATTAATTGTAAGCAGATGTAATAAATGTCAGTAAGGCTTTACCTGGCAGCTCAGTCCGTTTGCTGATACCGCACTAAATTAAGTAACTGGCTGATATTGCTAAGGTCATTGCGCTGCATGATCAGCTCCCGGCCGAGTTTTAATACATTAAGCTGACACTCTGCCCGTTTCCCGGCATCACTGATAGTGACTATATCAGCGACCTGAGCCAGGCCAACGGTGCGCCGGATAAGCTCACAGCCGGCATAACCTGTGGCATCAGAAAACACCTGCTGCAAAAACTTTTGCTGATATATGGGGCTTTCCAGCATCGGATCTTCGGTTTCCCGTCTCATCAGTTCGCTAAATGTTTCGCTGAATTGCAGCCACAGCTGCTCGGCTTGATCCAGTAAATAGGCTTGCTGTTCACTGCAATCCGCGGCGTCATGCAGGCCCGGGCTGGCCAGATAATTCAGCAGCAAATTACCCAATAAGCTGCCAACATCAAAGCCGACGGGGCCGAAAAAACCAAATTCCGCATCAATCACCTTGCAGCTTTGCTCATCGATAAAGATGCTGCCGCTATGTAAATCGCCGTGCAATAACGCCTGCGGCTTACTGAGAAAACCGGCTTTTAGCATGGCGACTTCCGCTTTCAGGGCTTCGTCATGCCAGAGGTTTTTGGCTTTATCCAGAATAGAGTGCTCTACATTGTTACGTTCGTGGTTAAAGTAGGGGTCGGTGAAAACCAGATCTTCCGTGATAAGACACATTTCCGGATTTAGAAAACGCGCAACCTCGGCTTTTTTGTTCTCGCCGCTCATGACAAAGTCGCTGGTATAAAACAAGGTGTTGGCCAGGTATTTCGCCATTTGTGCTGCCAGATGGTTAAACTTTTTACCGGCGTTGAGCTCAGTGCGCAGAATGCGGTAGGCTTTTAAATCTTCCATTAATATGGCGCAGGCTTCCGGGTCGAAATAGTGCACTTCTACTGTATGTTCGGGGCAGAAGCGGCGGTGCAATTTTAACACTTCGGCTTCAATCCGTGCGCGGTCGGTGGTCAGCGGCCAGCTTTCACCAGCCCAGCGGGCATAGGGCAGTGCCTGCTTAACAATCACCGATGTGCCTTTATCATTTTCCACCCGGAACACCTGATTCAGTTCGCCGTCACTCATCTCTTCTGCACTGAGTTTACTGTGCTCGCCAAACAGCTCGCTATGTCCGTCAGCAAAAGCTATCGCATCATCGGCTTTAAAAGTTTTGTACTCAGTCATCTTGGTGCACCGCTAAAGGTAAAGACAAAAATAGTCTTTATCATGGCAAACCCGTTAGCCCTCTGCAACGCTAAAAAATAAGTCATACAAAACATAACGACTTTTCGTTCAAAAATTAAAAAATGAGTAAAAGACAATTTTTATTGGCCAATAGCATTGCCATTAAGTTTATGAATTTAAAGAGCTGAATTTTCATCTAAACTTAAGGTAATAAACATATAGAAAAAAAGAATATAGTAAACTGCTCGCCTTAACCTTATGCTGTATACACAAAAAAATTACAATAGATAAACATTTGTTACCAATTATGGTTGAGGGGGGCTGTTTTGACAGAGCAGGGATTATTTCGCGCCAATGCGGTTAAGCAGCAAAGCGCCCGTTTAGACGGCGATGTCATTATTGCCCAGCCGCTTAGCAGCACAGTGCTAACCACTATTTTACTCTGTGTGGTAGTGGCTATAGTGGTGTTTCTTAGTGTTACCTCGTTTAATCGCAAAGAAACGGTAACCGGTTACCTGAAACCCGATATCGGCCTGGCCAAAGTCGTGTCATCCCGTGCCGGGGTTATTCAGCAAGTGTTTGTGGAAGACGGCCAGCAGGTTAAGGCCGGCGACCGGTTGGCGTTAGTAACCATTCCCGAGCATTTATCAGCTGGCGACAGCCTGACCGGCACTTTGTTTCAAGGGCTGGCGCAGCAAACTGAACTGGTTACCCTGCGCAAACAGCAGCTACTCAGCCAGTTCAGCCAGCAGGAAACTGAATACCGCAATCGCTTAACTCTCAGCCACAATTTGCTGGATGATATTGCTGCCCAGCAGCACTTGTTACAACAAAGGTTGCAGTTAAATCAGCAGCGCCAGCAGGATTTTCAGAGGTTACATAAGCGTGGCGCTATTTCCACTACTGAGCTGCAACAACAACAGGAACTGGTGCTGAATATTCGCCAGCAACTGGCCGAACTTAATGCCAATGAGCAAAACCACAAAGCCCAGCTAGCTCAGTTAAATGGACTGCTACAGCGCCTGCCCAGCGAGCGGGAACAGCAGCTGGCACTAATGGATAGCGATATTTCCCGCCTCAAGCAACAACAAACCGAATTAAATGCCCGCGGCGAACTGCTGATTACTGCCCCCATCAGCGGCCGGGTAACCAACCTGGTGGCAGAAATTGGCAACAATGTGCGGGTTGGCTTGCCACTATTAACCATTATGCCCGATAACGCCCAGCTGCAAGCCATTTTGCTGGTGCCGACCCGTGCCTATGGCTTTGTTATGCCCGGCCAACGCACCCGCTTACGCTTTGATGCCTTTCCGTACCAGCGTTTTGGTTTGTATGAAGGGCAAGTAATAAAAACGGCGCAGGCTATCGTGCTTCCGAATGAAGTCGATATGCCTGTCGCCGTACAGGAGCCAGTGTACCGGGTACAGGTAGCACTGGATTCGCAACTGATCCGCGCTTATGGCAACACAGTCCCGCTGCAATCGGGCATG
>NZ_JAWVZF010000085.1:0-11076 GCF_033722355.1 Arsukibacterium sp. | reverse complement strand
GCTGGCGCCGGGTTTTGCCAACCGCCCCCTCCAGACGCCAGAACGTTGTTCTCGAGCGATCGCGGCTGGCCAGTAGCACTCCGGCCCGGTAATTATCATTATCAAAAGCCGGTAAGCCATCATCATTGTCTGGCTCGTCGTATTCGCTGTGACTGTATTCAAGCCGAAGAGCCGCATTAAGATCACTGTACGACGCAGTAGCCAGATTTATAAAACTGCCGTAAGACGTGACTTCACTCAGCTCGCCGCCTGCAGTTATCTTATCGTTAAAAATACCGGTTCGGGTATTGCGCACCTGATAACTGTTGCGGGCATTAATGCCCCAGCTCAGACGACCATCCAGCAGCGATAATATATTATTAAAGCTGACGTCATCGTAACTTCTGTTTTTGCGCTGGCTGTCTTCGTAAAAAAAGGATTCATGTTGCCAGCTAAAGCGCGTTTGCAGTACTTTTGAGCTCAGCGAAAAATCGACAGAGGGGGATAAAGCAATCGCCAGACCATCATCAGTATCATTGAAATCAAATTCTTCAATCTGATACGCATAGCTACTGGCTCGTAGCTGCGGGGTGAACTCAGTTTCAGCAGCCAATGCCGGCAAACTCGCCACTGCGGCTGTAAATACCAGTCCAGATGCTGCGCCGACGGAATGTCGCTTAACTTGCGCCATAGTAATAGCCATACCCATAACCTTTTCCCTGGTTCCGGTGTGCTTTATTAATCAGAAACCCCACTGCCATCTCTTCTGGCAATAACGATACAGATTGCTCTATTTCAGCCAGCCGGGTGCGGTTCTCTTCCACCACTATGACCGCCTGACCGCACATAGCCGCCATGACTGCGGTTTCATTTACGCCCAGCAACGGTGGTGCATCAAAAATTACGATCCGATCAGAATACCGGCTGGCAAATTCATTTACCAGCTGCGACATCCGCTCACTGGCCAGCAGCTCTGTAGACAAGTGATGGGGTGAGCCTGCTGTAATTAATTTCAACCTTTCGACATTAGTACTAAGTAATATATCAGGCACCGTCACATCTGTTGATTGCAGATAATCCGTCAAACCGAGATTATGACTGATATTTAGAGTTTTACTGACATTCGGTCGCAACACATCCGCATCAACTAATAGCACTGTTTTATCCTGCTCTAAAGCGATACTGAGCGCCAGATTAATCGCTGAAAATGTTTTACCCTCTCCCGGCCGGGAGCTGGTAACGAGGATAAGATTAGGATGTTGCAGTGTCTTACTGAGTGCGCCAAAAGCATTGTTAATCAGCTTGCGCTTAATCACCCGGTACTCTTCATTAATCAGCCGGCGTTCTTTAGATAACGAAACAAAATTGTTTTTTTCCAGCATTGCTAAATTAAGCTGCACGGTGTGCGATGAATTATCATGACCGGCCGAAGCTTCCTGTACCACCTGAGGCTTCACCGCAATCGGTTCATGTACCTGCAGTTGCTCTGAGCTCTGCTGAGCGCTACTTTCACTCCGGCCCGTGTTATCTCGATTTAGCTTGGTAACGGCTTTTTCAATAGTACTCATCGGATTACCCTTAACAACAACTCGGCTGAGCGGCCAAATAGCATTTCATTACTTAGCAAGGCTAAATAACACAGCAGCAAAGCACCACTTAAAGCAGCAAAATAAACAAAATGGAGCCTGACCTGCTTTAAAATAGCGGCTTTCTCAGTATGTGACACCACACCAAAAACCGGCAAATTGGTAATACTCTGCAGTTGTGACGCCCGCGATAGCACCGGTGAAATCAAACTGCGCAAAAATGCGATTGCCACCCCTGCTGCCACACCAAGCAGTAACACGGCAGTGTAATACAGGCCGCGTGGTGGGCCAGAGGGGGTTAGCGGCACTCTTGGCGGTTCGATAATATTAAACTGGACATCCTGCTCAGTTGCTTCAGCGCGACGTGATAATTCAGCCTGCTCCCGTTTGCCAAGCAAGGCTTCGTACTTCGACTTTGTAATTTGATAATCACGATTTAAGCCGGTAAATTCAGCCTCAATTTCCGGAATGAGGTTTAACTTACTTTCCAGCTCATCCACTCTGTCAGCGTAGGCTTGTACCCTGACCCGGGTCGATGCTACTTCAGTTTCCAGACGGGCAACGTTAATCCGTAACTCCTGATAAACCGGGTTCTGGTTATAACTGCTTGTGCTGCGTCCCTCCGGCGAACTGTTAGCAACCAACTGCAACTCCTCCTGACGCTGTGCTTCCAAACGTTCAAGCAACCGTTTTGTTTCCTGAACATCAGGATGGTTTTCAGTATAACGGATAAGTAAACTGTCCAGCTGAGCAGATAATGCCCGGATCCTTTCATCATACTGAGTCGCGACGCCCACTCCGCCCCCGCCGGCAAACGGCATAACGCCAAATACCGGCTCTTCGCCGGTTAACTGACTTCTGGCAGACGCCAGCCGGGTTTCCTGCTCCCGCAATTCCAGCCTTGCCGCTTCAAGCTGCCGCTTTTCCTGGGTTAGCTGGCTGTAATAGTCGCTTTCGTTACCCTGCAGCATCGCCATCCGGTTCTTTTTAAAATCAGACAAGCGTAATTCAGCTTCAACCAGGCGGTTCTCGTATTCAGCAATTTCACTGTTTAAAAAACTTTCTGCAGCTTGAGAGTCGGCCCGGCTGGAACCCAGACGGTTTTCGACGAAGGTATTTAAGGTTTCCTGCACCACACTCAGTGCACGTTGCGGTAACGGATTACTGTAAGAGATGACGTAGATATTTTCCCTGCCAGAACTTGAAATTTTAATCTCTTTTTGCAGTGAATCAATCAACGCTTCAAATTGTTTCTCGTCTTTGGCCTGGATATCCAGATCAGTCGCTCTGGCAATTTTTTCCAGATTCGGCCGGCTTAACAGCGTTCTGGCCATCAGCTGAATTTCCTGGTCTGTATTACTTCTCAGCGCAAGACCACGCAACAATGGCTCAAGAAATGTCCGGGTTTCCACAAAAAGTTTGGCATTTGCTTCATAGGTCGGGGGTAAACTGTACACATAAAACCAGCCAACAGGGCATAACAGCCAGGCAGTTATGACAATGTAGCGCCTTCGCAGCCAGATCCCCTGTAAATAGGTTTGAACCAGCTCTATCGCCTGTTGCAATTCTTTCATTAATCCTCCGTGAACAACATATCCGTTACTACCAACTGAGCAAAGTTCAGAACCATGCTTCAGGGATAATCACTATATCTCCGGGCAGAATATCAACGTTAGCGCTAATATTACCATCCCGGATCAGATCGTCCAGTCTCAGGCTATAGGTTACCTGGCCGCCGCTGCTGGTGCGAACCAGCTTAGCGCCATTACCGTCGGCAAACTCCGTCAAACCGCCGACAGCTATCATCAGGTCAAGTACCGTCATATATTCACGGTAACTGACAGCCTGCGGATTGGTGGCTTCACCTATTACTCTTACCTGCTCGCTGTATGGACCAATGAAATTGGTTACTGATACTGTCACCACCGGGTCGCGAATGTACTTACCTAAAATTTCTTCCATATCGCGGGCTATCTGGGTAGGCGTCTTGCCGCTGACCGGGACGTCTTCAACTAGCGAAGTCGAAATTTTGCCATCAGGTCTGACAATAAAACTGCCCGACAACTCCGGATTACGCCAGACAAAAATCGTCAGACTGTCATTGGGGCCCACCAGATACTGATAATTTGACACCGAAGTGGTTAATGATTCCTGCACGGTGGCACGGGGAAGTTGGCGGTTACTGGAACAAGCGGTGAGTGTACTTAGTAAGACCAGCACCATTACCAGTGCCGCTAAGAGTCGGTTTGCAATCATAAAACGCGTCCTTTTGTTTGCTGCGTGATTAATATAACGCAAAACTTTACTGTTGTGCTGCATTTTTTGAAAATTTAATTTATATGTTTCTCTAGAAATAGCACGTTAATTGAGCTAAATTAACTGACACAGTGCAGAAGCCGGAACATCTGCATCAGCAACAAACGCACAAGGAAGTCGTTATGGGCACGTATCGCCGACACGGAAAAAGTACCATCGCAGACAAGCTGTTCCTTATCAGTGAAGTTACTCTGCTTTGTTTGTCAAGTCTGATTGCCAGTTATCTTCATAACAAACTTAACTCACCTGCCATTTCGCTGGATTACCGATTAATCAATGCCGGGCTATTTGCCGCAGCAGTAATGTTATGTGCATTATCAGTCGGATTGTACGACCAGAAACTAAGAGAAAGTCATGGCGGTATTATCAAGCGGGTCTTAATCACCCTGTTGTTTAGTGCCTTATTGCTTGAAGGCATTGTATTTAATCTGGTGTCATTTCTGCACATCAGTCCTTTATATCTTGCTGTTGCCTCAGTGATTGCGTTGTTCAGTCTTACTGCCTTCCGGGCATTTTTTCACTATAACGACATCACCCGGATAAGTCGGCGGCGCGTGCTGGTGCTGGGTGCGGGTGAACGCGCTTCTATCATTGAACGCAGAATGCGTCGCAGCGTCGACAAACTTTTTTTTGAAATTGTCGGCTTTGCTCATATTGAAGGTGATGAATCTGCCGGCATACCGGATGAAAAACTGGTCACTTTTGATTACAAAAACAACCTGTATCAGTATGTGATAGACAACGGCATTGACCAACTGGTGATTGCCTGCGACGAACGACGTAATATGTTACCGGTAGAGCATCTGTTTAAATGCAAAAGCCGTGGCGTTGAAGTTATTGAAATACTTGATTTCATTGAACGGGAAACCGGGCAGATTGCCGTTAATCTTATTTATCCGAGCTGGATAATCTATGGTAATGGCCTGGATTTAAATCATCGTTTTAAAACTAATCTGGATTATAAACTTAATCTGCTACTGGCTCTGATTTTGCTCACAGTGACCTGGCCGGTAATGTTGCTTACTGCCCTGCTTATTTATCTGGAAGATGGCCGAAAAACCGGCGCATCGGTATTCTATCGTCAGGTCAGGATCGGCTATGATGGCAAGCCTTTTTATATTCTGAAGTTTCGCAGCATGAAACCGGACGCCGAAAAAAATGGTGCGCGTTGGGCCAGCGCTGACGACGACAGAGTAACCCGGATAGGCAAATTTATCCGCAAATACCGGATTGACGAGTTACCACAGCTGTTAAATGTATTAAAAGGCGAGATGGGCTTTGTCGGTCCCCGACCTGAGCGGCCAGAGTTTGTTAACGAACTGGTAAAAGATATTCCCTACTACAGTCAGCGCCACAATGTTAAACCCGGCCTGACCGGCTGGGCGCAGCTAAAATACCCCTATGGCGCGACAGCGGAAGATGCTCAGGAAAAACTGAAATTTGATCTATATTACATCAAGCATCGCAGCTTATTGCTGGACCTGACAATACTGATCCGTACCGTAGAAATAGTGTTATTTGGCAAAGGGCGTTAATAAGAATGAACAAACGTAGTGCCGTGTTCAGTGCCCTGACAGTGGATGTTGAAGATTATTTTCATGTTGCCGCATTTGAGCGCAATATCAAGCCTGCAGACTGGGCAGGCATGCCGGTCAGGGTCGAAAAAAACACCTTCCGACTGTTAGATCTTTTCGATACGCATCAGGCTAAAGCAACCTTCTTCATGTTGGGATGGGTGGCAGAGCGTTTTCCTTCACTGGTACAGGAAATTCAGCGACGGGGACATGAAGTCGCCAGTCATGGCTACAATCACCTGAAAGCAACCAGCCAGAGTCCCGACGAATTCCTGGAAGATGTCAGCCGGGCAAAAAAGCTGCTTGAAGATATTACCGGCCATGGCGTAACCGGTTACCGGGCGCCCAGTTTCTCCATCGGAAAACAAAACGAATGGGCATTTAATGCCTTACAAAAAGCGGGTTATCAGTACAGCTCCAGTACTTATCCGGTCATTCATGATTTGTATGGTACTCCCGATTGGCCTCAACAACCTTATTTAAGGCACGAAGGGATTTGGGAGTGTCCAATGCCGGTTCTGACCATGCTGGGCCGGCAATTACCTGTTGCTGGTGGTGGTTATTTCCGCCTGTTGCCTTACTGGATAAGCCGGCAGCTTGTTTCCCGCTATGTAAAACAAAAAGACATCCCTTATATGTTTTACTGCCACCCCTGGGAGATTGACCCGGAACAACCACGGATAGTGGATGCCCCACTAAGATCCCGGTTTCGGCATTATGTTAATTTAAGCAAAATGGAAGCAAAAATAGGGTATTTGCTGCAAGATTTTAATTGGCGGTCAGTAAACGAAGTGTACCAACCTTATTTTAAAAGCTAAGGATTAGCATGTATCAGGTAGCAGTCTTAACGCTGAATGACGAGCGTATTGCAGAGTGGGATAAATTTGTAAAAAGCTGTTCGGATGGCAGTTTTTTTCATCTGGCAGGCTGGCAGCAGGTATTGGCAGATCTTGGTCATCAGGGGTTTTATCTGTACGCTACCCATCAACAAAAAATTGTTGGCGTGTTGCCCTTAGCCCGGGTGAAAAGCCGGCTGTTCGGTGATGCATTGGTTTCGACTCCTTTTTGTGTATATGGTGGTGCTTTAGGTTCAGACGAGGTCAAACGTCTGCTTGAGCAAAGTGCCATGACCCTGGCGAATCAACTTGGTGTACACCATCTGGAACTGCGTTATCGCCAGCCGCAAAATAACCAGTTAACAACCCGGATTCAGCATGCCACTTTTCAGTGTCCACTGGCTGAAAATGACGCCGAGATTCTGGCGGGAATTAAAAAGAAACAGCGGGCAGTTATCAGACAGTCTCTTAATCAGCAATTGTCTTATACACTTGATAATGAGATTGACGATTTTTATCAGACTTATTCCACCAGTGTCAGAAACCTCGGGACACCGGTATTCAGTAGAAAGTATTTTCAATCACTGCAAAATGTCTTTGGTGATGATGCCGAGATACTGACAGTCCGTAAAAATGGCAAGCCAGTATCCAGTGTGCTGAGCTTTTATTATCAGGGGCAGGTTTTACCTTACTATGGCGGCGGTATCAGCGACGCTCGCGACCTGAAAAGTAACGATTTTATGTATTATCAGCTGATGTGTCATGCTAAGGCCGATAAAGACTGTGGCAGCTTCGATTTTGGCCGCAGTAAACTTGAGTCGGGTGCCTATAGTTACAAAAAGCATTGGGGAATGGTTCCGCAGGAGTTACATTATCAGTATCAACTGGTTAATGCTAAAGCCTTACCCAACCTCAGTCCTAATAATCCTAAATACCAGTTATTTATTAAGCTATGGCAAAGACTGCCTTTAAAAGTCAGTCAGTGGCTGGGACCCGCATTATCACGGTATCTGGGGTAATTTAATGACTAAACTCAGTCTAGCCGAAGTCTCCACCCCGCTGCGCTCTTATGGTGGGACGCTGGCCGCGTTTTTAGTTACCTGGCTGCTTTGCTTCGGTAATACCTTGTGGTCAATGCTCGAAATCTGGCTTCGGTCAGATACCTATGCTCATGGCATCCTAATTTTTCCAATCAGTATTTACTTAATCTGGCGTAAACGCGACCAAATAGCCGCGACCCCTCTGCAGCCGTCTTTTATCGCATTGCCGGTATTATTTACACTGGTCGTGATTTGGTATTTTGCTAATGCAATAAGTGTGAATGTGGTCAGTCAACTTGCGGTAATACTGATGTTGCCGGTACTCGTCTGGCTGTGTTGTGGCGGGAGGCTACTAAAGCTACTACGTTTTCCGTTATTATACCTGCTGTTTGCTGTGCCTATGGGCGATAATCTGGTGCCATGGCTGCAGAACATCACAGCAGACATTACCGTAGCGGCATTACAGCTCAGTCAGATCCCGGTTTATCGTGAAGGCTTGTATTTATCCACGCCAACCGGGCTATTCCTGGTGGCAGAAGCCTGCTCAGGTATTCGCTATCTGATTGCCTCTGTTGCCCTGGGTACCCTTTATGCTTATCTGACCTATACCAGTAGAATTAAACAGCTGGTATTTTGTCTTGCCTCCATCATAGTTCCCATTCTGGCAAACGGCGTACGCGCCTATGGTATTGTTCTGATTGCCTCGCTGACGGACATGAAACACGCAGTGGGTGTTGATCACCTGATTTATGGCTGGCTGTTTTTTGGTGTCATTATTTTTATCATGTTTTATATTGGTGGTTTCTTTGCCGATAAAAAGCCACAACAGCCAGTGCCAGTCAAAGCAGAGAGCAGATCTGTGTCACCGGCCTTGCTGCTCAGTGGCATTTTTATCATGCTAATTCCAATGCTGACAAACCAGCTGCGACCTACTCTGACTCAGCAGCCGGTTTTCAGCATCACCCAACTTGAACAAAGCCTGACGCCGGTCAACGATCCAAACTCGTTACCCCAATTTAGCGGCAGCTCAGCTCAGGTGGCTGGTCTCTGGCAATACCCTAACCATGATGTCTGGCTTTATACTGCATTTTATTTGCATTCTGACGATAAAAAACTTATCGGCTGGCATAACCAACCGTACGAGCCCGATAGCTGGACGCCAGCAAGCAGCCAACGCCGGCAATTGCAAATCGGTTCGCATCAATTGACCCTGCAGCAAGTTGATCTTCGATCCGCCTCTGGTAAAAAACGCTTACTTTGGTATTGGTATGGTAGTGGTGATTACTGGTCGGCCAACCCGTATCTGATTACCGCGATGCAGGCGCTTGGCAAAGTACTGCATATAAGTCAGCATGGTAGCTTTTATGCGTTAAGCGTTTACTACGATGGTGATCCAAGACAGGCAAGCCAGATATTGGAACGCGTGCTGCATCAGCAGTATGACTTACTTATCACGGCTAATTCTGCAGAGGCATCGCAACTTAGCCTGGCACATCAGGGCCAACAACCATGACAGTGCATATTTGCCATTTAGTGTGGAGTTTCCGGACCGGTGGACTGGAAAATGGCGTAGTGAATTTAATAAATAAGCTTGAGCCTCAAACATTCCGGCATAGTATTATTTGTTTAACAGATTATGATCAGGCTTTTTTCTCCCGTATCCAGCACGATAATGTGCAAATCTATTGCCTGAATAAACGCCCGGGCCAGGATTGGGCTTCATTTTGGCGCTGTTTTAAGTTATTAAAAACGCTTAAACCTGATATCTGTCATAGCCGCAATCTTGCGGCAATGGAATATCAGGCAGCAGCGTTGCTTGCCCGGGTACCTTACCGGTTGCATGGCGAACATGGCTGGGATCTGACAGATCTGGCCGGTCAAAATAAAAAATATACCCTGCTAAAGCGGCTTTATAAAATTATCATTCACCGCTATATCAGCCTGTCGGGTGAAGGCCGGAATTACCTTACTCACGCCATTAAAGTCCCTGCCGCGCGGCTTAGCCAGATTTGCAATGGCGTTGATACCGGCCGCTTTCAGCCAGCGTCACGCCACACCAGCACGTTACCTGAAAAATTAACAGAAAATAACCGGCTGGTATTTGGCTGTGTTGGCCGGCTTGCCGATGTTAAAAACCAGCAGCTGCTGGTTGCTGCTTATTGTGAATTATGCCAGCAATACGAGGGTTTCAGGAATGAAACGGCGTTAGTTATCATTGGTGACGGCCCGGCCAGAGCACAGTTGCAACACCAGCTCACCACGGCCGGATTAGATAAACAGTGCTGGTTACCAGGCGATCGAAGCGATATTGCCACTATTTTACCGGGGTTTTCAGTCTTCGTGCTGCCCTCACTGGCTGAAGGTATTTCCAATACCATTCTCGAAGCAATGGCCTGTGCGCTGCCCGTTATCGCCAGTAATGTCGGCGGCAACGCTGAACTGGTTGAACCTGGTCATACCGGCTGGCTATTTGCCAGCAATAATAAAGCGCAATTACAACAGCTTATGCTGCAGTGCCATGATACACCAGATGTATTGCAGCAACTGGGCAGCAACGCCAGAATTGCCACAGAGCAGAAATTTAGTCTTGATACTATGGTCGAAGGTTATCGGCAGCTGTATCTTCAAGGCAACTGAGAGACTGGCTATGAGTGGGATCTATGGCGTCGTTGCATTAAATCGACCACAACATTTTCCGGCACAATGGCTGGACAGGATGGGCAATATCACTGCCCATCGTGGCCCCGATGACAGTGGCAGTTATCTGAACAACAATATTGCGCTGGGCATGCACCGGTTATCGGTTATTGATTTAACCAGTGGTCAGCAACCTGTCAGTAACGACGATGGCAGCCTGGTGCTGGTGTGTAACGGTGAGATTTATAACTACCGTGAACTTCGGACTCAGCTTGCAGACCATTATCCTTTTAAAACCCAGTCAGATGTTGAAGTCATTTTAGCGTTGTATCAGCAATATGGCGTCAACTGTCTGCAACATTTAAATGGTATGTTCGCTTTTGCACTGTGGGACAAAAACCGCCAGCAACTGCTGTTAGCGCGGGATCGACTTGGTATCAAACCGCTGTACCTGTGCCAGCATGACGGTTATCTGGCATTTTCGACCGAGAGCAAAGCTATCCTGACATTGCCTGGTATGGAGGCAAAAGTCTGTCCTCAAGCGCTGGAGCAGTATCTGCAGTTAGGGTATGTGCCCGCGCCCTACTCGATGTTCAGCGGCATTGAGAAGCTTGAAGTGGCCAGCTATCTGCTAATCGGTGAAAAAGGTGTTCAGCAGCATCAGTACTGGCAACCCGATTTTGCTCAAACCGGGCAACTGACTGAGCAAAGCTGGGCCCGGAAAATCCGCACCCAGCTGGAAAAATCGGTAGCAATGCAAATGGTCAGCGATGTTCCGATTGGCGCGTTTTTATCGGGCGGTGTCGATTCCAGTGCCGTTGTTGCCCTGATGTCGAAATATAGCAAAGAGCCGGTAAAAACCTATGCTATCGGCTTTGATACAGGCGATGCCGCTCATTTTTACAATGAATTACCCTATGCCCGCGCGGTAGCAGAGCAATTTGGTACAGAACACCGGGAAATCCTGGTAAAACCTGACGTAGTCAGTTTATTGCCTGAGTTGTTGTGGCATATGGATGAACCTATCGCTGATAGTGCATTTATAACCACTTATCTGGTATCAGAATTCGCCCACAAAGATGTGACCGTTATTTTATCCGGTGTGGGC
>NZ_JAWVZF010000084.1:0-11310 GCF_033722355.1 Arsukibacterium sp. | reverse complement strand
TCGGATAAACGCCATGAATGGCCCAGGTTTCCTGCATGTCACGGTCGAGGCCATCGTACAGCTTGATATGTTCGCCACTGCTTAAATCATATAAAAACAGGGTACTTTGAAAATCAACGCGGCGGATATAGGCCAGATATTTGCCATCAGGAGACGGGGTTGGTCGGATAGCGCCGCCGGCACCGCCAATCAGCTCTTCAATTTTACCGGTTTCGCGCTCAAAGCGTTTAATCACATAAATACCGGATTCTGAGTCTTTGCTGTAATGAAAGGTTTTGCCCGGGGTGTCGTCCTGCGAGAAGTATATATATTTACCATCACTTGAAAATGCCGGCTCGCCTAAGTCTTTCTGATCATTTGGCCGTTCAGTTAACATAACGCCGTTGCCGCCACTGACATGGTATTGCCATACTTCTCCGGCGCCCAGTGAACGGCTGGCTGTGAAGTGTTTACGGGCAACAATAAACTGACCATCCGGGCTCCAGGCCGGGCTGTTCAGCAAGCGAAAAGTTTCATTGGTAACGGCCCTCGGGTCGCTGCCATCGGCATTCATCAGCCAGATATTATCACCACCGGCCCGATCGCTGGTAAAGGCGATGGTTTTGCCATCCGGGCTGAACACTGGTTGCATATTCCAGGCGATGTCATTGGTAAGCGCGGTGGCTTTTCCGCCGCTGACGGGCATCGTATAAATATCGCCCAGTAAATCAAACGCCAGGGTTTTACCATCGGGACTGACGGTAATATTCATCCAGCTGCCTTGCTGCACGTTAATATTAACAGTTTCAAACTGGCCTTGTGGCGCGTTTACGTCCCATTGCGACTTACTGTCGTCGGCCTGCAGGGTAAAGCTGGCAATAGCCACTGCCAGCAGACAGGGTTTAAATATGGTCATTAGTAGGTTCCCGTGGCGGTTTTAGTTATAGTGAGTGTTTTTAGCGTTGTTAATGTGAGGCCAGATTGGCACAAAGTGTTGCTGATGTTAAGTCTGCAACAATAACAATTCGACCAAAAGGCCCGGGGAGCCGACAAAATTATGCCTGAATCACCATGTGTCGCATGCTGTCGTTTAAACAGTGAAAAAATCTGTATTGGCTGTTTTCGCCATATTACCGAGATTGTTGACTGGAATAAGCGGTCAGAGTCTGAGAATTACGCTATATTACAAAAGGTTGCCAAGCGAAAACTCTTTGCGGACACCATTAATACCCGCACAGAGCCGACCACGGCAATTACCCAGGCCGAATGGCAGGCCGCAAAAGCGGTAATACAGCAAAAGCGGGGACAGACGAAATAGGGGTATTTATGCCGGATTGGCAAATGATTTTCAGCATCACGCCACTTAGCTGGCCGGAGCTATTAACAGCGCTGCTTTGCGGTTTTATTATCGGTCTGGAGCGGCAGTTGCGGGGTAAGCCCGCCGGGATCCGAACCTCGATTCTGATTGTCATGGGCACTTATGTTTTTATTGCGGCATCGATGTCGGTGAATTCAGCAATGACAGATCCGTCCCGGATTATTGGCCAGGTTATTACCGGAGTCGGTTTTCTGGGGGCCGGCGTGATGTTAAGCCGCGATGGTATGGTATTGGGCGTCACCTCTGCTGCCACTATCTGGGTGCTGGCCGCTATTGGTGTCTGTATTGGTATAGGCGAGGATTTAGTTGCTATTAAATTGTCAGTATTGGTGGTGGCGGTACTGGTAGGGGTAGGCATACTGGAAGATTCCTCTGCTGCATTACGGCGCGGTGTGCACCGTACTTACAATGAGTGGCTGCAGCGGGCCAATAGCGGCCTTTTCAGCCGGCGAAAAGAGGATCTCCCGCCGCCAGGGCGAAATAACATTGATGATCCACATTAAAGCAGCCTGTTTTTTTTCAGATATCATAGGCCAATAAACAACAAACATTAAACGTAAGGATAACCAATGCTTGAAGCTGTCTGGATAGGGTTTGCCTTTTCACTGGGGTTGCTGGTGCGGTTAATTGGTTTGCCGCCGCTTATCGGCTATTTACTGGCGGGTTTTGTGATTTCAGCATCTGCCAGCGAAATGAGTTTCCCCTCTGAAGGCGCGTCAATTATTCATCATGTTGCTCATTTAGGTGTGCTGCTGCTGTTATTTACCGTGGGGTTAAAGCTCAATGTACGCAGCCTGGCCAAGCCTGAAGTTTTAGGTGGGGGCAGTCTGCATTTTGGTTTGTCTATTCTGTTAACCCTGCCGGCGGTGCTGTTTATTTTCGACGTCAGCTGGTATCAGGCGCTGATGCTGGCGATTGCACTGGCATTTTCCAGCACAGTACTGGCGGCCAAGGTACTGGAGAGCAAACGTGAACTGCGGGCTTTTCATGGCAGAGTCGCCATCGGTATCCTGATTGTTCAGGATCTGCTGGCACTTTTGGTAATGAGTGTGGCCAGCGGCACAGTGCCGTCGCCCTGGGCCTTGCTGGTATTCGCGTTACCCTTATTGCGGCCGCTGTTATATAAACTACTTGATGCCAGTGGCCATGAAGACTTACTGATCCTGTTTGGTTTGCTGCTGGCACTGGTGATTGGCGGCAAAGGCTTTGAACTGGTTGGTCTGAGTTCTGAGCTCGGCGCGCTGGTCTTCGGCGCTATGCTGGCCAAGCATCCGCGGGCAGGGGAGCTGTCTAAATCGTTGTGGAGTATTAAAGAATTTTTCCTGGTAGGGTTTTTCCTGCAAATTGGCATTGATGGCCTGCCAGATGCCAATGCCTGGTTATTCGCAGGCGTGATGACCCTGTTACTGCCGCTTAAAGCCGTGCTTTTCTTCCTGTTACTGGTCCTGTTTAAATTGCGGGCCCGCAGTGCGTTTCTGGCCAGCCTGAGCCTGACCAATTACAGCGAATTTGGCCTGATTGTTGCCAGTGTGGTATTGCCCCAGTGGCTGGTGCCGCTGGCATTAACCGTGGCAATTTCATTTGTGATATCGGCGCCGTTGAACCGTTTGGCACACCCGTTGTATGACCGCTTATGCAACCGTTTGCTGAAGTTTGAGCGCAATATTCATCACCCCGATGAGCAACCGGTGTCGCTGGGCGATGCTGATGTGCTTATTATGGGCATGGGCCGGACCGGCAGTGCCGCTTATAACTATTTAAAAGCCAGCCGCAAAATTATTGCGATGGACTCTGATCCTGCCAAGGTGAATGATCATCAAAAACAGGGCATTAACATCTTCTACGCTGATGCGGAGGATCAGGTATTCTGGCAAGGCCTCGATTTTGGCAAGGTTGAAGCGGTTATTCTCAGTATGAACGACGTTGAAGCGAAAGTGATTGCTGCCAAAAAACTACGGGCATCGGGTTTTAAAGGCTTTATTGTTTCCCACAGTATGCATAATGATGAAGCACGGGACATTATTGCGGCAGGGGCTGATCAGACTTATTTAACGATGTCAGAGGCCGGGGTGGGGATTGCCGAACACGTGAAACAACATTGTTTTGCGGTAAAAGCCTGAACGATAAACAATAAAGGCGCCTTAGCGGCGCCTTTATTCGATGATAACGGGTAAGCCGGTTAGCTGGCGCTACGTTCTTTGATCGCGTTAATTACCGGTGACGCGCCAAAACCGTTGCTTTGGGCCCACTCTGCATCGCCTGAGGCGGCAACTAAACTGCCCGGTAACTGCTTGATAATAAACTCGGCAGTTTCATTCGCGTTATGTTTAATGGCATGGCGTACCAAAGGTAAACCGTCACAGACCACGCCATTGTAAACGGCTGACAAACGGATACGGTTGTCGCTTAATACTTTACGCAGATTATTACGGCTGTCCGCTGCAACATATGAGCAAATAGACATGGCTAACTGATCATTGGCGGCAACAGGAGTGCTTACAAAAGAGGTGGCAGCGATAACAGCGGCTAAAGCGATAAGTTTGGTTTTCATATTCAAGCTCCGAATTGAGTTAGTTCACGATCATTGTTAGCAACCTGGGTTGCGGTACACGAAAGGTTTTGTGTTTAACTCTGGACGAAACAGAATAAAACATCGCAATTTGCGACGGCAGCCCAGCTATCATAGGGTTTCCCCGTTAGACCTGAAGCTTTGCGTGATCATCTTTTCAGATGACTTGCCTTTCGAATGCGCGCATCATAAGGAATGCATAAAATTTATGCAAGCACTAAATTTAAAAAAATAATTATCTATAAAGATCATGTGTTTGTTGTTATTTAAGCAATGAGCTGATCGGCGTGTTGCTGCAAACTGACCTCAATACAGATTTTCACGGCCTCTATCTGAGTTTCCAGCGCCATGCTGGCAATACCGGGCTTATTCAGCACTTGTCCGGGCAGATAAGGCAAATGAATAAAGCCGCCTTTGATACTGGCATACTGGTTTTTGATCAGATGCATCAGCCCATAAAAGCTGTGATTACAGACATAGCTGCCGGCAGATAATGACAGCTGAGCCGGAATATGTTGTAAATGCAGTGCCTGCAATATGGCGTTTAGCGGCAGATTACTGAAATAAGCCGCTGGCCCATGCGAGGCGGTCAGGGCATTGCGAGGTTGCTGGCCAGCATTATCGGCAATAGCGGCATCAATATAATTACTGGCAATTTTTTCCAGCATCAACTGGCTGCAGCCCGCTGCGAGGCCAAGCAAAATCACCACAGCCGGTTGTAACTGATTAACGGCTTGTTCCAGACAAAGCAAGCTTTGCTTGAATATGCAGGGCAGCTTTACTGCCTGTATTGTGACCTCGTCATCTAATTGCGTGCCATGCAGCGCACGGGCTACCTGCCATGATGGGTTTAGTGTCTCGCCGGCAAAAGGCTCAAACCCGGCGATTAGTACCTTTGGCTGCATAGGCACCTCAGTTGATTTATGCAAAACTGGCTACAATAGCGGCTGGTTGAGGACAGCAGCAACCGCCGTTTGCCAGTATTGGTACAATTTTGCCTGCTCAGTGCTGCTGATTTGTGGCAGATATTGCCGGTCTGCTTGCCATAGCGAGCTGATATCAGCTACAGAGTCATAATAGCCAAGACTGACAGCAGCCAGAAAGCCAACCCCGAATGCGGTGGCATCAGCAGTATTACTGCGTTGCACCGGTTGCTGGCATAAATCAGCCAGCGCCTGCACAAACCAGTTGTTGACGGTCATGCCGCCATCAACCCTTAATTGCGCAACATCAATATTATCCTGGCGCATGGCACTGAGTAAGTCAGCACTCTGATAAGCAACGGCACACAGCGCAGCGGTGGCTAATTGTATTTTACCGGTATCCCGGGTCATGCCAAATAATGCCGCTTTAGCCTGAGGTTGCCAGTAGGGCGCACCAAGGCCGGTAAAAGCCGGAATGAGTAGTTCTGATTGCTGATAATGGCTTTGCCTGGCCAGTTGCTCAGTTTCACTGGCCTGGCTGATAATCCCCAGTTTATCGCGCAGCCATTGCACAGTGGCACCGGCCATAAAAATACTGCCCTCCAACGCATAGGTGGCTTTGCCATCTAATTGCCAGGCCAGCGTCGACAGCAGTTGATGTTGGCTCTTTATAATAATGCTGCCCGTATTAACCATGGCAAAACAGCCGGTGCCATAAGTGCTTTTCAGCATGCCCGGTGCTATACAAGCCTGTCCCAATAATGCTGCCTGCTGATCACCGAGCATTGCCATAACCGGAACCGCAGCCCCGAGCACATCGGCCGACGTCGTTCCAAACAGACCGCCACTGTCTCTGATTTCTGGTAACACACTGGCCGGGACAGAAAATAATTGCAGTAATGCCGGATCCCATTGCTGGGTAGTCAGGTTGTACAGTGAGGTACGGCTGGCATTACTGGCATCGGTAGCATGAACTTTGCCGCCGGTTAACCGTGCTAAAATAAAGCTGTCTACGTTACCAAAACACAGCTTGCCTGCGTCTGCTTTGCCGCGGGCACCCGGTATCGTGTCCAGCAACCAGGCAATTTTACTGGCAGAGAAATAGGGATCGGCTCTCAGCCCTGTTTTGGCGATGATCTCCTGTTCAGCACCCTGTTGTTGTAACTGCCGGCATAACGGGGCCGTACGCCTGTCTTGCCAGACAATAGCATTGGCGACGGCTTTGCCGGTGTCTCTGTCCCACAATATCGTGGTTTCCCGCTGATTGCTGATGGCGATGGCGGCTATATTGCCAATAGTCAGACCGGCGCCGGCAACGGCCTGGCTGATACATTGCAGAACACTTTGCCAGATTTGCTCAGGGTCTTGCTCCACCCAACCCGTTGCCGGGTAGCTTACTGCCAGCTCCTGCTGGGCTGTTGCAACAGTTTGCATCTGGCGGTTAAAAATCACTGCCCGGCTCGATGTCGTGCCCTGATCAATGGCCAGAATATAGTCAGAACGTGTGCTTTGTGCCATAAAACAGACTAAGTAGGTTATGCTTGTTGTCAGAGTAGCAGTAAATAACGCGTCAATACTATTTAATGGAGTAATACTATGCTTACTTTTAAAAGCAAAGCCGGCAGAAATGTTGATTATCATACTCATGTGGGCTTGCAGCTGTTAAAAATGATGGGCCGGGACAGCAAGGTGCCCAGTGCCATGTTTGCTGATGATGTGCCTGAAGCATTAAGCCGGTTACAACAGGCGCTTGCTGAACTTGATGATGATGAAGTGGCGAAAGAGGATGAGCGCGGCACAAAAAAGCAGCCTGACGATGATAAGGACAACGATAAGCCTGAGCGGGTCAGTCTGAAACAGCGGGCTCAGCCTTTACTTGACCTGCTGCAAGATGCCAGTGAGGCTAATGTGGGCCTGATGTGGGAGTAGCCGTGCTGTCTGTTACCGGCAGATGAACGGTAACCTCCAGGCCGCTGATATCGTGGCTGTCAACAAGCCGGGTCAGATTACGTAAACTGATATTACCGCCGTGGGCTTCGGCAATATCGCGACATAAGGTCAGGCCAATGCCGGAGCCCTGGGGTTTACTGCTGTAAAATGGCACCAACACCTGGTTCATTAACTCCGCCGCAATACCGCCGCCGCCGTCGGTAATTTGTAGTTGTAATTCGTCGGTACGCTCAATACAGCGCAGGCTGATATGTTCGGGCGCCGAACCACTTTCATCGGCATTTTTCAATAAATTGACCAGCAGTTGTGCTAACTGCTGCGGATCTGCCAGCCAGGGGCGTTTGGGCAAGTCACCCAGCAGTTCAAATTCAAACTGGTCCTGTAACTGATTAATTAAGCGCGGCCAGTTAATCTCTGTTATTTTTGGAGGCGGTAACTTGGCAAAATTAATATAAGCCTGAACAAACTGATTTAAATGCAGACAACGATCGCTCACCGTATCGAATAACCGGGTTAGTTCTGGCTGCTGACGCTGTTCGGCAATTTGTTTGCCGGAAAACGCCAGTGATGACAATGGTGCCAGGGTGTTATTCAGTTCATGACCGATAACCCGCAGCAACTTTTTCCAGGCATTAAGCTCTTCGCGCTGAATTTCCCGGGTTAGGGGTTTTAACAGATATAACCAGTGCTGTTGCTGATTAAGCTGAAACTTACTGACAGATAAATGCCAGACCGACTGGCCGTTGTTGTCGAGCCGGATCAGCCCTTGTTGCCGGTTTGCCAGTGCCTGATGTAATTGCCGGTTAAGAGTATTCAGACTGGCTAATTTACTACCACTGAAGTTTTTTCCCCTGTTCAGTAACTGACAGGCCGCCGGATTACACATCAGAACGGTGCCATTGTCACTGGTCAGCACGAATGCCGTCGGGCTACTTTGCAGTACCGTATCGAGTAGCAGTTCGCGCTGATATAAGCTGGCCCTTTCGGCGCGAAGCTCGGCAGACATTGTCGATAAACTGCTGGCGAGCGGCGCCAATTCATTAACATACAACTGATTGGCACTGGTATTAAAGCTGCCGTCCTGCAAGTTCTGCGCGTGCAGGTTTAGCGCCAGAATTTCCCGGCGCAGCGGTTTGAGGCTCCAGCTGATAGCCAGCCACAACACCAGTGCGCCCGCCAATACAGCGATACAGGCCCAAAGCCTGAACAGGTTAAAATGCGCCAGCGTGGCCAGGCTTATCAGCGTTAATGCCAGACAAAGCAGCGCCAGACGCTGCTGGCTGTCCAGCCTGAAGCGGGGACGGCGCAGGGCCGTGGTCAGTGATTTACGGCGTGGCAATGCCATAAAATTCCATCCGCCGATATAATGCCTGACGGCTTATTCCCAGTTGTTTGGCGGCGCGTGAAATAACGCCGCCAGCCTGCTGCAGCGCCTGCTCAAGTTGCAGCCGGTCAATATCTTCCAGTGAGCGTCTGGACGATGAAGTAACCTCAGGCAAGCCAAGATCATGTGCTTGAATTTCAACATCCTGACTGAGCAATAGGGCCCGTTGACAAACATTTTGCAGTTCACGGACATTACCCGGCCAGCAGTAACTGAGCAGCTGCTGTTCCGCGGCCTTGCTTAAGATTTTTTTTCCGGCAAGGAAATACCTGGCCAGTACTAAAATATCGTCCGGACGCTCGCACAGGGCGGGTAACTGCAACTGCACCACATTGACCCGGTAGTACAAATCCTGCCGAAACTCGCCGCGACTGATGGCGGCGGTTAAATCAATATTGGTTGCACTTATCAGCCGGACATCGGTTTTGCGGGTTGTACTTGAGCCTAAGCGCTCAAATTCGCCGGTTTGCAATACCCGTAACAGCTTGGCCTGACCTGCCAGCGACAAATTGCCAATTTCATCTAGGAAAATACTGCCACCTTCTGCTGCTTCAAAACGACCTATCCGGGTTTTGGTGGCACCACTAAAAGCACCGGCTTCGGCGCCAAACAGTTCCGCCTCCATTAAATCGCCCGGTAAAGCCCCCATATTTACTTTGATAAAAGGCTTATTTTTTCGCTCTGAGTTGGCATGCAGCACATTGGCAATCCCCTCTTTACCGGCTCCGTTGGGGCCGGTGATCAGCACCGCGGCATTGGCCGGTGCCAGTTGCAATGTCATTTGCAGCAATTGCTGCATTTTGCTGCTGGCAAAGACCAGGTTGCACAAATCTTTACCGGCAAAGGCAGCCTGGCGCTCCTGCGCGGTACGCTGTTGCTGAACGGCGAGCTGTTTTAATTTCAGGGCGTTAGCAACTGTCAGCAGCAAGCGCTGATCATCCCAGGGCTTGGCGATATAATCTGTTGCACCGGCTTTTACCAGTTCAACCACCATGTCAAGCTGAGTCCAGGCTGTCATCAGTACGATTGGCAGGTCGGGGTACTGCCGGCGTAACTGGTAGAACAGGGCTTTACCCTGATCACCATGCATTTGCCCGGCACTGAAGTTCATATCCTGCAGAATTAAATCAATATCTTCACAGGCCAGTAATTGCCAGGCCTGCGCCGGTTCGCTGGCGCAGTAAACCTGATAGCCCTGCAGCGCAAACAACGTCTGCAGGGCCTGACAGATTGGCTGATTATCATCAATAACCAATAGTTTCAGCATAGATTATAACGCTTTGGTGGCAGTGGCCGGTGAAACCCGGGTAGCAATAGCCGCAGGATACCATGTTGCAGCAGTGACAAAAAGTAGCAGTGTCACTGCTGCTGCCACAGGTAACCAAAGCGGCAGGGCAGGTAAGGAAATTACCGTTGCCAGCTGCTGTTGTAATAAGTAACTGGCCAGTAAGCCCAGCACTGCACCAATAGTCGTGGTCAGCCAGCTTTCACTAAGTACTTCCATTAGGATCCGTTGTTTACTGGCGCCCAATGCGCGTTTAACGCCAATTTCATTCTGCTGCTGCACCCCGTGAAACAGCGCATGACTGTAGGCGGAAATCATCGCGACAATCAGCATCAGGGCACTTAATACCGACAATAAAATAGCCAGGCCACGTTCCTGCTGAAAGACCTCACGATGCAGCTGACGCAAACTGACAATTTGCCGGATATCGATTTCCGGCTCGACCTGGCGCAGACTGCTGCTGATCTGTTGCCGTACGGCATCTACCGCCTGCGGTTCTACCTGCAGCAGTAAACGGTAACCATAGTCAGCACGGCTCAAATCACGGTTAAAAAACAGGCCGTAATACTGATCACTGGCAAAACGCTGATACATCATATCAGCAACCACGCCCACCACCGGGCCTGCCGTAGTTTGCTGACCAAGTGCCAGATGACTCTCGCCAAATAATGTTGTAGCCAGTTTTTCTGTCAGGACCACATTATCGGTATTTTTATCTTCAGCTGATAACCAGCGGCCATGCAACAGAGTCATTTGTAACGTATTAAACAAGTCAGCTTCGGCAAAGTTATACGGCACCGCATCAATGCTGGTGGTTTCTGCTTTACCTTCTACCGATAAATCACCATTCATGCCGCCAAACATTAACGGGGTCTGATTACTAAATGCAGCATAACGGACACCGGCTATCTGGCGCAGTGCAGCCAGTTGACGCTGGATCAGTTCGCCGAGCGCCGGATGAACTATCAGGTTGTCATCGGTCGGTTTGAGTTCAATCGCCAGTGTGGTGTCCAGTTGCAGACCAGTCGGCTGATTACTCAGCGTATAGGCTTGCTGGCTCAGCAACACACTGTTACTGACCAGCGCCAGGGTAAGGGTCAGCTGCACCAGCAGCAGGGCGGTAATAACTTTGCGTTGCAATAAAGATTTAAACAGTAAGGTTATGCTCATGATAGTGTCCCGTTATTTCAGCTGGCGGTTTAAGCTGCCAAAGGAGGCGCGAAGGGCCGGATATAAAGTGACCAGATAGCAGGCAAGTAACGCTGTGCCAGCCATGGCTGTTACCATCAACAGATTCCAGCTGGTCAGATTGCGGGTGGCCGGTAGCAGCGTGGCAATTAACGTCATTGCGGCGGCAGCCACGATTAGCGACAACACTAATGCCAGCGTGGCACTGACGGCGACATCGGCCAGAATAAGTTGCTGTAACTGGCCGCGGCTGGCACCCAGCGCCCGCCTCAGACCAAATTCATACTGGCTGGCCAGGTAACGGTTAAGTGATAAATGACTGGCATTAAATAAGCAGACCAGTAAAAACAACAGTGATACCAGGGCAAATGCATCCAGTTGGCGGTTGCGGGCTTTAAAGTGCTCAGTAATATCCAGAATATTAGTCAGCTGGTTGCCTTCCGGCCTCGGATGACGGCCGGCTTCTTTCTCGCTTTGCACCAGTTGTTGCATAAATTGCTGATAGGCCGTTACCTGCTGCGGCGTGTCAAGCTGCACCCAGAACTGCGCCTGATAAAACTGACCCTCGCGGCCATTTACCGCAAAATTTTCACTGTAATCACGGTCATCGCGCATCATCGTGGTGGTATTAGATTTAATGCCCACATCGTACGC
>NZ_JAWVZF010000083.1:0-11343 GCF_033722355.1 Arsukibacterium sp. | reverse complement strand
TTTGAGGGTTTGCATGACGTTTATCAGGGCCAGCGTTGGAATACTGCGGTTGCCGCCATCCAGGCGCGTGGCGAGCAGGCTACCGATGCAGCCATTTACAATGAGATTATTGCCGGTGGTGTCGGTATAGGTGAAAACAACCGTATCTTACCTGACCCGGCCACAGATCCGTTGATTCAGTGGACAATCAACTCGCCTGAAAACGTCGGCGCCCGTAAGGTCAATGGCCTGGAGTTCGCGGTTCAGCACGTGTTTGGAGACAGTGGTTTCGGCACCGGCATCAATGCTACCCTGGTGGACGGTGATGTCGAGTACGATAATTTCGTGCTGGCGGCACAGGCAATTCTGCCCGGGCTGAGTAACTCGGCCAACTGGCAGCTGTTCTACGAGAAAGAGGGTTTATCGGTCCGGTTAACGGCCGCATGGCGGGACGAATATCTGGCCGGACAGGGCCAGCCGGACACCACCGATGCGCCGCCTAACTATGTTGAAGAATACTTGCAGTGGGATTTAAGTGTTAACTACGATATTAATGACAACCTGACCGTATTCTTCGAAGGCATTAACCTGACCAATGAAACCGAGCGTAGCTTTGGCCGGTTTGAAAGACAGTTCTTAAGTGCTGCTCAATATGGTCCGCGGTATGCCATTGGTGTCAGATACACTATGGGCAATTGATTATAGTCAGGCCCGTTTAACCGGTAGTCCGGCAGCCGTTATTTAGTTGCTGCCTGCTACCGTCTTAACACCCTCCCTGTTGTAACTCCGGTTTAGTGCCCGCATGCGGGCACTTTTTTTGCGCTTATTGTGTATATTGCACTGATACTTACATCGATCTAACAGGATTAGGTGGCTGGTGATGTTGCTGAAAACTGGTGTCGTAGAGTAAGGTGTAAAGGCACAGTGGCTGGAGATACTTACTACGCCAGCTTCAAGGATCACCTCCCTGTGCCTTTTCAGCTTCCGCGGCATCCCTGCCGCTGCTTCGTAAGCACACCAGTCATTGTGCCTCTCGGCAAAGCTGTTGCGGCTGGAGATACTTACCACGCCAGCTTCAAGGATCACCTCCCTGTGCCCTTTCAGCTTCCGCGGCATCCCTGCCGTTGCTTCATAAGCACACCCGCCACCGCGTCTCTCACGATTAGTAGCTTAGTACAGGCAGAATCATAGTTGCAGCATATAAAAAAGGCGCCTGCCGGCGCCTTTGGTCAGGGTTTTGTTTAATTACTGGCACGTCACCACAGTTTCTTGCTGATCCGTTACCGGGGTTATTCTGGCATCGGCCAGACTCAGGGTTAACTTACCGCTGGTTTGCACAGACAACACCTGAAAAACCTGGCCGAGGTTAAGCCCCTGCTGCTTAAGACAGCTTAAATTTACCGAAAGTGGTTGCCACTGCTCTTCCGGCAGAGCCGCCAGTGCGGCACTGATATTAACGCTGCCACCGCAGTTATCGCCACAGACCATGCCCAGCATCACCTCAGCCGGCACTGCTCCCTGGCGCTTGACCAGCAGCGTTAACTGGCTGTCGGCTTCAGCATAGGCTCTTAAGTCGCGGGGGAACGGACTGATAAATTTAAGTGCTGCACGCGCGCTGCCATCAAACTCAAAGCGGCGGGCATCTTCCTGCACCTCTTTATCAAAAGTACGGCTGCTTATCGCCCCTAACTGCTGAATACTGCTGCTTACCATCGTACTGTCAGGACCGCTTTCTAATTGTAACTGCCATGGCGAGCGGGGAGAGCGTTCAAAAATAACCAGCTCAGTCAACTGGTTACTCTGCTCTACCTGCTCAGAAAGGTTATCAGGCAGTACGTTCTGCTCGCCATAACGCAGGCCAAAGCCATACGGCAGTAGCGGATCATAATCTTTATCGCCATAATTCACTGCAGTTTGCTGCGGGCTGGCGGGCCAGGAAAAAGACAGCTTACCGTGAAAATCATACTGCACAGCGCCATCTGCTTTGGCCAGGATCACATCTGCCACCCCTTCCCCTTCACTGCCCGGCAACCAGATGGCGACAAAGGCATCAGAGGCATTCAGCTCCGGATTAACCCATAACGGCCGGCCACTGATAAACAGCGAGACGACCGGGATACCGGCTGCTTTTAATTTTTTCAGCAAGGCGAGATCGGTTTTATTGCCGCGTTGGTACTCCAGATTATCCAGGTCGCCATTGCCCTCGGCGTAAGGCTCTTCGCCAAATACAACAATAGCCACATCGGGTCTCTGCTGATAGCTGCCATCGGCTGAAAGCTCGACACTGCCACCGGCTGCCTTAACCTGGCGGGCAATGCCGTCATAAATGGAACTGCCACCCGGAAAATCCGCATTGGTATTGCCAGTGCCCTGCCAGCTGATTGTCCAGCCGCCGGCTTGCTGACCGATATTGTCAGCGCCGCCACCGGTGACCAGCAACCGCTGCGTTGGATTTAATGGCAGTAACTGGTTATTGTTTTTCAGCAATACCAGGGACTGGCGCACTGCTTCACGAGCCAGCGCCCGGTGCGCATCGGCACCAATCAGCTCAGTTTTGCCGGCCAATGGCCGTTTTGCCGGGCTAGGCTTGTCAAATAAGCCGGCACGCATTTTAACCCGTAAAATCCGCCGCACGGCGTCATCTACCCGCTGCATGCTGATCACCCCTGCTTCTACCTGGTCAATCAGGTTGTAATACAGTGGTTTCCAGGCCGCTGTCGGGACCATGTAAATATCCAGACCGGCATTGGCCGCCTGCGGGCAGTTTTCGTTAGTGCAGCCCGGGATCTGGCCATGGCCATTCCAGTCGCCGACCACAAATCCATCAAAGCCCATGCGATCTTTTAACACATCGGTCAGCAGGTATTTACTGCCGTGGATTTTTTCGCCATTCCAGCTGTTAAATGACGCCATCACGGATTGCGCACCGGCCTGCAGGCCGCCGACATAGCCCTGGGCGTGAATGTCGAACAATTGCTGCTCACTGACTTCGGTATTGCCCTGATCAATACCCCCTGTGGTGCCGCCATCACCGACAAAGTGTTTCACGGTACTAATGACTTTATCAGCACCAAGAAAATCACCGTCAGCGGCGCCTTGTAAGCCGGTGACAATGGCTGCAGCATAATCATGAACTATTTTCGGGTGCTCGGAATAGCCTTCATAAGTCCGCCCCCAGCGATCATCGCGCACTACCGCCACAGTAGGTGCAAAGACCCAGTCAATACCAGTTACCATGACTTCACGGGCCGTCACCTTGGCAATCTGCTCTATTAATGCCGGGTTATTGGCGGCGCCAAGGCCAATATTATGCGGGAAAATGGTGGCGCCAATCACATTGTTATGGCCATGCACTGCATCTGTGCCCCACATGGTGGGAATACTGCTGCCATCCTGGCTGGCATCAACCGATGCCTGGTACATGGCGTCAGCCAGCGCTATCCAGTCGGCGGGCGTGGCGTACTTGTCATCATTCGGAAAGGCACCGCCGCCATTTAAAAACGAGCCAAAACCATACTGACGCATATCGTCAACGGTAATGTCGCGAATTTCCGGCTGGATCATCTGAGCGATTTTCTGTGGCAGTGTCATCCCGGCTATTAAGTCGGTAATGGCTTGTTCCATCGCCGGATCTTTAGCCACGGGTAATTGCAATTCAGGCCAGATCTCAATGTTGCCGGCCGTTTTGCCCGCTGTTATGGGAGTCGTTTGCTCTGGCACGGGTTTTCCGCACGCAGCCAGCGCCAGCGCAACACTGCCCGCCAGCAGTAACGGTTTAAAATAACAAGTTGCTTTAAGTAAAATCATAACGGTTCCTTAGGCACGACGGTCGCTGTTACGTTGCGCTTACAGCCCTTCAGACCGTAAAAGGCAATATAGATATAACATAGCAATGGCAGAATAAAGGCCAGCTGCACACCAATGCTGTCGGCTAAGGCGCCTTGCAATAATGGCAGAATGGCGCCACCGACAATAGCCAGACATAAAATACCCGAGCCCTGACTGGTGTATTGCTTTAACCCGGTAATGGCCAGACTGAATATGGTAGGAAACATAATTGAGTTACACAGCCCGACCAGCAGTAATGACCACATGGCCAGTTTACCGGATGATAAAATAGTCAGTGCCAGCAGGAACACCGCACAAATGGCATTAAAGGCCAGTGCTTTACCGGCGTTGACTTTTTGCATTACCACAGCGCCAATAAAACGGCCGACCATAGCGCCACCGAAATACCAGGCAATATAGTGAGATGCCGCCCCTTTAGACATGCCGCCAATTTCCGGCATTGATAAATAACTGACTAAAAAGCTGCCGATACCTACCTCAGCCCCGACGTAGACAAAAATACCCAGTGCGCCCAGCATTAAGTGGCGCTGTTTCCAGGCTTCGCCACCCAGCGGCATGGCTTCAGCGGGGTCTTTTTTACCCATGGCCGGCAATTTTAACCAGGCAAAAATGATGGCCAGCACGATCAGGCTGGCAGCCAGAATTAAATAAGGTAATTGAACGGTTGACTCGGTTACTGTACCGGGTACCGGCTCTGGCGCGTCCAGACCGCCAAAAATTAACCAGGCGCCGAAAAACGGGGCTACCGTCGTACCCAGTGAGTTAAAGGCCTGGGTCATCGTTAAACGGCTGGATGCCGTTTCCGGCTGGCCCAGCACACTGACATAGGGGTTAGCAGCCACCTGTAAGATGGTTATGCCCGAGGCCAGCACAAATAACGCCAGCAGAAACATGGCATAGACATGCATAGCCGCGGCGGGCACAAACAACAGACAGCCGGCACCAGCGATCAGCAGGCCGGTGACAATACCCGCTTTATAACCAATTCGGCTAACCAGCATACCGGCCGGCACCGAGACAATAAAATAAGCGCCGAAAAAACAGAACTGGATCAGCATGGCCTGGGTGTAGTTCAAATCGAATAACATTTTTAAATAAGGGATCAAAATGTCATTCAGACAGGTAATAAAGCCCCACATAAAAAATAGTGAGGTCAGGGCAGTCAGGGCAAAGCGGTAGTTTTCGTTGCCGCCGCTGGCGCTGAGGCCTGCCGTTGTTGGTAATGGTGAAGTCGCCATTTTGTCTCCCTCGGGTGCATAGTGTTTTTATTGACGGACTGCGTGTTGACGTTGGTGTCCGGGCCGTCTAGTATAATGTAAGCGCTTTCATTTATAGCATATATCACGCTGTTGGCAAATTTTTTGTCGTCCAGCTGCCAGTAACTTTACGTTCGGAAGATAGCCAAATTGATGAAAATCTCCTTAGCTGCTGATTCAGCCTTACTTAAGCCCGACTTTACTTTTGGCGTGGCGACGGCCTCGTTTCAGATTGAAGGCGCTGCCAACAGCCGGTTACCGTGTATCTGGGACACATTTTGCGCCGAACCGGGCCGGATTAAAGATGGCTCTGACGGCTTGGTTGCCTGTGACCATGTTAATCGCTGGCGCGAGGATGTTGAGCTTATTGCGTCGCTCGGTGTTGACGCGTATCGCTTTTCTATTGCCTGGGGCCGGGTGATCAATCGTGATGGCAGCATTAATCAGGCGGGTCTTGATTTCTATCGGCAGCTACTGGAGGCGTTGCAGGCTCACAATATCAAAGCCTTTGTTACCCTGTACCACTGGGATTTACCTCAATATCTGCAGGATAATGGCGGCTGGTTAAACCGCGCTACCGCCTTTAAGTTCGCCGATTATGCCGATAAAGTCAGCCGGGCATTGGGCGACAAAGTTTACTCGTATGCCACGCTAAATGAGCCCTTTTGCAGTGCCTATTTAAGCTATGAAGCCGGTATTCATGCGCCGGGCGTGCAGAACCGTAAGCAGGGCCGCCAGGTTGCCCACCATTTATTGCTGGCACATGGTCTGGCAATGACGGTATTGCGCCGCAATGCGCCCCGGGCCCTGAACGGCATTGTGCTGAATTTCAGCCCTTGTCATCCTGCCAGTACCAGCGACGCTGATATCCGGGCTGCCAGAATGGCCGATCAGTATCACAACCAGTGGTATATCCAGCCATTGTTCGAAGGACGATACCCTGAGTTACTCAGTGAGTTACCCAGCAACGAGCAGCCGGAAATTGCCGCCGGTGATATGGCAATCATTGCGCAGCCACTGGATTTTCTCGGGGTGAATTACTATACCCGCACTGTGTACCGTGACAACGGCAAAGGCTGGTTCAGCGATGTTCCTCCTACCACTCCCCCATTAACCGATATGGGCTGGGAAATATATCCGGCAGGGCTGACCGAGATCCTGCTCGACATCAATAAGCGTTATCCGTTGCCGCCGGTGTATATTACTGAAAATGGCGCGGCGATGCCTGACACAGTACAACAGGGTATGGTGCAGGATAGCGAGCGGGTAGCCTATTTTCAGCAACATCTGCAGGCAGTGGAGCACGCGATCAGCGCCGGCGTGCGAATTGACGGCTATTTTGCCTGGAGCCTGATGGATAATTTTGAGTGGGCAGAGGGCTATGCCAAACGGTTTGGAATAGTCTATGTTGATTACACGACCCAGCAACGTGTTTTAAAAGCCAGTGCTATCGCCCTGCGAGACTGTTTTGCCAGCCGCACGGCGGCCGATAACAAGAGTGCTAACAAATAACATTAAGCTGAATTAACGCGCCATTATGGGGTTAGCATGCTGACAAAAAAAGAAAAAATTGCCTACGGTCTCGGCGATACGGCCAGTAATATCGTGTTCCAGACGGTGATGTTATTTTTAACCTTTTTTTATACTGATATTTTTGGCATTTCACCTGCGGTGGTTGGCAGCATGTTTCTGCTGGTACGGATTATTGATGCGATAACCGATCCGCTGATGGGAGCCCTGGCCGACAGAACTCAAAGCCGGCATGGCAAATACCGGCCCTACCTGCTGTGGCTGGCCCTGCCTTTTGCCCTTTGCAGTGTGCTGGCGTTCACCACCCCCGACTTATCAGCCAATGGCAAAATAGTTTATGCCTTCGCGACCTACACCTTGCTAATGCTGGCTTACACTGCGATTAATATCCCTTACTCGGCATTAGGCGGAGTACTGACCGCAGATCCGACTGAGCGGGTGTCAGTACAGTCTTACCGGTTTGTGTTTGGTATGCTCGGCGGCTTACTTGTTACCGCCTGCACCCTGCCCCTGGTGAATTACTTTGGCAATGGCGATAGCGCCAGAGGTTACCAGCTGACAATCGCTGCCATGAGTGCTTTAGGCTTAATCCTGTTTTTACTGTGCTTCTTTGGTACCCGGGAGCGGGTGCATGCGCCGGCCAATCAGCAACTGACGTTGCGAAACAGCGTCAACTCACTATGGCAGAACGACCAGTGGCGTATTTTGTGTGTGGCGGCGTTCTTTTTGCTGACCGGCATGGTGCTGCGGACAACGCTGGCCATTTACTATGTAAAATACTTTTTGCTGCGGGAAGATTTAATTACCGCGTTTATCACGCTGGGTATGCTTGGCAATATCGCCGGCTGTGCTGCAGCGCAGTGGCTCAGCCGCTATATCGATAAAGTCAAAGCCTATATCGGCCTGCAGCTTATTTCGGCGGTTATTTGCGTGATCAGCTTCTTTATCAGCGCCGAGCAATTGCTGCTCGCTTTTGGCTTGTATTTTCTGTGGGGCTTTTTCTTACAAATGGCCACACCGCTGCTGTGGGCCAAAATGGCTGATACGGTTGATTATGGTCACTATAAAACCGGGGTACGGATCACGGGGCTGGTGTATTCGTCTATCGTGTTTTTTATCAAACTGGGCCTGGCACTTGGCGGCGCCTTAGCCGGTTGGCTGCTGGCCGGGTTTGATTATCAGCCGGATGCGGTACAAAGCGTGCAGACGCAACAGGGCATTTTGCTCAGTTTTACTTTATTACCGGCGGTTGGCTCAATAGTGGTTGCGCTGGTCATGAGCCGCTACCGGCTTAACAGCGAGCGGGTACTGGCGATTCACCGGCATCTGGCACGGCAATCTGGTGAAGTAACGCCGGCGCATGCTAGAGTAACCGCCTAATCTTACAAGTAAAGGCAAACCATGGCGACGATTTACCAGGTCTCTGAATTAGCAGGGGTATCCTTAGCTACGGTATCCCGGGTAATGAACAATAATGTCCGGGTAAGCGAAGCCACCCGTCAGAAGGTATTGCAGGCAATGGAGCAGCTGGGGTACCGGCCGAATTCTATCGCCCAGTCCCTGGCTTCCAGCCGTTCTAACAGCATTGGCATTCTGGTTTCTGAATTACATGGCCCGTTTTATGGCGAAATGCTGACCGGTATCGAAGCCGAGTTCCGGGCGGCCGGCAAACATGTAATTATTGCTGCCGGCCACAGTGAGCGGGCCACGGAGGAAGACGGTATCGATTTTCTGCGCAGCCGCAATTGTGATGCGCTGATTTTGCACGTCGAGGCGGTCAGCGATCAGTTTCTCATCGATTTAAGTAAAAAAGAAATTCCATTCGTGCTGTTAAACCGCCAGTTGCCGGCGCTGGCGGACAGATGCATCAGTCTGGATAATGAGCTGGGGGGCTATCTGGCAACCCGTTATTTACTTGAGCAGGGCCACCGCCACATCGCCTACATTGCCGGCCCGATGTGGAAAGCTGATGCCCGTGACAGGTTTCATGGCCACCAGCGGGCGCTGGCTGAGTATCAGTTAACTGCTGACCAAGGGTTGTTCTTTGAAGGTGATTTTCGCGAAACGGGTGGCAGTAAAGGCTTGGATGCGTTGCTGGCCAGCAACCGGCCATTCAGTGCCATAGTATGTGGCAATGATGAAATGGCGTCGGGTGCCATGACAGCCGCCCGCGAACTGGGCTATGAAGTACCGGCGGACTTTTCGGTAATCGGTTTTGATAACGTGAATTTTGCCTATTACACCTATCCGAAATTATCAACGATTGATTACCCGGTCAGTGCTATGGGCCGGATGGCTGCGCGCTGGGTGCTGAAACAGGTTTACCAGCAAAATAGTATTGAAGTACAACAGATATTTAACCCTCATTTAATTCCGCGGGATTCAGTGGCCGAGCCGGCAGTGAGCTAAATACAGGCTGCTGCCGTATCAAGCCTGGATTAATCTGTTTTTTTGCTGAATTATTCAGATTAATTTCATTAGTTTGGATTGAAAAACCAGCGTATAGTCCATGAATTAACGTTGTTGTCATTTGTTTCTAACAGGGGTTCAGTTATGCAAAGTACGCAGTCGATGACCGTCGCAATGCGACTTGGTTTGGGGTTTGGAGTGGTTTTGCTGTTAATGGTGGCGCTGACCTTATTCGGGGTGCAACGGGTAAGTCAGATCGACAAGACGCTGACTGAAATTACCGAAGTGAATTCAGTGAAACAGCGTTATGCGATTAACTTTCGCGGTAGTGTGCACGACAGAGCCATTGCCCTGCGGGATATCACGCTGGTGCCCAATCTGGCTGACTTGCCCATCATTCTTGACGATATCGCGCGGTTACAAGCGTTTTATCAGCAGTCGCGCCAGCCAATGGACCAGTTGTTTCAGGCCAGCACCGACATTAGTGCCGCCGAACGGCGCCTGCTGGAGACGATTCATCAGGTTGAGCAGCGAGCCCAGCCGCTGGCAGCTGAAGTGATCCGTTTACGTCAGCAAGGCCAGCAGGCCGCGGCACAACAATTATTGCTGCAGCAGATGAGCCCGGCTTTTGTTGACTGGCTGGCCAGTATCAATGCCTTTATTGATTATCAGGAACAACAAAATCAGCAGGCGACAACTTATGCCAGAAAGGTTGCTGAAACCTTTGCTATTTCAATGGTTTTGTTAACGTTACTGGCTATTGTCATCGGGAGTCTGACCGCCTGGTATATCAGCCGTTACTTACGTAACTCACTGGGTGGCGAGCCGGCGCTTGCGGCAGACATCGTCAGTCAGATTGCCGGTGGCGATCTGACCACCCGCATTAAAGACAGCCAGCCAAACAGTATGCTGGCAGCAGTAGCCAGTATGCAGCAGCAACTGCGGCAAACATTAAAAGAAGTCATCAACGCCGCTAATACTGTATCATCTCAGGCAACCGAACTGGATCTGGCGGCAAAAGAAGCACTGCAGGCTTCAGAGCTGCAGGCCTCATCATCAACCGCCTCTGCCGCCAGTATTGAGGAAATGACAGTCAGCCTGAATGAAGTGGCCAATACCGTGCAGCTGACGGAGCAAAACTCAGAGAAAACCGCTGAGCTGTCAGCGCAGGGCGCTAAACTGGTGAAAGACGCGGCAACAGAAATTGGGGTGGTTGCGGAAACGGTGCAGCAATCTGCCAGTCAGATTGGCAGCTTACAGCAACGTTCAAAAGAGATTGCCGGTATTGCCGGGGTGATCCGCAGTATCGCAGAACAAACCAATCTGCTGGCGTTAAATGCGGCAATTGAAGCGGCCCGGGCCGGTGAGTCAGGCCGGGGTTTTGCGGTGGTGGCAGATGAAGTACGCCAGCTGGCCGAGCGTACCAGCAAGGCAACGACGGAAATTGCCGGGATGATTCAGCTTGTGCAGGATGAAACTCAACAGGCGGTGCTGGCAATGGAAACATCAGCGCCCCGGGTGGCTCAGGGGCTGGCACTGGCTAATCAGGCGGCGACAATGCTGGAGCAAATCCGGCTGCAGGCTGAAGATTCTCTGCATAATGTGCGCGATGTCTCACGGTCAACCAATGAACAAACTGCTGCAGTGTCTGAGCTGGCGCAACATATTGAGCAAATCGCCACGATGTCTCGCGAAACCACGTTAACCCTGAAGCAAAACCGCGGCGCCGTGACAGCGCTGCAACAGGTTGCGAGCGGGTTAAGTGGTCAGGTCAGCCGCTTTAAAACTGATTAAGCTAAGGCAGTTCAGCGCCGCGGGCACTGACGTAAAGTTGGTACCAGTGTTCGCGGCTTAACTGCACTGCAGTTGCCTCACCACAGGCACTGATGCGATTGATACTGGTGGTGCCAATTACCGGTTGAATTTGCGCCGGATGTCGCATCAGCCAGCTAAGCACAATCGCTTCTTTACTAACCTGATATTCGGCCGCTAACTGCTGCACCAGTTTAGCTGTTGCCTGGACATGCGCCGGTTCTTTGCTGACATCTTTGCCGCTGAATAAGCCCTGACTTAAACTGCCCCATGCCTGGAGCTGAATGTTATGCCGGCGGCAATATTCAAGGGTACCAGTGCTGAAGTTAACCGGTGGCTGATTGCTGCAACCGGCAGTGGTGCCGTCATCCAGCCAGGCCAGATGGCTTAAGCTTAATTCCAGCTGATTAACAATAAAGGGTTCAAGTACCGAATCCTGCAGCAATGCCATCTGATGTTGCTGCATATTTGACACGCCAAAATGTTTCACTTTGCCGCTGGTAGTAAG
>NZ_JAWVZF010000082.1:0-11603 GCF_033722355.1 Arsukibacterium sp. | reverse complement strand
CGCGTAGTCAAGATCAACAAACTCGGGCTCTGGTGGCGGTAAGATTTTAGCAGCGGGCTCAATCATTTTCAGCTGACGGGCAATGGGCCGCCGTTGTTTATCGCTGCCCAGCGTAAACTGCAGCCGGCAGCCTTCCGCAGGCCGGATTTTACTGTCCGTGAAATCACGGATATGGAAAAACAATTGGCGGTTGTCGGTGTCGGTCACGACGAAACCAAAGCCTTTATCGTCGCGCCAGTGCACCACTTTGCCGGTCAACTGTTCTGGCTGTTCTGTCGGCTGCATTGGCGATTACCAAACTAATAACCATGACCAAACAACGGCTGTTGTCATGGCTTGAGTCTACCAGAAGTTTACTGAATAGTGGTTTAACAAGTTTAGGATCTTTCAGTAAAACGCAGCACGTCGTTTAGCTGGCAATCCGCAGCCGCATCGATAAATCTATTGCCTGCACGTGCTTGGTCAGCGCGCCACTGGAAATAAAGTCGACACCGGTCGCAGCAAGCTCGGTTAACCGCTCGGCAGTAATATTGCCGGAAACTTCCAGTTTAGCCTGGCCATTGTTCAGGCTGACGGCTTCGCTGATCCCGGCCAGACTGAAATTATCCAGCATAATAATATCAGCCTTTGCCGCCAGCGCTTGCTGTACTTCAGCCAGATTTTCGGTTTCAACTTCTACCGGTTTGCCGGGAAAGTTCTGCCGGGCCTGAGCCACCGCTGCCTGAATGGAGCCGGCCGCTGCGATATGGTTTTCTTTAATCAGAAACGCGTCAAACAAACCAAAACGATGATTTAAGCCGCCACCACACTGTACCGCATATTTCTGGGCAAAGCGTAACCCCGGCAGAGTTTTGCGGGTATCCAGCAGGCGGGTGGCGGTATCGGCCAGCACCCTGACATACTGGGCGGTAACCGTTGCAGTGCCACTGAGCAGCTGTAAAAAATTCAGGGCACTGCGCTCACCGGTCAGAAGCAGGCGCGCCGGGCCGCTGAGCTCACACAACAGACTGTCCGCGGCAACGTTATCACCATCTTTTACCTGCCAGCGGATACTGACCTGGCCATCCTGACTGAGCTGATTGAGCTGGGCAAAAACTTCATCCACCCAGGCGGTGCCACATACCACGCAGGCTTCACGGCTGATAATGGTGGCAATGGCCTGCTGACTGGCCGGAATAAGGCTGGCGGTAATGTCGCCAGCGGTCAGCGGCTGGAAGCCTAAATCTTCTGCCAGGGCAGCCTGCACGCTGCGCTTCATTTCCGGTACAAGATAACGATGATAAGATGTTGCAGTGGCTTGGTCGGTCATATTAGTTTCGCTGAATTAGGGTCAGTTGGTTTCCTTGCTGGCGGAATTCTAACTGGTTTAACGCGCTCATGCCTAACAAAATCTCGGCTCCGCCCAGATTGGGTACTACACTGGCGGTAACCTGATTAAGCACAATATCGCCCAGCTGTAATGATGCAATCTCGCTCAGATAAGCGGTGGTAATACCGTTAGCCGTCGCAACCTGGATTTGTCTGCCACGCGGCAGCCCCAGCTTTTCGGCGGTATCCTCGGCAATCGCCACCGTGGTGGCGCCGGTATCCAGCATAAAGTCTACCGGCTGACCATTTAGCAGCGCAGTGCCAATATAATGTCCGGCACGGTTACGAATAAGCACCGTGCTGACCTCGCCTGCCGGGCCCTGAATGCTCTGCAATTGCTGATTCGGGTTGCGTTTACCTGCCAGATAATCCTGGAAGAACAGAAAAAGCATAATTAACAGCAGCAGCCAGGCCAGCCAGCTGAAGGCTTTTGCAAAAGGCGTTCGTTGCTCGGGTACTTGCATTCATCAGCTTCAACCATGACAATAGTGCCTAGCTTAATCACAGTGGGCTCTAAAGGCAAAATTCCGATGAAAACTGCTGCGCAGCCAAGCTGTCCGCCGCTTGTGCAACGTCCTTCTGCTCATTTTGATGAGCGCCCGGCCGACGGTCAGATAAGTTTACTGGTGATTCATAATATCAGTTTGCCGGCCGGCCACTTTGCTGCTGCCCCGCAGCAGGGTAGCTACGTTGATCAGTTATTCTGCGGCACCCTGGATTGTCATGCTCATCCTGATTTTGGCTCATTACAGGGGGTAAGAGTCGCCGCTCATTGTGTGATCTGGCGCGATGGCACGATTTTTCAATATGTCCCTTTTGCTAAACGGGCCTGGCATGCCGGCAAAAGTGAGTTTGCTGGTCGGGCCAACTGCAATGATTATTCAATTGGGATAGAGTTAGAAGGCTGCGATAATATGCCGTATACTGAGCAGCAGTATCAGAGCCTGATAGCGTTAAGCCAATATTTGCTGGCATGCTATCACGAGATCAGTCCACAGCGGATAGTCGGCCACTGCGATATCGCCCCCGGACGTAAAACCGATCCGGGGCCGGCATTTGACTGGACATATTACCGGGCCGCAATTCAAGCCGCAATGAAGGAGAGCAGGGAATGACATTAATCAGTATGTTGCTGGCGTTAATTATTGAGCGGCTGGCTGTGCGCAGCAGTGCCTGGCAGGCACAACGCTATGTCACAGCATATTTAAAATTCAGTGTTAACACCCCGCTGGCCACTCTGGCGCGCCACCGGCTCGGCCAGTATCTCTGGCTGATACTGCCAGGTGCGGTCGTGATGCTGTTGTTGTGTCTGATAGATAGCCGGCTGCTGACGCTAATTGTCAATACACTGGTGCTACTGGTGGGGATTGGTTGCTGGCATTATCGGCAGCTATACAAACAATATCTGAATGCGCAGGAGCGCGGCGATGCCGAAGCGGCAGATCTGGCTATGCAGCAGATTCAAAATGACAGTGGCAGTAGTATGGAGCAGAATAGCTATGGTCAGACGCTGATTTGGCTGAATTTCCGCTATTACGCTGCGACCGTGTTCTGGTTTTTGCTATTCGGCGCCTTTGGGGTTATTACCTATGTTTTGCTACGCCAGTTACAGGAGCCGGTTACGCTAAACGCAGCACAGGATAGTACAGACGCTGACAACTCTGTTTATCAGGCATTGCAGCCAGACAGTGACGGCCCTGATGCCGTGTATTACATGACGTTCTGGGCGCAGTGGTTGCCAACCCGGTTGTTTGGCCTTGGTTTTGCATTGGTGGGGTATTTTTCCCGGGCATCAAATGCACTGCTGGGATACTTTATGGATTTTAGTACCGACAACGAGCAGGTCCTGACTGAAGTGGCGGTTGCGGCAGAGCCACTTGATCCCGAACAGCTGAATACCGCAGACGAAACCACGGCCATGGTGCAGTTAGCCAAACGCAATATGCTGTTTTTTCTGGCACTGGTCGCGGTGCTGACGTTAAGCGGTGTCCTGCGCTGAGATGAATCGGTCAACAGAACAATTACTGCCTTATATTGCTGCTACCTTTGATCAGATGCCGTTTAACCGCTTGCTGGGGCTACAGGTAAGCCGGTTTGGCGCTGATGAAGTGGAAGTGCGATTCCCGTGGGCCCAGCAACTGGTAGGTAATCCTATTCAGCAAATTTTACATGGCGGCGTTATTGCCTCGGTGCTTGATGTGGCCGGCGGCATGATGGCCGTTGCCAGTGCCCTGGAACGGTTTAGTGACATTGACCAGAATGAACTGGTACAGCGCTTTGGCAAAATGAGTACGATTGATATCCGCACCGATTATCTGCGCCCTGGCCGGGGACAGGCATTTATTGCCACCGCCAGAGTGATTCGCTCTGGAAATAAAGTGGCGGTGTGCCGGATGGAGCTGCATAACGAACAAGGTGTGCATATAGCACTGGGTACTGGTACTTATCTGGTTGGTTAAGTGCCCGATTTTGGGATAAGACAATGTCGTTAAGCAGGGAACAGAAGCTGGGAGGTGTCTTCGCCGCCAGTGCTTACACCCTTTGGGGCGTTGCCCCTTTATATTTTAAGCAAATCGATTTTATCGCCGCCCCTGAAATTCTGGTGCACCGGATAGTCTGGTCTTGTCTGCTGCTGTTGCTGGTATTACTGGCGCTGAAACAGGGAGCGAAGCTGATGCATCTGCTCTGTCAGCCGAGGCTGATGTGCTGGCTGTTATTTACTGCTGTCATCCTCGGTGCTAACTGGGGATTGTTTATCTGGGCGGTGAACAGTGACCATATGCTGGATGCCAGTCTGGGCTACTATATAAACCCGCTGCTGAATGTGTTACTTGGCCTGTTATTTCTCGGTGAACGGTTAAGACGCCTGCAATGGCTGGCATTAGGGCTGGCCGCAACTGGTGTGCTGATCCAGGTGATTATTTTTGGCTCTATCCCCTGGGTGGCGCTGGCGCTGGCTGGCTCTTTCGCTGTGTATGGCTTGCTGCGCAAAAAGCTGGCGGTCGAGGCACTTACCGGGTTGTTTGTCGAATCGTTGTTATTATTGCCACTGGCAGTGCTGTACTGGTTGCTGTTTGCCGACAGCAGCGCGGTGAATATGCTAAACAATACGCCCGGCCTGAATTTATTGCTGGTGGCAGCGGCGCTGGTAACCACGGTACCTTTGCTGTGTTTTATTGCCGGCGCCAGACGGCTGCAGTTGTCAACGATGGGCTTTTTTCAATATATCGGCCCGAGCCTGATGTTTATCTTCGGGGTCTGGCTGTATCATGAACCGCTACGGCCGGCCAGTTTGCTTACCTTTGGCTTTATCTGGCTGGCATTACTGATTTACAGCTGGGATGCGTGGCGCCATCATCGCCATCAGCGCAACCTGTTGCGCAGCGCAGTATGTTAAAACCGGCCGCTAAAGCCGTTGTCTGAGTTGCAGGAGCATTGTATGCCAGGCCCGTTAGATTTGATTGCTGTTATCTGGTTTTTTGTGTTGTGGATTGGTTACACCTTGTTTGCTAAACGCAAAGCAAAGGTGGTCAGTTGCCTGTCCTTTGAGCTCAGGCGAAAACGTACCGACTGGATGCAGAAAATGTTGCTGCGTGATAATAAAATGGCAGATGTCGGTCTGATATCAACGCTGGAGCGCAATGTCACGTTTTTTGCCTCCAGTTCTCTGCTGATATTAGCCGGGTTACTGACGGCCATGTCGTCAGCCGAGAAACTGAGCCTGATGCTGTCTAATCTGGTACCCTGGGCTGACTATACTGAAGGTTCGGTCCAGTTAAAACTGCTGTTGCTGACCTTTATTTTTGTGTTTGCTTTTTTTCAGTTTACCTGGTCTTTACGCCAGTATGGTTTTTGCGGCGTGCTGATAGGCGCTGCGCCGGATGGCCGCAATTTAAACGAAGACGATCAGGCGCTGTATGCCAACCGGGCAGCCAAGGTGATTGATCAGGCGGGCCACTCGTTTAACTATGGTTTGCGGGCGATTTATTTTTCGTTGTCAGCCCTGGCATGGTTTATTGATCCGATGCTGTTTATGGTCAGCTCAGTCGTCGTCATGATGGTCATGAAACAACGTGAGTTCCACTCGAAAGTATTAAAAGCGCTGCAGGAATGTTAAACCCGGACAACTGACATTAAAAAAGGTCGGAGCGAATACATTATTCATTCCGACCCTTTTTGCCCGCGATAATGGCTCAGCGTCGCTCGAACGCTTTGATAACGCGCGCTACCCCTTCAACATGGCGGGCGATATCGACGGCTTTATCAGCCTCTGGCCCCTGCACCAGCCCCATTAAAAATACTTCAGCATTCTCGGTTACCACTTTAATATTTAAACCGCTGACATCATCATCGGCCAGCAGTTTGGATTTAACCTTGGCGGTTATCCAGCTGTCACGGGTACGGGTAGTTAACGAGGTGCTGTTACCAAGCCGGATCTGATTATGGATATCGCGCACACCCGGCGTGTCTTTAATCAGCTGTTCTGCCTGTTGCCTGATGCTATTGCTGGCGACCTGACCGGTCAGTAAAACCACTCCGTTATAACTGGTCACGTTAATGTTGCTGCTGTCAGGAATGCTCTGTGCCGTGCCTAATTCCCGGCGGGCCCGGATAACAATACTGTTGTCGTCCAATTGTGAGCCGAGAGTACGGCGATCGTTTGCGGCGGTGGCAGCGGTGGCGCCACCGGCCACCACCGCTGCTGCACAGCCCTGTAACAGGATAATTGCGGTACCCAATGCAATAAATTTACTGATGTTCATAGTTCTCCCTGCTGTGGAAACAGCGTAGTATCAATTAGTTCGCAAATGCAATGCAGTAAAAAGGTGTAGCATTCGAATACCCTGGCAGGCCGGTGCGCCGGTACTTTTAACTCGACATCCTGCTGGTTCAGCAGGCCAGCCAGCTCACTGTCGTTGTCTATCGTCAAAGCCACTACTTTCATATCGCTGGTCACCGCGGCTTCGACTGCTTTAATTAAACTTTGTTCAGAGCCGGTCAGCGAAATCACCAGGAGTACATCTGCAGCATTACCCAGTGCCCGTACCTGCCGGGCCAGATAATCCTGATTAATATGGTTATTGGGATGCAGGCTGGACATATCATTCTGCAGCGCCAGTGCCGGCAAACAGGGACGCTCGGTTTCAAACTGATCAAGCAGCAGCTGGGCGAAATGGCCTGCCAGACCATGGCTGGCACCGGCGCCACAGCATAGCACCTTGCCGCCGCTGATCAGGCTGTTAACGATCACCAGTGCACTGTTCTCAATCGGCTCAGCCAGCGCTTCGCTGGTGGCGATCATGGTTTGAATATTTTCGCTGAAAAGCTGGCGGATATTTTCCTGCATCACCCTGTCCTTCTAACTGAATGCATTCTGCAGCCAGTTGTAATGAAAGGGCTCGCGCCCTTCAATTGCTAATACATCAATCCGGCATGGCTGGTTCTGACCGCCATGCTGTTGTAGATACCACCGTACGGCCCTGAGCAGTTTCTGCTGTTTCGCCGTGGTAACGGCTGCCAGCGCACCGCCAAATGCGGCGCTGGCCCGGTATTTTACCTCAATAAACACCAGTTGCTGGCCCTGACGCATCACTAAGTCGATTTCACCGGCCTTACACTGAAAATTCCGTACCACCAGACTCAGGCCCTGTTGCAGTAAATAATCCAGCGCCAGCTTCTCGTAGTATTCCCCTTTGTTATTCATAGGAAATTTTTCATTATTTAACTGATTATACTCAGGGCTCCTGGACGGCGATGAGCCGGTTATTCCGATAACTGGCCCAGCTTAACCGGCGTACCACAGTACCATGCTTATCCAGGCTGAGCTGACCGGTCATGCCGGAGAACACCAGTGCCGGCATATGCTGTTGTTGTTTCAGGCGGGCGATCAGCTGGTAGGCATCATGTCCCATGGCAAAAAGCCGCTGCAGAATTTCATCCTGATCGGTAAACAGCTGCTGATATTGCTCGCGCAGCTGAACACTGCTTTGCTCGCCGAGCATCCAGGGCATTTCAGTAAACGTCAGACCGTTTAAATCGCGTTGTTCATTGCGATCCAGGCTGGTGCTGAAACTGCGTGAGCTGGCATAAACCGGCAGCCGGGGTGCAGTCTGGTTCACCGATACATCGACATAGGGTTTAAATAAGCGGGTTTGCACCGGATCGGCCAGCAGATAAATGGCATCGATATCGAGCCGGCTATGGGGTTCGGCCTCTAGTTTGACGTTGCCGCTGATCAGGCTGTTGATATTGCGGATACGGCTTTGGCTGACATCGGTTTCCAGCAGACTGCTGACTATCGCCTCCAGTTCAGCTTTGGCACTAAACTGGTAAAGCTCGGGTGTCGGATGGCCAAGCGCCTGCCACTGGCTGGCAAAGTGCTGCTGCATCCGCTGGCTGATATTATTGCGGGCACTGATCACCACTGGCCGCTGGTAATTTTTCTGCGCAAACAGCTCTGCCATCTGACTGACTTCATCCTCCAGGCTCAGGGCATAAAAAAAGTGATTCGCTCTTTTCGGGGTGTCTGGCAGGCGACTGTTTAAAAACAGGGTCGGCCAGGGCCAGTCCTGCTGCTGGCTAATCAGGTCTACCTGATCCCGGAGCAGCGGGCCTATGACAAAATCGACCAATTGTTGTTTTAACGCGGTGGTGATTTGTTCCGGGCTTTGCTGGCTGTCGATAAAAATAAGCTCTGCACCATCCCGCTGAGCGCTGGCAGCGCTGACCAGACCATATTGCAACGCTTTGGCATGGGCCCGGAAATTACCGGTTAACGGCAGCAGCACGCCAATACGCTTTGGCTGATACGGGGTTAATGTCAGCAATTGTTGTAATGACTGTGGCAGGGCATCGGGGCCTGGCATAAACGGATAACGCTGATGCCAGCTGACCAGTGCCTGCTGCAACGCTTGCTGCTGACCGATATTAGCCCGGACCAGGTCTGCCAGATTCAGCCAGGCCAGATTGCGCGAAGTGGCATTGGTCCGCAGGCTAGTCAGATTAGCCTGGCTTAACGAGGTCAGTTGCTGCCATAGTAAATTCCACAGTTCAGGATAGTCAGTATTGCTTTGTTCCAGCTGGTCCAGTTGCAGCAGCCAGCGGCTGGCGGCCAGATTGCGTTGCTGGCGGGCATAAAACTGGGCGCCCTGCCACAGATAGTCGCTGATATCGGTTTCTGGCACGGTATCCAGCGGCGTTTGTTCCAGTAAGGCACTGGCACGCTCGGTTTCATTGTTCGCCAGATATGCCTGCAGCAATATCAGGATATTGCGCTGACGCACCACCGCATAATCACTGTTGGCCAGGGTATGGCTAATTGCCAGCGCCAGCGGATATTGCTGCTGCTCCAGCGCCGCACGGGCGGCTCGCAGTAACCGGATTTGCCGTGCTTCACCCTGATAATCACGGGCTTGCCGGTACAGCTCCCGGGCATCCGTTGCCACCACGGCGCTGGCCGGCTCCTCCGGCGCTTTGGCTATCGCCGGGCGCTCAACGGCGGGGGTGGGTTGCTGGGCACAGCTGACTAACAGGCCGCACAGGCTTAAAAAGAGCAGTGGCTTTAATTTGCTGGAATTCACGTTGCACAGTACCATTAGGCTTTTAATAGGGCTATCTTACTTAGACTGCCCGCCAAGCTCAATTAAATAGCGAAATATGACCAAACAAACCGGATCCTTGTACGTTGTTGCCACACCTATCGGCAATTTAGCTGACATTAGCGAGCGCGCGATTGCTACGTTAAAGCAGGTTAGCTGTATCGCCGCTGAAGATACCCGTCATACCGGGAAGTTGCTGGCCCATCTGGCTGTTACTACCCGTACCCTGGCTTTACATGATCATAATGAAAAACAACGGGCAGCCAGTATTATCGCCCGATGTCAGGCCGGTGAGGATGTGGCGCTGGTGTCTGATGCCGGTACGCCGCTGATAAGCGACCCTGGCTATACTCTGGTACGCCAGTGCCGGGAAGCCGGGGTCAGGGTAGTGCCGATACCGGGGCCAAGCGCTGTTGTTACTGCGCTGTGCGCGGCCGGGCTGCCCACCGATAAATTTTTATTTATTGGTTTTCTGGCGGCCAAAAGTAGTCAGCGTCAAAGTCAGCTGGCAGCCTTGCCGGCCGATGTCGGGACCATTGTCTGTTATGAAACTGCACGGCGGATTCAGGCCTCTCTGGACGATGTGGCGCTGGTGCTGGGTGCTGATCGCGAGCTGGTGCTGGCCAAAGAGCTGACTAAAACCTTTGAAGCCTTTTGCCATGGCACGCCGGAACAAATTCAGGCCTGGTTAAACGAAGATCCGCAACGTTGCCAGGGCGAAATGGTACTGATGATAGCCTCAGCGTCCGCCCGGGCAAGCAGTGAGATCAGTGAGCAGGTGCAAACCACGTTAAAGATTTTACTGGCTGAACTGCCGGTAAAACAAGCCGCGGCGCTAACGGCGCAAATACATAACGAAAAGAAAAATGCCTTGTATAAACTGGCATTGGAATGGGCTGGTGAAAGCTGACAATTCGCGTATAATCCGCGCTGAGTTGGCCAAGACAATCGCTGCTTGCGTAAGCAAGGGGAGGAAAGTCCGGGCTCCACAGGGCAGGGTGCCAGGTAATGCCTGGGAGGCGCGAGCCTACGACCAGTGCAACAGAGAGCAAACCGCCGATGGCCCACGCAAGTGGGATCAGGTAAGGGTGAAAGGGTGCGGTAAGAGCGCACCGCGCGACTGGTAACAGTTCGTGGCACGGTAAACTCCACCCGGAGCAAGATCAAATAGGCCCTTTATGGCGCGGCCCGCGTTGAGGGCGGGTAGATTGCTTGAGGCTCAGGGCGACCTGAGTCCTAGAGGAATGATTGTCACTCTGGCAACAGAGCACAGAACCCGGCTTACTGGCCAACTCACCTTCTTACCTGACTCAGCCTGTAATAGCTGTTTCTGTACTACGTTATTCTCAGTGTTTAATAATCGCCGAAGCCGGCCTTATTTGCTGCTGGTAAATCCTGCCACTGAATATCAAGCACGCGGTCCAGATGTTCGGTGCCGGCCTTAACAGAGATGAACAGTGGTGACAGCGGCGCCTGTTGCCAAGGATGCCAGACCCTTATTTCAAATTCGTGCTGTGGCAGGTTGTTAAAGTGCGCCACGCCGCTGGCGTTTGTCATGGTGGTAAAATGACTACCACTGACGTAAACGTAAGCCAGCATATTATCGTGAATGTTACAGCCCAGCGTGACGATGCCTGCCCGGTCGAACATCACCGGCGCTTCCGGCTCGCCGGAATACAGGCGTAATTCAAATACCTTGGCCGGGGAGAATGAATAGACATGATGCCGGGTTTTATCCATATTCGGAAATTCGACAAATGTACCCTGCGTTACAATGCTGACAAAAGGCTGAAAATTTAAATCCTGTTGAATGACTTGCGCCGCCTCTGAGGCAGGCTTTGCCGGATAATTTTCGTTTACCAGTTCAACAACGGCAAAAGGTACGGGCTTTTTTTCAGCATCTGTAATGGTGACATAAAGCTCACTGGCCAGGCTTTGCAGCGGAAAAATTAACGCTATCAGTAAAATATGCTTTGGCATCGTGCAACCCGGTATTAGCATACAGGCGATTAACATAGTACATTTAGCAAAGAATAACATTGTAAAATTGCACAGAGGTTGCGGATGATAGCGCTGATGATTCGCCGGGCAGTATTATTCGCGGGGGCAATGCTGGTATTTGGCAGTTCAGCGCTTGAGTTCAGCTATAAAGCGAAAGGCGAGCTTTTTGTCTCGCAAACAGAGCCTGCCTCACAGGTTAACAAAAGCTGGCTCAACGGCGGCACAGGTCAGTTGTCTTACCCGGGGCAACCGTTGAATGCCGGACCGCAATACGTAAGTATTGATATCCTGACTGACTCTGCCGTTTCTGGCCGGCTGAATTCCCAGTGGCGTAGCCGTCCAAACCCCGGATTTTCTGTTACTGAAGCCTGGCTGGGCTGGTCACCGTTGCCAGTAAGCGGCTACCGTCTGCGTGGCCGCCTTGGTTATTTTTACCCGCAATTGTCGCTTGAAAATACCGATATTGCCTGGACATCACCTTACAGCAGCAGCTTTTCTGCAATTAACAGCTGGGTTGCTGAAGAGATCCGCACCCGCGGTGCTGAACTGAATATCAGCCGGCCGGGCCGGTTTTTTCAGTCGAAACATAGCTGGAGCGCTGTGATTGGCGCGTTTCAGGGCAATGATCCTGCAGGT
>NZ_JAWVZF010000081.1:0-11853 GCF_033722355.1 Arsukibacterium sp. | reverse complement strand
TTATCACTGAACTGAATCATATCACTGGCCAGCTGCACAGCGTCAAGCGTAAATTGGTATTCACTAAAAAAATGACGGGAATCATTAAAATCAGCTATATGAATTGTTGTTTTGTTCTCTATAGTGAATGACAACAACCCGCACAACAGTTTGAGTAAGAGGAAACGGCAATGACAGCTTATCAAGACGATATCAGACACTTCGACAATGTATGTAAAAAGGCCGGTTCCGCCTGGAATGCGATCAGCCCTGAATATGCCGCGCGGATGAAACTGCAAAACCGCTTTAAAACCGGGCTGGATATTGCTCAGTATACTGCCGACATTATGCGCGCAGACATGGCTGCCTACGATGCTGATAGCAGTCAGTACACCCAGTCATTAGGTTGCTGGCATGGTTTTATTGGTCAGCAAAAACTGATCGCCATTAAGAAACATTTCGGTACTACCAAGAAAAAGTATCTGTATTTGTCGGGTTGGATGATTGCCGCACTGCGCTCTGAATTCGGGCCACTGCCGGATCAGTCGATGCACGAGAAAACCTCAGTACCGGCGCTGATTGAAGAGCTGTATACCTTTTTACGCCAGGCCGATGCCCGCGAACTGGGTGGCTTGTTCCGCCAGTTAGATGAGACGACCGATGCGGCAAAAAAAGCCGACATTCAGGCCAGAATTGATAACTTTGAAACTCATGTTGTGCCGATTATTGCTGATATTGACGCCGGTTTTGGTAATGCTGAAGCCACCTACTTACTGGCCAAGAAAATGATTGAAGCGGGTGCCTGTGCTATCCAGATTGAAAACCAGGTATCAGACGAGAAACAATGTGGTCACCAGGATGGTAAAGTCACCGTACCACATGCCGATTTTCTGGCAAAAATTAACGCCGTACGGTATGCCTTTTTAGAGCTGGGAATTGATAACGGTATTATCGTCGCCCGCACCGACTCGCTGGGCGCCGGTTTAACCAAGCAAATTGCTGTGACCAATGAGCCGGGCGATTTGGGCGATTTATACAACAGTTTCCTGGATGGTGATGTCATCAATGGCGCCGACGATATTGCCAACGGTGATGTTGTAGTAAAAGCCAACGGCAAACTGTTAAAGCCAAAACGCCTCGCCAGTGGTTTGTTTCAGTTTAAACAGGGCAGTGGGGTAGATCGGGTAGTGCTGGATTGTATTACTTCATTGCAGAACGGCGCTGATTTACTGTGGATTGAAACTGAAAAACCACATGTCGGCCAGATCGCAGAAATGGTTAACCGCATTCGTGAAGTGGTGCCTGATGCTAAACTGGTTTATAACAACAGCCCATCATTTAACTGGACCTTAAACTTCCGCCAGCAGGTGTTTGATGCCTGGCAGGCCGCCGGCAAGAATGTCTCCGCCTATGACAGGGCCAAGCTGATGAGTGCTGACTACGACAGTACTGAGCTGGCGCAGGAAGCGGATGAGCGTATCCGCACGTTCCAGGCTGATGCGGCGCGCGATGCTGGCATTTTCCACCATTTAATTACGCTGCCCACTTATCACACGGCTGCCTTGTCAACGGACAATCTGGCCAAAGAGTACTTTGGTGAAGCGGGTATGCTGGGCTATGTTGCCGGTGTCCAGCGTAAAGAGATCCGGGAGGGCATTGCCTGTGTCAAGCACCAGAATATGTCCGGTTCAGACATTGGTGATGATCATAAAGAGTATTTCTCCGGTGAAGCGGCGTTGAAAGCCGGTGGTAAACATAACACCATGAACCAGTTTTAAGCTTTTGAGCGGGCTTTAGCCTGATATAACAGTTTTGCTACGTGGTCAGTTGACCCCAGGCAGCCGTAAGGCTGCCTTTTTTACATCATTCTGAGCCCTAAGGCTGGCTTTTTTATTAAACTAAAGCGTTTTAGCATGCTATGTTGTGCAGCATTAATCAGTAGCTGAACCGGCAAAATTATCAGACGATGAGCAATACTTTCTTTTTTGGCGACTGGCAGGTAGAGCCTGCTGCTAATACCCTGCGCCGGGGAAAACAGCTACAGCAGCTTGAGCCTAAGGCCATGGATGTATTGCTGATACTATGCCGTCATCCGGGCGAGGTATTGAGCAGCGACGATATCGTCCGCCAGTGCTGGCCGGATACCGCGTTATACGGCGCCAAAGCAGAGGGCCGTGACTGCATTAATACCAGTAGTTAACACCGCATGGATCTGAGCAGGGTTTGCTTAAGCCCCTGATTTAAGGATCAGGGTCTCGCCGCCGAAGGTCAGAATATCACCGGCATTTACCTGCTTGCGTTTCTGGGTTTCCACAACGCCATTGACTGTGACCAAGCCCGCGTCCACGGCAGCTTTTGCTGCACCGCCATTGTCACACAGCCCTTCAAACTTTAAAATTTTATACAGTTCAACCGGTTGTTTAGTAAGAATAACATCGCGTTTGTTGCTCATATTAAGGGCCTTTTAGTCACTGCATTAAGCGGGGTCGCTTAAGCTTAAATGGGGTTTGCCAACCAGATAAGCGCGGCGAAATTCGCTGAAGTAATTGCTCAGCTTGCTGGCGGCGTCGTTTTCGCCTGCCATCGCCAGCACTGCTATAGCGACTTCAGCGGTGCAGAGCTGATGCAGATGGGCGGCTTCGCGCAGCGCATACCGTGACGCCTGTTCCGGTTGAATACCCAATACCGGCATCGTTGCCAGATAAGGGCTTTTAAACATTTTTTTTGCTTCACGCCAGGTGCCATCCAGCATCACAAATAAAGGAATTTTTCCTGCGGTAGCGTCGCTTAGCTGTTGAGGGTTTTGCAGGCAACGCTCTGGCGCGGCATATTGCTGCGGGAAGACCAGCACCGGTGTGTATCGCTCATCATTGAGCAATGCCAGCAACGCTGTTTCGGGCCGGGTGCGATCCCAGACAAAGGCATGGTTGTCAGCAATAACATCGCAGATCAGCCGACCGGTATTGCTGGGTTTATAACATTCGCCGGTATACATAATAAAACAAAAGGCGCAATGACCGCCTGGCGCCGGCCTGGCATCACAGATGCATTCACCAGCGGGTAACAGGCACTGTTCACAGCGGCGCACCTTACTGCCGCGGGCATTAAAAACCCGCTGCGATGTCGCCAACTGCGCTTTGCGCAGGGTCAGTACCGCATTGTGGTAAGGCACCTGTTTTTGCGTCATTGTAAAATCCGCCCACCATAAAAAAGCCGCTATTGTAGCGGCTTTTAATTATTACTGCGCGCAGATTCTGCGCTTTGGTATTAATTTGCAGCTGGTGCGGCGACATCATGAATGATTACCCGCCCTTTGATACGATCTTCGTACGGTTGCAGCATCGCCGTTACCCTGACAGCCTGATTAGCCCGGGCGAAGTCCATTAATTTTTTACCGTTGCAAACAATTTTCTCTACTGCATTCTGCTTGCTAATACGATATTCACGTAAAGTCCGGTATAAGGCGGGGCGGTCATCATCGGCGGTGTCGGTACATACCTGCACCAGCGCGTTGTACATGTAACGGTCTGAAGCAAACTGATACGTTGTTGCCGATACTGCCATGCTGGAACCAGCCAGCGTTACTGCAAGAAAAAGTGCTGTTTTCATCGTCCTGTCCTCTTTTTTGCTAATGGCGTTTGCCATAAGCTGATTCTGGCACCTTAAGATGGGTAATGCTGTTGCTTTGGGTTAAGCGGCAGCACAGATGTTATAAAGTGACCAGTTGACGTCTGACAGGGACAAGCGGGAGAATATCACCCGCTTGCCTTAGTGTTGTGTTAAGGCAGTTAACTGTGCAGCCCAGTTTAGTTTGTAACGTCTGGAACCATGCACACACTTACCGTTACTGAGTTCAAACTGATAATCATTGTTATAAGACTGCAGTTTATGGACATGATGCAAGTTCAGTAAGGTTGAACGATGCACCTGGACAAATTGCTCAGGCAGGCGCTGCAACAGATCTTTCATCGTTTCCCGGATCACCAGGGTTTCATTCAGCGTGTAGATACACATGTAGTTACCTGCTGCTTCAATCAGAAAAATCTCAATATCATCAAGTAGCAGAGTCGCGCCGCCGGTTTTAAAGGCCAGTTTACCGGCATTACCGGGCAAGGGGGGTTCCGGCTGCTTATCAAGCGCCGCTCTGACATCCAGTAATGATTGCGCCAGCCTTTGGCGCGATACCGGCTTTAGCAGATAATCAAAGGCGAAATGTTCAAAAGCAGCAAAAGCAAACTCCTCGTAGGCGGTAACCAGAATAAACAATGGTCGCGTCATGGCAGAGCCTTTACTGGTTTGCTGCAGAATATCAATACCTTTAACCCCCGGCATCTGGATATCCAGAAAGACCACATCAATATCTGGTGCAGATTGTAAAAACTGCAAGGTGTCATCGCCATTGTCAAAGCAGTGGACAATCTCAAGGTTGCTATAGACAGCCAGTTTTGCTTTCAGGTTGCTGATGGCCAGGGGTTCATCATCGGCAATAATCACTTTAAGTGGCTGGGTCATGCAGGGCCTCCGTTGCAATAGTTAGCTGGCTGTAAAAGCCTGTTGAGCTGTGACTGAGTGATAAGCTGGCCTGCTTACCAAATAATAGCGTAAGCCGTTCAGTCAGGTTTATCAGGTTGGCAGGGCGCTGAACGTCAGGCCAGCCGGCGCTATCATCGGCACCTTGCCGGGCCAGGGTAATTTGCAATTGTTTCGCGCAGTGGTGTACCCGGATAACCAGGCAAAGTGTGCCGGTCGTTTCTGCCACACTGTACTGAATCGCGTTTTCTGCCAGAGGTTGTAATAACAGTGGCGGAATGACCAAATCAGCTGGCAGCTCAGACAACTGCCAACTTAACTGTAATCTTTCGCCAAACCGCACCTGCTGAATAGTCATATAAGCGGTTAATGCTTCCAGTTCCTGCTGTAACGGAATAAATTCGTCCTGCTGATTCTTCAGGGCATGACGCAGATAGACACATAAATGCTGGATCAGTTGCTCTGCATCCCTGCCGTTGCGCTGCACAATATAGGCATTAAGCGCATTAAGGGTGTTAAACATAAAATGCGGGTTCAGCTGATAACGTAACACCTTAAGTCTGGCCTGACGTGCCTGCCTGGCCAGTTGGTCCTGTTTAACCAGGCCGGCAGCATGCAGCTGATTTGTTTTCAGTAGCATGAATATCGCCAGCCAGCCAGCCAGGGGCAATAGCACCAGATTAAATGCCAGCAAATACTTCAGACCAGAGCTGACATCTGACAGCATATCGCTGGCATAGGTCATTATCAGGTACTGCCTCAGCAACACCATCAACAGCCACCAGGGTAGTAACACCCGTAATAAACGCCCCAGCTGAACCAGGAAAGGGCGCCGCCCGGACAATTCATGCTGACCCAGGGCGCCGGTAACCAGGATGTTCAGCAGGGTTACCACTGAATATATCCAAAGGTAGGGCCAGGTTAACTCATCCTGCAGCGGCACCAGCACGCTAAGATGAATAAACTTGATGAGCAGATAACTCAGCCAGTACAGCAGATGCCAGTGCCAGAAACTGGCCAGGCGCTGATGCCCCGTGTTTGCAATTAACATGCACTCTGCCATGGTAAACAGATATTGACGACAAAACCCTGAGGGGTGGCACCGGTTTCCAGCCGGGCTTTATCACCAAAATGCTGTAATAACCGGTTGCGGATATTATCCAGCCCCACACCAGCACCGGCGCAATGAGCAGGTAATTGCGAACCCGGACCATCATCGCTGATCACCAGATGCAGGCTGTCCTGCTGCCGACAGCCACCTATAGTGATAGTGGCCCCCTGCGTTCGGGTTGCCACCGCATATTTTATGGCGTTTTCCACCAGGGGTTGTAATAGCAACGCCGGGATCCGCTGGCGTTTTAACTGTTCTTCAATTTGCCAGTTTACTTTTAGCTTGTCTCCAAAGCGGGTTTTCTGTAATTGCAGATAAGCATCAATGGCCGCCAGCTCATCTGCCAGCTGCACCAGGCTGTCGGGAGATTTACTCAGCGAATAACGTAAAAATGTTGCCAGTTGTTCTGACATTTTTTCTGCATCGTCAAAACGACTGGCTTCGAGTAATGCACAGACAGAGTTTAAGGCGTTAAAGGTAAAATGCGGATTAAGCTGCTGGCTTAGTGCCTGCAGTTCAAGCTGCTGTATTTTCTGGCTTAGTGCTGTTGTTTGAGCTAACCGTTTTAACTGCTGCTGATACAGTAGCAGGGTCAGATAGCAGGCCGTCCAGACAAAGAATGCCAACACTGAGGTGTCCAGATTGCCAATCAGCAGCCTGGCATCAACCACTTCTTTATCCCATAACAGTAACCAGAGCGCGTTTTCTGCCGGAATATAAACCAGAGCAACTAAGATTACGCCCAGGATTAACTGGACGTTGTTAAATGTCTGCTGGGCAAGCTGCTGATGACTCCGGATCACTATGATTGCGGTCAGCAACATGGCGACAAGCTCGCTGGCCAGCATCATCGGTATATAGTTCCAGTTGTAGGGCTTTTCTGAGATCACGGCAACCTGCCAGGATCCCAGCAGGCTTAATATCAAAATGGTTAACCAATAATACAGATTAAAACGCAGTAACTTGTCCCGACTGACTAGCAACATATCCGGCCCCGCAGGTTCAATTAAGCATGAGTATAAATGCCCCGGCTGATTTTGCCGGGAAGGTTGGATAAGCGGATGAAAATCCGGGGTGACAGCAGTGAAAATCTTCATAAAACTGCCATGTTGTGCCAGCAGACATCAGATATGCTGTTGATTAAACATGATGGTTATCAGATGAGGTTGGGTTGCAACAGCAGAATATGCTGCCTGAGCTTCAACAATTGCAGCAGCTAATCGACCGGGCACCGGATGGGCTTCGCACTGAAATTCTGGCGACGATACCCCATATGGACCAGCACTTGCCACTGTATGCTTTATCACTGGGCAACCCTGATCCAGCGTTGCCTGCAGTGGTACTGGTGGGCGGCGTGCATGGTCTTGAGCGGATTGGGACCCAGGTGGTGCTGGCTTACCTGCGCACGTTGCTGGAGCGACTTTGCTGGGACAATTGTTTACTGCACACTCTCGATCACTGCTGTATTTACTTTATTCCGCTGCTAAACCCTGCAGGTATGGCAAATGGTTGGCGTGCGAACGGCAACTGTGTTGATTTAATGCGAAATGCACCGGTTGATTGCGTCGAGGGGGCGGCCTGGCTGGTCGGCGGGCAGCGGCTTAGCCGCGCCATACCATGGCACCGGGGCCGGCCGGAGAAAATGGAGGCAGAAAGTCAGGCACTGGTCAGTTTTATCAGCCGGCAATTGTTTCAGCGGCCTTTCTCGTTGGTGCTGGATTGTCATTCTGGCTTTGGTCGTACTGACCGGATCTGGTTTCCCTATGCGAAAAGCGCGCAGCAGCCGATTTCGCATCTGGCTGAGATGTACCGTTTGCGTCAGTTGTTCATGCAGAGCTATCCACATCAGAATTACATTTTCGAACCTCAGTCACAACATTACCTTTGTCATGGTGATTTATGGGACTACCTGTACGAGCTGGCACTGGCCCAGCATACCACGATGTTGCCACTTACCCTTGAAATGGGCTCGTGGAACTGGGTGCGGAAAAATCCGTTCCAGTTGTTCTCCAGTCTTGGCATGTTTCATCCGGTAAAGCCGCACCGGGTGAAAAGAGTATTGCGCAGTCACCTGGTCCTGATTAACTTTCTGATTAATGCTTCCCTGTCATATCAAAACTGGTTACCGTTAATCAATCGCCAGCAACTGGAAAGTGCAGCCCTGAAGCTATGGTATCAGTGACAGATAACAAGGCGCCGATATTGCTAATACGGGGATTAACCCGTGAGCAGCGCCATTGGGGCCGCTTTAACCCCATGCTGGCTGACAGACTGGCCAAGCCGGTGTTGAGTTTCGACTTTGCCGGCACCGGCGAGCTTTATCAGCAACGCTCACCGGCCACGGTCAATGCGTTACGTCAAACAGTGCGCAACCAGCTGCTGGCATCACCGCTCTTTGCAGGCCGGGTGCATCTGGTTGCACTGTCATTAGGGGGCATGCTGGCGGCAGACTGGGCTCTCGCTCACCCTCTGGAGGTGGCATCGATTACGCTGATTAACAGCAGTGCCAGGCCTCTGGCGCCGTTTTACCGGCGGTTACACTGGCAAAATTATCCGGCGCTTGCCGGTTTAATATGGTTATCGGCCAGTAAACGGGAGCAGCGGATATTACAGCTGACCACCACCCAGGCCTATCAGGACCCGCACCTTGTCCGGCAGTGGCAAGCCTGGCAACAGCAAAGGCCCGTATCCGCAATGAATGCTTTGCGTCAGTTACTTGCTGCCAGCCGCTTTAAGTTGCAGACAAAGCCTGCCTGCCCGGCGCTGATCCTCAGCAGTCTTGGCGACAAGCTGGTTAGCCCGCAATGCTCGGTGGCGTTGGCCCATTATCTTCAGGCTACTCACTGCCAGCATAGCTGGGCCGGCCATGATATTGCGCTGGATGATCCCGTCTGGTTAGCTGAGCAAATCGCCGCATTCCTTGGCCGGTTATGTTAATCTGACACTTATTTTGTGCCGGAAAACTTTATGTCCATAGCCCGCCAGGCTTCTGAAATTACCCTGCCAGCTGATAATCGGGGCTGGAGTACTGTACTGCAGTTCTTATGCAGTCAGTTTCCATTTATCAGCGAGACAGTGTGGCGCGAGCGAATAGCCGATGGCAAAGTACACTGGTTTAACGGATCGCCAGTGACACCACTCACCCCCTTTATGCCGAGCAAAAGATTATGTTATTACCGTGAAGTGGCGACAGAGCCTGTTATTCCGTTGGCCCATAGTATTATTTTTCAGAACGAGCACATTATTGTCGCTGATAAGCCGCACTTTTTGCCGGTAACCCCGGGCGGAGATTTTGTTAACGAGTGTTTGCTGGCCCGCTTGCAACGTGACACCGGTATTACCGATATCGTGCCGGTGCACCGGCTGGATCGGGATACAGCCGGCCTGGTGCTTTTTTCAGTCAATCCACTCAGCCGGCCAGCATATTATCAGTTGTTCAGTCAGGGACTTATCCAAAAACATTACCAGGCGGTGGCGAGGTTGACAGCGGCAATGCTGCAGACAGATTTACCACAGCACTGGCATATTGAAAACCGGATTGAAAAAGCCAGCCCCCGCTTTATAAACCGCATTGTAACCGGAGAGGTGAATGCCGTTTCAGCTATCAGTCTGGTGGCGAAAAATCAGGACAAAGGCTTATTTCAGCTGACCCCGCACACCGGCAAAACACATCAGTTACGGTTGCATATGCTGAGTCTGGGTGCGCCAATCCTGTATGACAATTACTACCCGCAGTTAAAGCCAAAGCTGCCCCCCCAATTTGCCACGCCGCTGCAACTATTGGCAAAACAGCTGAGTTTTACCGATCCGTCCAGTAAACAATCGATGCAGTTTAGCAGTAAGCAGTTACTTACTGCCTGGCAAGATCAGTGCTGAAATCAGCGGCGCTGCTGGTGCTGCTGCAGTAATTTGTCCAGCTGATTGGCAAACGCCTGGCGGTCGCTCTGACTTAATGGTGGTGGCCCGCCGGTATGAACACCGCTACCGCGCAGTGTATCCATAAAGTCGCGCATCGTGAGTTTTTGTTTAATGGTGTCGCTGCTGTAAAGCTCGCCCCGCGGATTAAGTGCCCGGCCACCTTTTGCCAGCACGTCAGCTGCCAGCGGAATATCGGCTGTAATCACCAGATCGCCCGGTTGACAGCGGCGGACAATTTCATTATCGGCTTCATCAAAACCGTGCGCTACCTGCAGGCTGCTGAGAAACGGCGAGGGTGGTACTCTGATAAGCTGATTGGCAATCAGCACCGTGTTTATTTGTCGTTTTATCGCGGCGCGGAATAAAATATCTTTGATCACAACCGGACAGGCGTCTGCATCAACCCAGATTTTCATGGCGCTGCTCACTTAGGTTCTGAAGTTATCGTACATTAACGTTTGCTATCAGGCGTCAGCGGCAGCAGCAGCCTGAATTCGGTGCCTTTGCCCGGAGTAGTTTCCATTTCAATGCTGCCATGCAGTACCTGAGTAACCAGATTGTAGCACAGGTGCAGGCCCAGCCCCTTACTGTGACTGGCCCTGCGGGTAGTGACAAAGGGGTTAAACACGATATCCTGAATACTTTCATCAATCCCTTTGCCATTGTCAGCGACTTTTAGCAGCAACTGCTTAGCTTTGACCTGGACCTCAATAGTTATTTCACCCCTGTCAGCGGGTTCAAAAGCATGCAGCAATGCGTTTTCCAGCAAATGGCTTAATACGGTTGCCAGCGCACTTGCCCGCAATTGCAGGGTCAGATTATCCGGACACTGCAATATGATACTAACCGCCGCATTGGAGGGATTTATTCTGGCCACCAGATGTTGTAACCAGGGTTTAAGTTTAATCGTAACGTTATCGGTTGCCGCCTCATTGACGGCCAGCTGTTTAAACTGGGTAACCAGATCGGCTGCCCGTTGCAGGTTATAGTTAATCAGTTGCAGATGTTGTTCGCTGTCGGCGATAAACTGACTGAATGCTTTGCTGCTGAGCGTTTTAGCGTCGAAATGCTGCTTTAATTCAGCCAGTCTTCCGGCCAGTGCGCTGCTGGCGGTAATACTGACGCCAACAGGGGTATTAATTTCATGTGCTACTCCAGCCACGGTCTGACCCAGGGCCGCCATTTTTTCATTTTCCAGCAGGCTTTGCTGTGCCAGTTTAAGTTGCTGACTGCGCTCTTCTACCAGACGCGATAACTGTTTTGCCTGTAGCTGTGCAACCCGGGTTCGTACCTTAACCAGAAGATAAACGGCCATAATCAGACTGAGTACTAATAGTAACGCAAACCACCACTGCTGCCAGAATGCCGGCATGACCGTTAACGCTAAACCGGTTTGATGTTCGCTCCACTTACCGGCGCGGTTAGTGGCCTGGAGTTGTAAATTATACTTACCTGGCCACAGGTTGGTGTAACTGGCAATGCGCTGACTGGCATCAGAATACTGCCAGTCTTTATCAAACCCCTGTAACTGATAACGATACTGTAACTGGCCGGGCGCAGACAAATCCATAGCACTGAATTCAACACTGAAACTGCGCTCATCAGCCTGCAAAGTTACCGCTTGCTGATCGGGCACAATTTGCCTTGGCTTACCTTCTATCTTCAGCTCAGATAGCAATATGTGGGGTTGGTACTGCCACCGGCTGAATTTCTGTGGGTTAATCACCAGTAAGCCGCTACTGCCCCCAAATAATAATAAACCGTCACGGGTTTTATAATAAGCCCGATACCAGGGCGTACCAATGTCAACGCCGTCTGCCGGCGTAAGCGGGTAAAGCTGGCCACTGGCCGTGTGGAACAAAAACTTGGCTGTCCAGATATTACCCTGTTCATCTTCCAGTAAATTGGCACCAAAATCTTCGTTTAAGCTGCTGTTTGCAAAAGTCACTTTACTCAGCACAGCAGGGTGGGCAGCACTGTCAACTGCACCAGTGGTCTGGATTTGCCGTTGCAGATACTGTTGATAATCAAACTGATATAAACCGGCTGGCGTGTCCAGCCACAACCGGTTCTGGCTGTCATTTAACAAGCCCAGAATACTGGTTAAAGGTGCAGTGTTAATTGCTTTGAGAGTTGGCACCGCCTCTGCTGATGGCTCAATGACCAGCAGTCCGCTGCCACCGGTGCCCAGCCAGATATTACCATCCCTGTCTTCTGCTATCGACGTGATGTAATCCTGTAAAGGCTCGCCATTATTGCGCGTTATCCGGATAACGCGTTGCTGCTCGGGTTGCCACATTGCTACACCCGTGCTG
>NZ_JAWVZF010000080.1:0-12194 GCF_033722355.1 Arsukibacterium sp. | reverse complement strand
GCAGAGCAGGGCTTACTTGCCAGCGAGTGGCAACAGGGTGAAGGCCGGGATCGGCGCTACTACCAGATATCTGAGCTGGGAGCTGAATTACTGACGCAACTCACCGGCGAATGGACCCATTTAAATAACGCGCTGGCGCCGCTGTTGCATCGAGAAAAAATGCCATCAGCGAATCAGACAGAGGAGCAAGACTAATGGAATTAGTGAAACGTTACATCGCTGCAGTTCAACGCGAATTACCGGAACAAAAACGCCAGGAAATTGGTCGGGAGTTGCAGGCCAATATTATGGATCAGTTTGATGCGCTGGCCGAACAACAGGGATCTGAGCTGACAGAGCAACAGGTTGCGAACATGCTGAAAACTATGGGGCATCCACAGCACGTTGCCCGTCAGTTTTGTCCGGTTCAACCGCTTATTCCGGCCCGCCTTATGCCACTTTATAAACATACGATGTTGATGGTGCTGGGAGTATTGTTGGTGCTACAGGTGGTCTTTATGACAAAAGCCTGGTTAATGGGAGGCGATTTTGGCTTGATACGGTTTGTTATTGGGCTGGCATCGGGTTTTATTGAGGATGCTGTATTTGGTTTTACAGCGATTACCCTGGGGTTTGCGCTAATGCCGGAAAATACCCAACCACTTCAGTGCAAAACAACTCATCAGTGGCAGCCAGAAGATTTGCCACCTGTCGGTGCCAGCTGGCAACATATCAGCTTAAGCAATATCTTCAGTGATCTGGCCACCTATGCTTTTCTGTTACTGATAGTCTGGTTGCCGCTTTGGCAGCAATGGTTTGCCGGCGACAACTCAGTCAATTCAGTGTTTACTGAGCAATCACTGCAAATGCTGATGTGGTTTAGTCCGGTTATCGTAGTTGGGGTGCTGAGCAGTTTATGGCAGTTACAGCGCCGGCTGTGGACAAAACCATTGTTGCAGCTAAATATTGTAGTCAATGGGGCTATTGTTTGTCTGTTGCTGCTGCTTACTGCAGCCGGCCCTTTGCTGCAGCTTGATACACAGCGCTGGATCCATTATTTCAGTCCGCAAAAGTTGCAAGATAGCATCCGGCTGGGATTAGTTATTATTGCCCTGTTCCCTGGCTATGAAGTGATACGTGATATGTTGCGCCTGCGAAAACTAAATAAGTAGCTGAGTAATGTTAAAATGCCCAGCCGGGATCTTTTCTGGCTGGGCATGTGTTCATTGAGGTTAGTGGTTCAGGGCCGTTAATACTGCCGTTGTTTACGATTATCCCGCACCAGCCACCAGACCAGCCAGACAAATAATAGCAACGGGGCCAGGGTTACGACTGCGGTAATACCGAGGGCAAGTACTGTGGCAACCAAACCAAGCAGAATACCAAATACTGAACCAATGATAGCCAGAATAGTTGGCAGACAGTATATACCCAGTATCACAGCAAGAATAATAACAATAGTTTTGTTCATCAGTTTTTTCCTTTTTGACCTTTAACCAAAAAGTATCAAGAGCCATGCCATATTTAAAATTTCTTATTAAACATGCATTTGAAATTAATTCATGTGGTTGCCTGCAGCCGGGTGCCATCTGTAGTGGTTATTTTAACTAATAAGTAGTGTAATAATTATTTTCTGGTGGCAATAAAAAAAGCTGCCAATGAACTGACAGCTTTTATTAGCAGTGATGTCTGGATTACAGCTTGTTGATTTGATCTTTGAGCTGATAAGCTTTGTCGGTAACGATGCTCTCCAACGTGCTTACCCGTTCTTTCAGTCGCTGTAATTCAGATTGCAGTGCATCCAGCTCGGCCTGGCCGGTATTGCCTTTATTTTTCATATAAACTTCGTAACCGGCATAAACAAAACCACCAACGATGGCGATAGCCGCAATTTCAAATGGTCCCATGATATTCTCCCTTTTTTATTAGTATCTTATAAAAAGCAAGGCTAATGCCATTACTGTAATTTCTTTATTAATCAATGCTTTGTGTTTTTTAATCGCTCTGGCCTTAGCGAGGAAATCAAAAGATTAGTCAATATCGCCAGATAGTAGTGGTAAACTTGGTTCTGGTGTTCAGAAAATTGTAAGCATTTATGACCGATCAACAGTGGATGGCCAGAGCACTGGAACTGGCTTCAATAGCAGAACAGGCGGGAGAGGTACCAGTTGGTGCAGTCATTGTAAAGGATGGCCAGCTGATTGCTGAGGGGTATAATCAGATGATCAGCTTACATGATCCTTCGGCTCATGCTGAAATGCTGGCGGTCAGGCAGGCAGGACAGCAGTTACAGAACTACCGCTTAACAGATTGCACTTTGTATGTCACCCTGGAGCCTTGCAGCATGTGTGCGGGAATGCTGGTGCATAGCAGGCTGTCAAGGCTGGTATTCGGTGCCAGAGATTATAAAACCGGGGCAGCCGGTTCGGTGATGAACCTGGTACAACACCCGCAGTTAAATCATCAGCTTGAGGTAACAGGTGGCGTAATGGCGGAACAATGCAGCGCGGGGTTGTCGGCTTTTTTCCAACGGCGGCGGCTGGAAAAAAAGGCCGCAAAGCAGGCAGATGCTAATCTTGCTTCTGGTCAGGATGTTCCGGTAGTCCGGGATGATCCTGCATAATTGTCTGATAGTTACGCCGTCTGCGATGTAATTTCAGCAAATCGGTATTACGTTTTACCCGGCGCCGACTTGAACTGATGGCAAAGGTACTGAGTTTGCGACGTTTTAAAGCCGGTTTCTTTCGTTTAAGCATACATTACCTGAATATTTTCTGACATTGCTACTGCAATGCTGGTATGCGGTTACTATAAAGCCAGCCTGGCTGGACAACAAGGGGGCCATTGCCAAAACACCCAATATCAGGGGTTATTGTCCTGCGGTGATTGCAGCTCTGAGCTCGTGGTGGCTTTTTCAGGCGACAATTGTTCGGTCAGGCGCAACCGTTGCTGCTCCAGCCGCAGCTCAGCTTGTTGTTTCTCATCAGTCCAGACCAGCGTATCGTAATAACGGCGGATGTTCTCAACATAAGTTACCGCCTCATCGCCTCTGGCATAACCATAACGAGTATGCTGATACACGTTTTTTTGCCGCAGCAGTGGCAACCGCTGTTTTACCTCGAGCCATTTATCGGGATCAGCACCTTGCTGTTGAGTCAGGATCCGGGCATCTTCGACATGACCCCAGCCAACATTATACGATGCCAGGGCAAACCATAGCCGATCAGGCATGGCTATCCTTTCCGGGATACGGCTTACCAGACGATGCAGATAGCGGCTGCCGCCCCTGATGCTTTGCTCTGGATCTAACCTGCTACTCACCCCCATCTGCTGCGCGGTAGGCAAGGTTAGCATCATTAAACCCCTTACACCGGTCGGGCTTCGTGCTTTAGGGTCCCAATGTGACTCCTGATAGGCTAGTGCCGCCAGCAAGCGCCAGTCCAGCTCACCGGCATACTGAATAAACAGCGACCTGAAATCGGGCAGGATTTGGTTAATGGCATCGATATATTGCAGGGTGTCGACATAGTCGAACTGACTGACATGACCAAAATAGCGATCTTCCAGAGTGATTAACTCACCTGTCTGATAGATGTTGCCAAAAAACTCGATGAGCACGCTTAACAGTGAGTCATCGTTATTCTTGGCCAGCAGCCAGGCAACGGGTAGATTATCGCTGACAGTAAAACCGATACTTAAGTTTGGATAAAACCGCCGGTTAATTGCCAGTTGGTTTGAGTCGGTCAGTGTGTAAGGAATTTTACCATCCACAACCAGCTGCAGTACGTCGTCAGCATCAAGATCCTTTTGTGCCAGCCAGCGCAGGTTTGGGTAATCCTGACTTAATCTGTCGAGGGTCTGGGCATGGCTGCTGTCCTCAATAACCACTATGGGTTCATTGATATCATCCAACGAGCGGGGCCAGGTATCACCCTGGCGAAATACCAATAATTCGTTAATCCAGCGGTAGGCTGGTGCTGCGCGATAACGGTTAAGCCGCTCTGGCGTCAATGTCAGGCCACCGGCAATAAAATCCACCTGGCCGGTATCAAGCTTTTGCAGTAATTCATCCAGGTGGTAGCTTGGAAATAATTCCAGTTCGACATCTAAGCGGTGTGCCAGGGTCTGTGCCAGCTCGTATTCAAAGCCAGCGGGGCCATCAACCCCGATAAAATAACTGGTGGGGCCATGCAGCAGGCCAACCCGCAGACTGTTGCGATGATGAATAGTGGCAAGCTGGGAATTTTGCTCTGCCAGCGGCGTACAAGCGCTAAGCAGGCAAATGGCCAGCCCTAAAAGCACCTTAACTTGCATCTAACACCTGAAATTTACTCCACTGCTGTCATTTATATCAAACTTAAGCAGGCCAGTCAGTTTTTTCACATACCACTTGCCGGCAATTTTCTTTATAATAGCGCGCTTAAATCAGCTTCCATCGACGTTCAACCAACGGAAACCTAGCCTATGTTGATCCTGCGTGGTGCACCTGCACTGTCCGAATTCCGAATCGCCAAGTTACTTGACCAGTGCGCAGAGCGCGCCTTGCCGGTAAACAGCATTTATGCCGAGTATATCCACTTTGCTGATAACAGCACTGCACTGAGCAGTGATGAGCACAGCACCCTGGATAAACTGCTGACATATGGCCCGGCAATAACCAGTCATGAGCCGGTAGGGCAGCTGTTACTGGTGACGCCGCGCCCGGGTACTATTTCGCCCTGGTCATCTAAAGCCACTGATATTGCTCATAATTGTGGTTTGAGCAACATTAAGCGATTAGAACGCGGTATGGCTTACTATATTGAAAGCAGCCGTGTGTTAACTGCCAGCGAAGTGACGAGTGTCAGTAGCTTACTGCACGACCGGATGATGGAAGTGGTGTTTAGCGAATTAAATCAGGCTGAAGCACTATTTCAGCATGCCGCTCCTGCTGAACTAAGCTCGGTTGATATTATTAATGGTGGCCGGCAGGCACTATCCGAAGCCAACACAACGATGGGCCTGGCATTGGCCGACGATGAAATCGATTATCTGGTGGCTAATTTTCAAAAGCTTGGCCGCAACCCGAACGACATCGAATTATATATGTTTGCTCAGGCGAATTCTGAGCACTGTCGGCATAAAATTTTTAATGCTGACTGGACGATTGACGGCGTTGCGCAGCCTAAATCACTGTTTAAGATGATTAAAAACACCTATGAACAGACCCCTGACTATGTATTGTCGGCGTATAAAGATAACGCAGCGGTGATGACCGGCTCTGTCGCCGGCCGTTTTTTCCCGGTGCCGGGCACTGGCGAGTATCACTACCACCATGAAGATATTCATATCCTGATGAAGGTGGAAACCCATAACCACCCAACGGCGATTTCACCTTATCCGGGCGCGGCTACCGGTTCTGGTGGCGAAATCCGTGACGAAGGTGCTACCGGTGTCGGGTCAAAACCCAAAGCAGGCCTGGTCGGGTTTTCGGTATCCAATCTACGGATCCCGGGATTTGAGCAGCCCTGGGAAACTGACTTCGGCAAACCGGAACGGATTGTCAGTGCACTGGATATTATGTTGGAAGGCCCGCTGGGCGGTGCGGCGTTTAACAATGAATTCGGCCGGCCGGCGATCAACGGCTATTTCCGTACTTATGAAGAAAAAGTTGCCAGCCACAACGGTGAGGAAATTCGCGGTTATCATAAACCCATTATGATTGCCGGTGGCCTTGGCAATATCCGCACTGATCATGTGCAAAAAGGTGAGTTACCCCCTGGTGCCAAACTGGTGGTATTAGGTGGTCCGGCCATGAACATTGGTCTGGGCGGCGGTGCGGCGTCATCAATGGCTTCTGGTCAGTCAGCCGAAGATCTTGATTTTGCCTCAGTACAGCGGGAGAACCCGGAGATTGAGCGGCGTTGTCAGGAAGTGATTGATCGCTGCTGGCAGCTGGGTAGTGATAACCCGATTTGCTTTATTCATGATGTTGGTGCCGGCGGCTTATCCAATGCCTTTCCTGAGCTGGTAAACGATGGCGGCGTCGGCGGCAAGTTTGAATTACGCAATGTACCCAACGATGAACCGGGCATGTCGCCGCTGCAAATCTGGTGTAATGAATCGCAGGAACGCTACGTGATGGCCATTCCGCCGGAGAAAATGGCGGTATTTGAGCAGATCTGTCAGCGCGAGCGCGCGCCTTATGCGGTGGTGGGGGAAGCCACCAGCGAGCAGCATTTGACCTTAACCGATAAGCATTTTGGTAATACCCCGATCGATTTACCACTAAGCGTATTGCTGGGTAAGGCGCCGAAAATGCATCGTGATGTACAAAGTGCCAACGCAGTTGGTACGCCGCTGAACCGTGACGGAATTACTGTTGCCGACGCGGCCGAGCGCTTGTTGCGACTGCCGGCGATTGCCGAGAAAACCTTTCTGGTCACCATTGGCGATCGGACCGTAACCGGTCTGGTAGCGCGCGATCAAATGGTCGGCCCCTGGCAGGTGCCGGTGGCCAACTGTGGTGTCACTGCTGCCAGCTATGATAGCTACCATGGTGAAGCGATGGCGATGGGTGAACGTACTCCGGTAGCGTTGCTTGACTTTGCTGCGTCTGCGCGACTGGCGGTTGCTGAAGCTATTACTAATATAGCCTGTAGTGACATCGGCGATTTAAAACGAATTAAATTATCGGCCAACTGGATGTCAGCTGCCGGTCATCCGGGGGAAGATGCTGGTTTATATGCTGCGGTAAAAGCCATTGGCGAAGAGTTATGTCCGGCGCTTAAGGTCACCATCCCGGTAGGGAAAGACTCGATGTCGATGAAGACTAAATGGCAGCACAATGGCAGCGAGCAGGCGGTTACTTCGCCAATGTCACTGGTTATCACGGCTTTTGGCCGGGTAGAAGATATTCGTAAAACGGTTACCCCGCAGCTTCGCACCGACAAAGGCACCAGCAGTTTGTTGCTGATTGATTTAGGCCAGGGCGCAAACCGGCTGGGCGCTTCCTGTTTAACTCAGGTGTATAAGCAACTGGGTGATACCCCGGCCGATCTGGACAGCCCGGAATTATTACTTAATTTCTTTGCTGCGGTACAGCAACTGCTGCGTGAGCAGAAACTGCTGGCATACCATGACCGGTCTGATGGCGGTTTGTTTGTGACGCTGGCCGAGATGGCTTTTGCCGGTAAAGCGGGCTTCAATGCTGATATCAGCCGGCTGGGGGATGACGATTTAGCGGTCCTGTTCAGCGAAGAACCCGGCGCGGTTATTCAGGTTGCTGACAGCGAACTTGAATATGTGCAGCAGGTACTGGCAGAGCATAATCTGGCTGGCTGCAGTCATATACTGGGTGCAGTAACAGTCAGCGATACGCTGACGTTCAGCCGCGGTGATGAGGAAATATTCAGTGACAGCCGCATCCGCCTGCGCTGTATCTGGGCCGAAACAACGTATCAGATGCAGGCACTGCGCGATAACCCGGCCGGTGCTTTGCAGGAGTTTACCAGCAAAGCCGATGCCACCGATCCGGGGCTGAATGTTAAACTCTGCTTTGATCAAAATGACGATATCGCAGCACCTTACATTGTAAAAGGCGTTGCACCGAAAGTGGCAATTCTGCGCGAGCAGGGCGTCAACTCCCACCTGGAGATGGCTGCAGCCTTTAACCGGGCAGGTTTCAGCGCCGTTGATGTGCATATGAGTGACATTCTGGCTGGCCGGGTAAAACTAAGCGATTTTAATGGTTTAGCCGCCTGTGGTGGTTTTTCCTATGGTGACGTGCTGGGGGCCGGTGAGGGCTGGGCAAAATCAATATTATTTAATGACATTGCCCGGGCGCAGTTTGCGGCATTTTTTGAACGGCCGACCACCCTCTCACTTGGGGTCTGTAATGGTTGTCAGATGATGTCTAATCTGAAAACTCTGATCCCGGGCACCGAATTATGGCCCCATTTTGTCCGCAATAAATCAGAGCGGTTTGAAGCGCGTTTCAGCCTGGTTGAAATTCAGCAAAGTCCGTCACTGTTCTTCAGTGGCATGGCTGGCTCACGGATGCCAATTGCTGTATCGCACGGTGAAGGCCATGCAGAATTTGTCAGCAATGAGGCCCTGGTTAAGGCCAACCATAGTGGCATTGTGGCAATGCGGTTTGTTGATAACTTTGGTAAGGTTACTGAGCAGTATCCGGCTAACCCCAATGGCTCGCCAGCAGGTATTACCGCCCTTACTTCCACAGATGGCCGGGTCAGTATTATGATGCCGCACCCTGAGCGGGTGTTCCGCACCGTTGCTAACTCCTGGCATCCGGATGACTGGCAGGAAGACAGCCCGTGGATGCGGATGTTCCGTAACGCGCGGGTCTGGCTGGGATAAAATCGCTTTGGCGTTAATAAAAAAACCCTGCGCTGGCAGGGTTTTTTGTCTTTTATGTGCAATCAGGCTGACATAACGATTTATAATGTCCAGCGTAGGCCAACCATTGCCACAATAGGGTCGACATTGATATTGACGCTTTGCACTGTTGCGCCATTTACCTGAACCCGGCCAGTGGTATCGATATCCATTTTACTGAGCATCAGATGCAGCCCCAGGTTGTCAGTAACTTTAATGTTCACCCCGGCTTGTACCGCTAAGCCCACTGAGTTTTTTGTCTTTAGCGTCACGCTGTCTGTGGCAGCGGTAACACTCAGTGCTTCCAGTGCGTCTTTTAACTGGTTATCAATCTGCTCATCAAAGAAAATGGTGTAGTTCAGGCCGATGCCAATAAAGGGGTCAAAGGTCTCGTGTTCAGGCATAAAGTGATACTGCGCCAGCAGTGTCGGTGGCAGTTGCTTGGTTTTACCGACTTTCAGGCCGTCAATAGCCGAGCCTTTAACGCGAATGTCATGGCTGAACGGGGTGGCCGCAATCAACTGCACTGCCCAGTTTGGTTGAAACCGGTAATCGAATGTCAGGCCAAGCTGGTTGTTGTCAGCAACGGCCAACATTGTAGAACCGTTTGGCAGGCCGGCAACCTGCTCGATCACATTTAAACTGGAACTGCTGTCATCGGGCGACACATTGATGGCGCCGATATTAACAGCAAAGTCAGCAGCAGCAGGGGCGGCGGCTAACACACAGACGAGCGGAATAGCGGGTAAAGCGGTTTTCATATTAAGCTCCACAGTTTAGGTTCTGTGGTCATTGTGCGCTCTGGCTAAAACCGCATATTGGCCTGGATCAATAAAAAAACCAACTTGGCTGCCTTGCAGTGGCTTACTTTGTTCTGCATCAATAAAAGCAACTGGCCGTTTAGTATTTACATCAGCCCCTTTAAAAAGGCAACCACACTGCGACCCAGCGCACTTAGGGCATATCCGCCTTCTAACATTGCAACAATTCGGCCCCGACAGTGCTGGTTTGCCAGGGTTTTAAGCTCAGTTGCCAGCCAGTGATAGTCATCTTCGCGTAACATAAAATGTGCCATCTCATCTTCAGCATGGCCGTCAAAACCAGCGGAGACCAGAATAAGCTCCGGCGCAAAGGCATTAAGCGCTGGCAGCCACTCGCTGCTGACCGCAGAGCGCCACTGGCTGGCTTTGCAGCCGCCGGGTAACGGCAGGTTAATGATATGATCTGACACGGTATCGGCACCGGTGTTTGGATAGAGCGGATATTCAAATGAGGAGCAAAAAAGCACCCGTGACTCGTGTTTAAAAATATCTTCCGTGCCGTTGCCGTGATGCACGTCAAAATCAACAATCGCTACCCGTTTTAGCTGATACTTGGCCAGCGCATATTCGGCTGCTATGGCGATATTATTAAAAAAACAAAAACCCATTGCCTGATTGTGAGTGGCGTGGTGGCCGGGCGGGCGGATAGCACAAAATGCCTGCATATCGCTCGCTTGCATCACTTCATCGACGGCATTAATACCGCTGCCGGCCGCATACAATGCCGCCTGCAGCGTTTTACTCATCATTTGCGTATCCGGGTCCAGCCAGATATGGCCCTCTGTAGGTGCTTTGGCATAGATCTCATTGACATACAGTGTGCTATGAGCACGACACAGATCAGCTTTACTCGCCGGTGTAGCATCTTTTTGCTGCAGAATATAATCGAGCCCGGAACGGATTAACTGATCGTTTATCGCATCCAGCCGGGCTGGGCATTCCGGATGATCATCGCCGGCACTGTGCTGGCGGCACATCGCATGACTAAACACAGTAATAGCCATCAGCAGGCTCCTTTTGCCGGTAAGGTGGTTAAATCAAGTTCCAGAAAAACTTCGCTCGGGTCGTCATAATTTTTGCGTTTAAAGCCGGCTTTGGTAAAAACACTGAGCATCGGTTTGTTTTCGGCCCGGACATAGGCCGTCATTTTGTTTAGTTGACGGCTGCTGGCAATATTAATCATTTCCTGCAGCAGCCGTTTAGCCATGCCTTTTCCGTGATGCTTTTCCCGGGTGACGAATGCCACTTCGCAGCTGTTATTAGCTGTAATCAGGTAATAGCGGCCAACAGCCTGAATTTCAACGACTGAGCCTTTCTGTTTAACGATGCATAAGGCTAAATCTTTCGTCTGATCGACGCTGACCAGGGTACAGGATTTTTCCCGGCTCATCTGGGTCGGTATTGTGTTATAGCGCATCTGCAGCGTTTCTTTGGTATGGGAGTAAAAAAACTCCTGTAACCGACGCTCGTCAGACGGATTAAGCGGCCGCAAATCAAAGCTTTCGCTGTCTATCTGTAATTCTTTAAAGCCAACAGCGCCAAGTTCGGCGACCTCGACCGGCGTTTGCAACTGATAATGCGGTACCCAGTAGAATTTACGGACTTCGGCCAGCAGCTGGCTGCGAAACTTCGGGTGAGCCACTCTGATAAGTTCCAGTGCCCGTTCGCGCACGCTTTTACCGCGCAGCGAGGCGACACCAAATTCAGTGACCACATAATGGACATGACCGCGACTGGTGACCACACCCGCACCTTGCCGGATATGAGGCACAATCCTCGAAACCGTACCATTTTTGGCAGTAGAGGGCAGGGCGATAACCGGCTTGCCACCTTGACTCATTGACGCGCCGCGGCTGAAATCAACCTGACCCCCAATCCCACTGTAAAAATGGTGGCCAATTGAATCTGATACCACCTGACCGGTCAGGTCGACTTCAATCGCACTGTTAATGGCCACCATCTTATCATTGCGGGCAATATTGGCCGGTGAGTTGACATACTCGCTGGGATAAAAGCCAATATGCGGGTTTTGATCAACAAACTGGTACAATGCCTTACTGCCAATACAAAAACTGACCACACTTTTGCCCGGGTGAAAGGTTTTACGGCGGTTATTAATCACCCCTTTTTTAATCAGCTCCAGCACGCCGTCGGTGATCATTTCACTGTGCAGACCCAAATCTTTGTGGTTACTCAGATAACGGGTAACCGCCGCGCAAATGCGCCCGACCCCTAACTGGATAGTGGCGCCATCTTCAACCAGCAACGATACATACTGGCCAATCCGCTCCGTTCTGGCATCAAGCTGTGGCATCTGTGCTTCGGGCAAGGGTTGGTCTGCATAATATAGCGTGTCAATTTCGTCGCGGTGGATAAACGATTGGCCATAGGTAATCGGCATTTGCGGGTTGACCTGAGCAATCACTTTTCTGGCTGCCTTAGCTGCTGCTGCAACGACATCAACCGAAACCCCCAGAGAATGATAGCCATGCTCATCAGCCGGACTTACCATTATCAGTGCAGCGTCTAACGGCAGTACCCCATCGGTAAATAAAGCGGGTATGTCAGTCATAAAACAGGGGGTATAGTCTGCCCGGCCTTCAGCCACAGCCTGGCGGATTTTTTCGCCACCAATAAAAAAGGTATTCACTTTAAATAAATGCTGGTACTGCGGCTCGGCCCATTTATTGTCGGCCAGCGTAACCAGCTGAACAATCTCAATATCATGCAGGCTGCTGGCGTGATTAATCAAATCATCAATTAAGGCGGTGGGTACGGCGGCGTGCGAGCCAATAAAAATACGGTTACCCGAGTTAAGTAGTTGCTGCCAGTTTAACGGGGCGTTAGCCATAAATGGGTTGCCTGAACGTTAACAGATAACACTACTGTAAAGCAGGGCGTGCCGAAGTGCCAGCCCCCACTTTAGTCGCAATTAAAAAGCCAGGACATTCCTGCCCTGGCTGATATTAAGGATATTTTCGATCACCGCTTACTCAATACTACGAGCCTCACGGTTAT
>NZ_JAWVZF010000079.1:0-12338 GCF_033722355.1 Arsukibacterium sp. | reverse complement strand
GCTGATAAGCAAAAATTTGCTAACTGGTTCACTTATTACCGTACCCGGCTACAAACAGCAAAATGGGGGGTCGGGCAGGCTTTCAGAAATGTTAATGGTGATGTCAGGGTAGGCTTTGGCTCACTGAACCATACTGGTGTGGTAAAACGAGATGTGCAAACATTCAGTCAAAGCCGCGCCGGGTTTTATACAGACCTGTACAGTCAGATTGCCAATGGCAGTACCCCTCTTAGAATCGCATTGAACCAAGCCGGTTTATATTATTCAACCAATAAGCCTTGGCTTGATAATCCGAATGATCCGCTCAGTCCAATTCGAAGCTGCCGGCAGAGTTTTACTATGTTGATGACAGACGGTTATTATAATGATGCGTATACCGGCGTTGGCAACGCAGATAACAGTACAGGTCCGGCGATTACGGGGCCGGGAGCACAGTCTTATCAGTATGAGCCAACGGCAACTTTTAAGGACGAATACAGTAACACATTGGCTGACATTGCAATGGATTACTGGAATCGTGATTTGCTTCCTTTGGTCGAAAACAGAGTGCCTGTTAGAGATGCCAGCTTAAATCCGGCATTTTGGCAAAACATGACGACCTTTGGCGTGTCTTTAGGGTTGGTAGGTACGGTTGACCCGGCCGCAGCAATAGAGTCAATCAGAACAGGTGATGCAAATATCTGGACTAACCCCGAGGGAAGCAACGCCGCAAAGCTGGATGATTTATTGCACGCTGCGGTAAACAGCAGAGGTAACTTTTTTAATGCGAATGAAGCTACTGAATTTGCCAGTAAATTAGAGCAGGCTCTGCTGCAAATTACTAAAGGTACTGGCTCAGCGTCGAACCTTGGTGGAGTAAGCACCAGTTCTCAAACCGGAGCGAAAGTGTTTCAGGGCCGTTATCAGAGTGAGGACTGGTCGGGCGACTTATGGACTTATGATGCTGATAACGGGATGCAGGTCGCATGGAAAGCATCAGAGGGCATACCAGCGCATGGTAGTCGCAACATCAAGTACTTTAAAGGTACTAGCGTCGTTAATTTTAATACGACTAATGTTACCAGCACTGAGTTGGCACTGACGGCAACAGAAGCAACGAATAAAGACATCCTGGTCAATTATTTACGCGGCGATCAGTCCCGTGAGCTCGGTCAGCAAAATGGCGTGTTTCGTCAGCGTAGTTCAGTTTTGGGGGATATCGCGCATTCGGCTCCGCTGTATGTCGGTGCTGCAGAGCGCAGAAATTACCATCGTAATGGCTGGCCGGAGTCTCCATCTTATTTAAGTTATATCGAAGCCAATAAAACACGTAAAGGTGTGGTTTATGTTGGAGCCAATGACGGTATGCTGCATGCATTTAGTGACGATGCCAGCTTAGCCGGTGGCGTAGGCAAAGAAATCTTCGCCTATATACCTAAAGCCGTTCTGCCCCGGTTAAAGCATTTGGCAGCCCCTGATTATCAGCATCAGTATTATGTCGATGGTGTTTTAGACGCTGGTGATGTTTACATAAATTCCAGCTGGAAAACACTGGTAATCGGAACCCTGGGACGGGGCGCGGCCGGTTCAATCAATAGTATATTTGCCCTGGATGTAACAAATCCCGCTGCTATTACACCACTTTGGGAGGTTGCTTATCCTGAGCTGGGTCAGAATACCGGTAAAGTGCTGACGGCCAGAAGTGTCAACGGCAACTGGATTGGTATTATTGGTTATGGTTATAACAACAGCACCAATAAAGGTGGCATCCTGGTATTTGATCTGGCGAGCGGCGCAACGATTAAAAAGATTGCGTTACCCAACAGTACAGTTACCCCAAATGGTTTTGGCCAACTGGAAAGCTGGGATGCCGACCTGGATGGTAATGTCGACTTTGTTTACGCTGGCGACTATCAGGGCAATATCTGGAAGTTCGATATCAGTAAAAGTAACACTAATCAGTGGGGAGTAGCGAACAACAGCAATCCTATTTTTACTGCCAGGGTTGGAAGCGTACCCCAGCCTATTACTGCTGGCTTATCAATTAGCCGTGAACCAAGCACTGGTAAAGTATGGATAATGTTTGGCACTGGCACATATTTATCTGTTGCCGATAAGCTTAATACCAACCAGCAAACAATTTATGGCTTCGTAGATCAAACTGATGCAAGCAACAGCACGATCACCTTGACCCGAAGTAATTTAAAAGCCAGAAGCTATCAGGAATCTGGTGATTTCCGGGCGCTGGAGGAAAGCACTGCGTTAGTGGATAGCGAAAAAGGCTGGTATATTGACCTGGGTGCCGGGGGAGAGCGGGTTGTATTACCGCCATTGATGATTGACAACGTATTAGTTATTAATACGTTGAAACCGGAAGATGATCCCTGTAAAGCAGGCGGTATCAGCTGGAGAATGGCAATAGATCCCTTTTTAGGTGGCCGTTTGAAACGCAATTTCTTTAATACAAATAATTTCTCAGACGGTGTGCCAACCAGCGGGGTAAAAACAGAGTCACCTACCGTGGGTTATACAGTTATTAAAACTGAAGATGCCAATGGTGACCCTATATACACTGAAGTGTCAGGCCAGGGTGATGCGTCGACGCCACCAAGCCGGCCAATAAATGTCGAAGCACTTGGACGTCGTCTGACCTGGAGAGAATTAACGAATGAACGGTAATAAACAAACAGGATTTTCTCTGATAGAGGTAATGATAGTGGTAGTGATCGTCGGTATTCTGGCGTCAGTTGCCTACCCTTCTTACCGTGATTATGTTCTGCGTTCCAATCGGGCAGCTGCTCAGGCTTGTCTGATGGAATTATCACAATTTATGGAACGAAATTACACTCAGTTTATGAGGTACGACTCTGAAGATTTCGCCCTGCCAGCATTGCAGTGCAGGGCCGATACTGCTGATACTTATACATACAGTAGTGTTCAGGGAGCACGTACTTTTACCATTACAGCTACGGCGACTGGACCCCAGGCCAATGACACTGGATGTACGATACTTGGGATCAATCAAGCCGGAACCAAGTTGGTGAATAATGCCAGTCTTGCTGCTGCGGTCGATGAATGCTGGTAATAAAGTTCACATAAATTTGATCTTTTGAAATATTGTTGTAACTTTATAGTTAAATATATTAACTATGGCATACGGACATGCAGTTGCAACGCGGTTTTAGCCTTGTTGAAGTTCTCATTACCTTACTGATTTTAAAAATAGGGTTGCTTGGTGTACTGGCCGGGCAAACCCTGGCTTTAAAGTATGTGATCGACGCTACCCAGCGAACCACCGCGGTAGCGTTAAGTGCGGCATTAGTGCAGGAGCTTGCTGCCAGTCTTAACAACCAACCCGCTTTTTCCGTTGAACTAAGTGCTGTCAGCCAGATTGAACTGCCAGCGTGTTCAGCAACCGTTTTATGCAGCAGTACGGAGTTGCGTGACTATCAGCTGGGCCGCTGGCAACAACTGTGGCAGCAGAATCTGAACAACAACACTACCCTTGCGCTCTTTGCGCCAAAATTCTGTTTACAGTTTGCTGATAACCAGCTGCAGTTACAAGCCAGTTGGCAACAACGCGCTAATGCCGGCAGTGCTACCAGTATAAGCTGTGAGGCAGGAGCGGGCCGCTCAGGGTTGGCTTTAACCGCCGGGATGCCCTAATGATGCCGGCCCGTGGTTTTTCACTGGTAGAACTGTTAATTGCCATGTTGCTTGGCTTGCTGCTGCTTGGCTTCACGATACAGATATTTACCAGTCTTAGCGTGTCATCGCGGCAAAGTCAGCAATTAGCCCAGTTGCAGCAAAGTGGTCAGCTGGCGCTGAATCTGATTCATAACGAATTACAGAATAGTGGCTTCTGGGGGGGTGTTGGTCTGAGTGATATTGCTGGTGCTGCCGTTGATATCGCATCACCGGCGCCTGACTGCGCAGAGGACGGACTGGACAGTGGCAGCTTTCCGGTTAACGGTGAAAAGTTTGCCAGTCTGTATGCCAAAGTTGCCGTAGCTGGTCGCCAGTTAAATTGCCTGACTTCGCTGGTGCCTGACAGTGAAATACTGCAGTTAAAGCGGGCCATTGGCCTGGCGGTAACCCGGGAGGAGTTGCGGTCAAACCGCTTTTATATTGCGCCGCACTGGCAGCAAAGTCGGATTGTTCATCAGGATAGTGCGGGGCTTGCTGCTGAAAACCTGTTTTACCCCTATCAGCATTTAGTTTTTTATATTCAATACCAGCGCCTTGATGATCAGACAGTGCCGGTGTTAATGCGCAAGCGACTGGTTCGCTCGACCAGCGGAATGGCAAGAATAGCAACGGACTCGGTAATAGATGGTGTTGAGCGGCTGCATTTTGAATTTGGTATTGATACTAACCTCGACGGCCGTTTAAATTATACGTTACCAACCTCGTTAATGACCAGTGCACACTGGCAGCAGCAACAGGGTCATATTGTCAGTATCCGGTTTTATATTCTGCTTCGTAGCCTGATGCCTGATCCCGGTTACGTTAATCAACAAACATATCAGATGGGAGTTCAGCGTTTTGACGCGCCGGGTGACCATTACCGGCGTCTGTTGCTGGCCGGCAGTGTGTACTTTAATAACGCCACTTTTTAATCATTGCCAGTATCTGCGTTCTGGAGCGGCAATAACGGGCTTAAATACCAAGTGCAGTAACTTGATTAACTGAGACACTACCTGAGACAGGGAGGTTTTATGCGGCAACGTGGTATAGCGCTGATAAGCGCTTTAATTTTTCTGCTGGTGATGTTGTTAATTGTCAGCACCAATTTATTTATCAGTCAGATGAGTATTAAATCAGCACAGGCGGCCCAGCAGCAACTATTGTTTGAACAGCGCGCCCTGATGTTACACCTGAGTTCAGTCCGTGCCGTACGCGATAACAGCAGCGAAGCGGAGTTCACACTATCGGGTCGTTGTCCTGCCAGCTATGCGGTCTGGTCTGAGTCAGTCATCGAATGTGATTTACTGACCCTGGCAACCCGTTCGTTGTCTGACGATAACCGTTTTGCGACCAGCTACCATTCGATGTTACTGCGCCAGCGAATTGCTGACAGTGAGGTGCGTTATGCAGAGTAACCAACCCCGCAAGGCCGTGGCAGCCCAAAAAACACCTCAGCAGGTCAACCCTTTTGTCAGATTAAGCCCGCTACTGGCGATTTTACTATTGAGTTTGCTGGCCGCGGCTGTATTTTGCTTCAGTGTGCTGGCGTTAACACCCGATTGCTGGCGCCAGCCGATCGAACCCCGTGTCCTGGAATTGGCAGGGCCAAGTCATGTTGGACCTTTGCAACGCGTTGTGCACCAGCAGGAACTTGATGGTGCTGGCCAGCTGACACTCTATTCAACTGACAGTGCTATCCTGCTGGACTCAGTCAGTGTCTGGCCACAGGCTGAGCATACCGGCATGGCCGCGCCTTTTTATATTGGTCCGGCTCCGGTAGACAGTAACTATGATGGTTTTACTGATCAACTTATCAGTACCGATGTCATGGGACGGATTTGGTTAACCAGGATCACCTCTGCCGGATTTGGCACCACTGAGTGGCTGGCAGACCTCAGTCACCCTGACTGGCGTTTTATTGGCAGTGCGGGTGTATTTGATGTCAGCTTACCATTACCGTTGCGCCCGGATAATGTAAGTGGCCGGCATCGTCTTTTGTTACTGATCGCCAGAAACATTATCAGCGGGGAAGATGCCCTGGTCGCGTTGCGGCTGCCGCATTTTCTGAATGAATCTGCCCCGGAACCCGTTCGGTTCGGGACGTTGTTGGACCGTACTTTATTAACAGCAGCTGAGCACGAGCATGGGTTGAGCCATGAACAATGGCTGGCCATTGTGGATAGTGCCGGTTGGTGGGCCAGGCTGGCAGGCCAGGTGACCCAGCCACCCAAAGTGGTTGCGGGGGTAATATACAGTGCCGTCGCAACCCAAAACTTCAGTGCTACCGAATGTGCGGGTCAGAATGCTGAACACAGTCTGGTGGCGATGAATTTGCATAGCGCCGGCCTGGTATATAACCAGCGGCGTTTTCGGCTGCTAAATGCTCTGGGACAGCTGACTTTGCAGCAACAGGCTGATGGTTCTGCCAGTCTGGTACTAGATGATCAGCAGCAACAGCAGCCGGTATTGACTGATCTTAAGATGATATCGCCCGCCTGTGCTGACTGCACTGAGCCACTGCAACTTGATCAGTTTCCGCGATGGCTGAAACTGGCTACTTACCGGCAAGAGACAGGAGCGCACTAATGTTTCTATTACCCATATTTAACCCTCACCATTGTCGGCGGAACACCCATCGCTATCTCAATATTATCTGCCCGGGCTTCAGCTTAATAGAGTTAATGGTTACGGTGGCGGTAATCGGCATAATCAGTGCCATAGCTTACCCTGCTTATCAGCAGTATGTACTGAAAACATATCGTGCCGAAGCCAGCAGATTATTACTCAGTGCGGCAAATATCCAGGAAAGGCAACTGGCTGATCATGGCAGCTATACTGATAATCTGCTACTGCTGGGCGTCGCAGCCGATGGCAGCAGCAGTACCGGTCGCTATAAGTTGCAGGTTAGGCTTGATGATAACAGCAGTTTTGAGCTGACAGCACGGGCTCAGGGGGCACAAACAGCGGACCGGGACTGTCTGATTTTTACGCTAGACCATACCGGTTCGCGCAATCGAAGCCAGCAATCGTCGTTATCCTGCTGGGATTAGCCGGGGCAGGGAGTTTGATGAAAGGTCAGACGGTTACGCCCCGCCTGATTCAGCACCAACTTATAATGCCAGTTAAAAGACGGCTGCGGGCAATAGTAAAAACTGCCATTCTCCAGCGCATTTAAACTGCCATCACGACGGAACTGTAGTTGGCTGCGGTTATACTTTAACCGGTGCTGGCTAAACACAGGCGGGAGTTGCCGCAATACAAATTCGGTACCGTTATGTGGATTAATTAAGCTCAGCACTAAAGGAAAAGTACGCCAGTCATTTTGGCATTCGTTACCTGAAAGCGGACACAATCTGACCGGCTGCTGACTGTTGGCAGCCTGGATCCGGGCATAGCCGAGGTGGCGGCTGAACTGCTGCATATAACTACCCGCCCGCTGCTTATTAATCAGCTCGGCCATCGCCGGTAAAGCTATTTGCAGCAGAATAGCCAGAATTGCCAGCCCCAGCAAAAGCTCCAGTAAAGTCAGCCCGCTCTGCCTTAAGCAGGGTTTCATTATTGCCCACCTTATAAGTTATCGTAAGTAATCAAAGTGTAGCAATGATATTTATAAAGTGTATTAAAAACTGGATTTAAACTGCGGCGCCAGCGGCTACTGGCGTTCGGATTTGCAGTTAATAACCGGGCAGCTAATCGTAAATAGTGGGAATAGGATCCCGCTTATGTTGTGTTTTCAGATAGATATTGATTAGGCGTTCGCGGACATCGTCAGATACCTGCTTTCCTTCCAGAAAGTCATCAATCTGATCATAGGTTAATCCCAGTGCTGCCTCATCGGCTTTTTGCGGGCTCAGGCATTCCAGATCAGCTGTCGGGATTTTGCCGACTAACAGCTCAGGTGCACCGAGTCTGGCGGCTATGGCACGAACCTGCCGTTTACTTAAACCAAATAACGGGGCTAAATCACAGGCCCCATCGCCCCACTTGGTATAAAAACCGGTAATATTTTCTGCTGAATGATCGGTACCTAACACCAGGCCATGGTGCAGCGCGGCGATATGATACTGAGCTATCATCCGACAGCGGGCTTTGACATTTCCTTTGGCAAAATCTGCTTTAGCTTCATTGCCTGTGCTGTAGTCAAGCGCTGCCAGTGTGCTGTGATGTATTGCATCAGCGGCATCCTTTATATTAACTGTGATCGCCTTAGTTGGTTTGATAAAACGGACGGCAAGTTGTGCTTCTTCCTCATCGTGTTGCGAGCCATAAGGCAGCCGCACGGCGATAAACTGATAACCGCCACCTTGCTCTTTATTTAATTCATCTACTGCTAACTGAGCCAGCCGGCCACAGGTGGTTGAGTCAACCCCACCGCTGATCCCCAGGACCAGGCTGGTCATCCCTGCGCTTAGTAAGCGCTGCTTAATAAACTTCACCCGACGGTTAATTTCATTATCAGTATCGATTTCTGGTAACACCCGCATTTGGGCAATAATATGTTCTGCCTGCATTTTGCTCAGCCCTTAGTTGAAAGTGCACATTATCTTAACGTATCTGACTACAATAGGATCAACTAATTAGTGTTAAAAAGCTGATGCGGGCGGTGGCTTATATTATACTGGCGCTATCTTCTGGCCTAAGCTACGGAAACCGTGATGAAAAAAATTGAAGCCATTATTAAGCCTTTTAAACTGGATGATGTGCGTGAAGCATTAGCCGATATCAATATAACCGGTATGACGGTAACAGAAGTAAAAGGCTTTGGCCGGCAAAAAGGCCACACTGAGTTATATCGTGGTGCAGAATACATGGTCGACTTTCTGCCAAAGGTTAAGCTGGAAATTGTGGTTGGCGAGGAGCTGGTTGAGCGCTGCGTGGAAGCCATCATGAAAACCGCCCAGACCGGCAGAATAGGTGATGGTAAAATATTTGTGTTTGAAGTGGAACGAGTTATCCGAATTCGAACCGGCGAAGAAGATGAAGAGGCTATTTAGCAAATTCCGGGCAATGTACTACCAGTCAAAACTCAGTTGATCCCTGTTTTTTGCTTCAATTCTGACAACTGGCCGCCGGCGACTGGCATGGCGTGTCATCACGGCTATTTTTTGTTGTTGCCAGTCGTTCTGAGGCTGGCTTAATAACCAGCTTTTCAGCTTGGCTCTCGCCTGCTGACTCGCATGCTCTGGATCAACAACCGGCGCAGGGTAGTCGCGGCCGATAACACAGCCATACTGCTGTTGCAAAGCGCCCGGCATCAGCCATGGGGTATGCAGCCAGCTGTCTGGGAGTCGTTGCAGCTCTGGCAGCCAGCGCCGGATAAACTGACCATCCGGATCTTTCTGCTGGCTTTGTTTAATTGGGTTATACATCCGGTTGGGGTTAATGCCTGTAGTGCCTGCCTGCATTTGAATTTGTGGGTAATGAATACCGGGTTCATAGTCAACAAAACACTGTGCAAGATGCAGCGCAACCGGCCGCCAGTGCAGCCATAAATGATAAGTCGCAAATGCCACCAGCATGGCTCTGCCACGAAAATGCAGCCAGCCGGTTGCCAGCAGGCAGCGCATCGCCGCGTCTATTAACGGAAAGCCTGTAAAACCCATACGCCAGGCATTAAAGAATTCGGGGTTAAAATCGGTTTCACGCATACCATCAAAACCACGGTGCATATTAAAAAACTCGATTGCCGGTTCATCTTCCAGTTTTTGAATGAAATGACAATGCCAGCGTAATCGACTGAAAAACGCCTGTAACCCCTGTTTGTGCCAGCCATCGTTTTGCTGCTTTATTGCCAGCAAACTATGCTGTTGCAACTGACGCAGGCTTAGTTGACCATAACTGATACAGGGGCTTAAGCGCGAGCAGCTGCTGCCGGCTTTAGCCGCTATTGAAATATGCTGCCGGTAATGACGGCTGCGGCGGCTGAGAAAACCACTGAATATATTTGCGGCCTCGGCCGGCTGTTGTAATAAACGAATAGCTGGCAGGTCGATAGCACGCTGTGGGGCCAGTGCCACCAAATGATCAGCGGCTGTGGTTAACCTTGGTAGAGCATTAGGGGTGGGGCACAGCGACGATTTAAGCCAGCTGTCTGTCAGTTCAAACCAGTTATCACGGTTTTTTAAATGACGAAACACGGCAAATTGCTGATATTGGCGCCACGGGATTTGCAGGCTTTTTAGTAAACGGCCTACGGCCAGGTCGCGCTGATAGGTCCACAGGTTACCGGTTTCCTGATGGCTGAATACCCCGGTAATGGCGTATCGCTGGCAAAGTTGCCGCAGCATTACGGTAGCGGCACCTTTAACAATGACTAACGGCTGCCCCAGTGCACTGAGCTGCTGGTTAAGCTGCTCAAGTGCCGGCGCCAGATACTGCCAGTGACGCAGTGAGACATCGGGTTGTTGCCAGTAATCGGGTTCAATAATGTAAACCGGCAGCACCGGACCCTGTCTGGCGGCATGCCATAATGGCTGATGATCCTCCAGCCTTAAATCCCGTTTAAACCACACCAGGCTGGTCATCTGTTCAGGTTATTTTATCAGTCAGCTTAGACAGCCAGCTTTGCCAATGTTCCGGGAGCTTAACATGACTGGCGGGCCGGTGGATAAGACTACCCGCAGCCGAGAGTTCAGGCAGCATGGCACGGACAAAATCACCGTTAGTGTCATAGCTCAGCGCTTGCTTAATGACGTTAAACTGCCGCTCACTACTATTACCATTACCGGCTATATAGGCCCAGTTGCCCCAGTTGCTGGCGACATCATAATCAAGCAGACGCTGTTCAAAGTACGCTGCGCCCAGTCGCCAGTCGATGCCAAGATCATGAATAAGGTAACTGGCAACATTCTGCCGCCCGCGGTTACTCATCAGGCCAGTGGTGTTCAGCAGGCGCATATTGGCATCAATAAAGGGTACGCCGGTTGTTGCCGTGCACCAGTTTTTGAAGTGGTTTTGCTCAGTCTCTGTCAGGCTGGGCGGACTGAAGTCCGGTTCGCCTTTTATCGCGTTTTTACTGAACCAGGCATTGCGGTATTTACGAAATTGCCAGCGGAAAAATTCCCGCCACAACAACTCAAACTTTAGCCAGTAGGTAGAATCATTGGCCTGATACTGTTGTTCATACTGCAGAATCTGCTGCCAGCAATAGCGGACTGACAGACAGCCAGTTGCCAGCGCTGCCGAGAACTTGCTGGCATAGTAGTCGCCTTGTAAGTCGTTACGGCTGTTTTTGTAATGCCTGATTGCCTGTTGCTGCCAGATATAGTCATCCAGCCGTTGTAACGCTTGCTGTTCATTACTGCCGGGCGGGTTTGATGGCTGACTAAATGCAGCTAACTGATTGAAGTTCTCGCAATAGGCACTGGTTTCTGCGGGCGTCAGCCAGCGCTGACCAGGTTGCGGCTGATATTCAGCCAGCGATGGTGCGACTTTAAGCAACGGTTCGTGCTGTTTGCGGAACGCACTGAAACTGTCGGGAAAACTGTTAAGTTCCGGGGTTAACGTGGTAATGCTAAACAGACTGTTTATGTCCAGCGTGGCAACCTGATAGCGCTTGCTCAGAGCATCGATAGTTTGCTGTTCACGATAACCGGTGGGTGTCGCCGTGACAATGTGGCTGGCGTTAACGGCGCTCGCCAGCGCCGTTAATTCAGACGCTGGCTGACCAAATAAGGTTACTAACCCGATATTAAAATCTGCCAGGCGCCTTTTTGTATCAGCAATCAGCCGCCAGTGTTGCTGCAGCCGCAGCAGGCTGGCACGGGCTAAGCCATATTGCTGGCCAAAGAAAGCGTCAGTATCCAGGCAGACCACTGCGACTGATGGCTGGCGCTGCTGATTGCTCTTTGCATCAGCACCCTGCCACAGCAGCGGGTTGTCATGCAGCCGCAGCGCCTGATCCAGTAAAATCAGCCGGGTCATAGCTGCTCCAGTTTAATCAGATAATCTGCAGCTTTATCCCTTAACGCCTGTTGTTGTGCTGGCTCTTTGTTAAACCAGTTCTTATAAGCCAGCTGCATTCTGGCATTGCTGCCAAGCTGTTGCTCATGTCGGGCCAGAAAATCCCAGTACAGCACATTAAACGGACAGGCATCATCGCCGGTGCTGTCTTTTACCTTGTAATGACAGTGCTGGCAGTAATTGCTCATCCGATTGATATAAGCGCCACTGGCGGCGTAAGGTTTAGACGCTAACACTCCTTCATCGGCATATAAAGCCATGCCAAGAGTGTTCGGTAATTCTACCCATTCGTAGGCATCGGCATACACTGCCAGATACCAGTCAGTCACTTCTGTTACATCAAGGCCGGCTAACAGGGCAAAATTGCCGGTAACCATCAGTCGCTGGATATGGTGCGAGTAAGCATGAGTCAGAGTATGACTGATAGCCTGTTGCATACAGCGCATTTTAGTTTTGCCATCCCAGTAATAGCCTGGCAGTGGTCGTTTCGCATTAAGAAAGTTGCGGTTTTTATAGTCCGGCATCAGTAACCAGTACAGGCCCCTGACGTATTCACGCCAGCCGATAAGCTGGCGGATAAATCCTTCAGCAGCATTAATCGCTACCTTATCCTGCTTATAGGCGGCTTCTACTTTCTGACACATCCAGCGTACATCCAGTAAACCGCAATTGAGGTAAACGGAGCAAATGCTATGAAACAGGAAGGGTTG
>NZ_JAWVZF010000078.1:0-12380 GCF_033722355.1 Arsukibacterium sp. | reverse complement strand
ATCAGCTGCCGCGCCGGCAACAATTGCCGGTACGCCGCCAGCAATGACGCCAATCCCTGCCGGACAATCACCTGATCCGACGCCGGTAGTGGTCACAGAGCCGGTCAGCGTTGACGCGCAGCAAACGCCGGTGTCCAAAGTGGCTGACCCTGTGGCAGTCAGCGTCGCAGTATCGACAGCGTCTGGAGCAGACCAGACCCCGCCTGCGGACGGATTCAGTTTACGCCAGCAATACCAGATCACGGCGCAGCAACGATATTTTCCTGAAAGTGGTGAGGCTGACGATGCTCGCGCCCATACCCTGCTGAGTCTGCTGGCTGACTGGTCATGGCAGGATGACGCTGCTGTCCACAGTTTTCAGCTGACACCGTTTTTGCGCTGGCACCAGCGTGACAGCGCCAGCAATTTGCTGGATCTGCGTCAGGCTTACTGGCGCTATGCTGCCCGCAGCTGGGAGATTAAAGCCGGCAATGACATTGTATTCTGGGGTGTCAGTGAATCCCAGCGGCTGGTTGACGTCATCAACCAGGTTGATATGGTAGGCGGCGTGGACATGGAAACCCGGCTGGGCCAGCCGATGCTGAGCTTTAAAGGATGGAACAGCGCCGGCACGCTGGAGCTGTATTTATTACCTTATTTTCGCGAGCGGTTATTTGCCGATCCCGCTGGCCGGCTGACGGCGCCCTGGCCGGTTGACCATGATATTGCCCGGTATGAATCGGATGACCAGCGCCATAATCTGGATGTTGCGCTGCGTTGGTCACAACGCTTCAGTTCAGTGGATTTGGGACTCAGTTATTTTGCCGGTAACAGCCGCGAACCGCTGCTTATTCCGCTCGCTGACACTCAGCGGCTGCAGCCTTACTATTTTCAGATGCAACAATTTGGCGTTGATGCCCAGTATGTCAGTGGTGATTGGTTGTGGAAACTGGAAAGTATTTACCGGCGCAGCGGCCCGCAGGAGTTTGCGGCGGCCACTGCAGGCTTTGAGTACACCCGGGTTGGCGTATTTAACCAGAACTGGGATTTAGGCTGGTTAGCCGAGTATCAATATGACAGTCGCGGTCTGCAGGCGACCGCTATTGGCCAGAATGATATGTTTGTGGGCTGGCGCCTGGCACTGAATGATGTGGCAGGCAGTGCAATATTGTTTGGCATATTGCAGGATCTTGATCGCAGCAGCAGCCGCAGTGCCAGACTGGAAGCCTCTATGCGGTTGACTAACAGCCTGCGGTTGCGACTGAATGCCTGGCTGTTTCAGACCGATGATGTCACTGATGTTTTGTATAATCTGCGTCAGGACGACTATCTGGAACTGAGTCTGGATTATTATTTTTAGCGGGTGCTGCCTGACTGTCCGGCCAGGGCAACCGGCTAACGAATTTGCTGAAAAACCACCGACAATCCACAAAGACGCTTTGGTCTGCTGCCAAAGTAAGCTAGCATGGAGGTTTTCGGTGGCGGCGGGCTAAACGCGGCTACCAGAACGCATTTCAGGATGAGTTAACACTATTTTGAGCAGCCCGACTGAACAGCATGTTTTTCCCCTGGATGAAAACCGCTTATTGCAATGGTTTGACAGTACGACCATGCATCGGGCCCGCGCATATTTGCAGGCCGGCAAAGTGGTTAAGCTGGAGTACAACGATGATTTAAGCCAGGTAAGCGCCCAGGTCTGGGGGGCGGGTTTTGCACCGTACCGGCAGAATATCGTGTTGGCGCAGAAAGAAGATGGCTGGGTGTTGCGCGATAGTTGCAGTTGTCCGGTGGGCCATCGCTGCAAGCATACTCTGGCGGTACTTTTAAGGTTAAAACGCGATTATGCTCAGCAACAGCTGCGGATAAAACAACTGCCCCAGCTGAAACTGGACAGCTGGTTTAACGAACTGGAGCAGTTGCAGCAACCCCGCCGTGACGACAGCGGAGATACGGTGCTGTACTTACTAAGCTACGGTCAGGCCGGATTGCAGTTGTATCCGCGTCGGGTCAGACCAATGAAAAAAGGCGGCTTTACCAAGGGCCAGGCCATCGGCAAGTACGATTTGGTCAGTCCGCAGCCACCGGCCTGGTTAACGGAGAGTGACTATCAGCTGTTAACTTTGTTCCGCAGCCACAACCTGGCCGACCAGTCAGTGCTGGAAGACAGCTGGGGCTACCAGTTACTGCAACAATTACTGGCAACAGAGCGTTGTATGTTCAGTGAGGCGCGTTATCCGCTGAGCTGGGGCGAGCCACGCCCACTGGAATTAAGCTGGCACAGCAGCAAAGCCGGCCAGCAGTTAGGCTGGAAGATAGGGAATGATCACAACAGTGTGTTGGTATTCACCGATCCGCCCTGTTACCTCGATACCGAACATTATCAGCTGGGACGACTGAACACCCCGTTAAGCGGCCGGGAGCTGAAACTGTTGTCAAAGATGCCGCCTGCGCCTGCTCACCTGTTGCAAAGCCGGTTGGGCCGTCTGCAGCAGTTATTACCGAAAATCAGCCTGCCGATGCCGGCAGGGCTGGACGTTGAGCAAGTTAATGTTACACCCACGCCGGTGCTGCAGTTAAAAATGTTACCACGTCATAATAAAGGGCGGCCGGAGCCGGTTGCGATACTCAGTTTTGACTATGATAAACATCGGCTACCGCTGGATTTACAGGCGTCGCAAACCGAAGTCCGGCAGGATACCGGTACTTATTTTGTCAAGCGGCAGCGGGCTACAGAAACGGCGGCGCTCGAGGTGCTACTTGAGCTGGAGCTGCACAGCCTGCCTCCCTTACCTGCTCCGCATACCCAGCTGGCCGCCTTTGGTGTCGGCGATGGTCCCGATAACCCGGAATTGTGGCAACCCTTGCTGCAGCAGCTTGACAGCTTGCGTGATGACGGCTGGCTGGTTGAGCAGGCCAGCGATTTCAATCTGGATATTCTGGCAGCCACCCCGTATCTGCAGGTAAAAGATGGCAGGCAAAGCGGTTTTGAGCTTGGTATTCAGGTAGACATTGACGGCCAGCAGGTACCGCTGCTGCCACTTATCAGCCAGTGGCTGCGCCAGAATGGCTTGCCGAGCGATAACCAGCAGATCTGGCTCAGTTTACCGCAGGGCAAGCTGGCACTGCCAATGACCTTAATTCAGCCGCTTATCGATACCATCGTCGAGCTGCTGAATATGCATAAAGCACCGCTGACCCTTGAATTACCTGATTACAAAGCCGCCATTCTGCCGCCGCCTGGTGCGGCTGAAATCCAGTACTTAAATGCCAACCGGCTGGCTAGTCTCAATCAGCAACTGCATAATTTCAGCGGCATTACTGATGTGTCGCTGCCGGCCAACTTACAGGCAACTTTACGTGGCTATCAGCAGCAGGGCTTAAACTGGCTGAGCTTCTTAAAACAATATGGCCTGGGTGGGGTACTGGCTGACGATATGGGCCTGGGTAAAACCCTGCAAACCCTCAGTTTTATTTTAAAGCAGTATCAACAGGGCGAGCTGCAGCATCCGGCATTAATTGTCTGTCCTACCAGTTTGCTGGGGAACTGGCAGCAGGAAGCCCGCCGCTTTACCCCGGATTTAAAAGTACTTCAGGTATATGGTCCGAAACGTCGGCCATTGTTTGAGGAACTGGTCAATTACCAGCTTATTGTGACCAGCTATCCGTTGCTGGTGCGCGATATCGCCTTATACCGCCAGCATCGTTTCAGTGTAGTGGTACTGGATGAAGCTCAGCACATTAAAAATGCCGGCAGTCAGGCTGCCCAGAGTGTCAGGGCATTGCATCGCGATTTCAGCCTGGCGCTAACCGGCACGCCTCTGGAAAACCATCTGGGCGAATTAAAATCACTGTTTGATTTTGTATTGCCGGGTTTACTGGGTACCGAGCAGCATTTTAGTCAGGTATACCGTAAACCGATTGAAAAGCACGGCGATACAGAGCGGGCACGGGTGCTGCGTCAGAAAATAGCCCCCTTTATGCTGCGCCGGACTAAAAACCAGGTTGCCACTGAACTACCGGAAAAAACAGAAATACTGCAGTTGCTGGAGCTGGAAGCTGATCAGCGAAATCTGTATGAAAGTATCCGCTTGATTATGGAGACAAAGGTCCGGGAGCTGTTTGTCCGCAAAGGCGTTGCGGCCAGCCAGATCGAGTTTTTAGATGCGTTATTAAAGCTGCGTCAGGTGTGTTGCGATGCCCGGCTGGTGCCAATAGAGCAGGCACAAAGCGTACGCCATAATGCCAAGTTACAATGGCTGCGAGACACCTTACCCGAAATGCTGGAAGAGGGCAGGCGTATTCTGTTGTTTAGTCAGTTTGCCAGTATGCTGCATCTGATTGAACAGGAGCTGCAGTTTATGGGCATCAGTTACAGCAAGCTCACCGGCCAGACTAAACAGCGCCAGACTCAGATTGATGCCTTTCAGAACGGTGAAACCGAGGTATTTTTAATCAGTCTGAAAGCCGGCGGTACAGGCCTAAACCTGACCGCAGCCGATACCGTTATTCACTATGATCCGTGGTGGAACCCGGCTGCGGAACAGCAGGCAACAGATCGGGCACATCGGATTGGTCAGGATAAAGCAGTGTTTGTCTACAAACTGATAGCTCGCAATACAGTAGAAGAAAAAGTTCAGCAATTACAGAGCTTTAAGCAAGGTCTTGCCGATCAGTTATTAGGTGGCAGTAAAGGGCAGGTCTGGCAGGGTCAGGCGGCGGATTTACTGGCGCTGTTTAGCAGCGACGAATGACGCTGCAGTATAGCATTAGCATTGTCAGCGGCTAAAAGCTGTTACGACAACATTGTTATTAAGCAGTTAAGAATGTAATATCAGTGCGGTTAAAACTGCTGAGATGCCAGGCGTCAGGCAAACCGATTTTGCCGCAATTTGCAGTATGCAGCTGTACAGCCCAAAACGAAAGGGCAGGATTTAATAACAATATCAAGGAGTCAGTGATGCGTAAATTACTCGTTGCGGTGGCCATTATTGCCGGCGCGATTTATGGCTATGTTAAATTTACCGGGAAAGACGGCGCCGTTGTTGACCACCCGGCGCTGGAATTTGTGCCTGCCGACACTGTATTTTTATCGGCGCAGCTGGAGCCGGTTGATTTTATTGCCTATTTGAATGCTTTTGGGGTAAGCCCCGATTATTACAGCGAAGCCAGTCAGCAACAGTTGGCAGAACTTGCCGCCAATACTGACGAGCCACAGTGGCGTTTTGTCCTGAATTTAGCCGGTGAATATATGCGGGCACTGGCGCAACCGGAGCAGCTGGAAGTGATTACCGGGATAAAATCTCAGGTGCGCTCGCTAAATTATATGGTGGGTTTATCGCCTGTGATGCGGGTTGAACTGGCAAACGAAGCCGCATTCTGGAAATTATTTGACCGGGCCGAGGAAGCCAGTGGTATAAGTCATCAGGCTATTCCCGGTGCGGATGGCGGCTTTCGCTCTTACCCTTTTAGTTTTGGCGAATATCAGGTTGAGTTACTGGTGTCGGTAGCCGACGGCTGGGGTAATATGACATTGCTGTTGCCAACTCAGGGTGAACAAACCCGCGAGCTGGCGTTGCTGGCGGTAAAACCAGAGCGCAGTATTCTGAGTGATAACCAACTGGCAACCATCATCGAAAACTATAATTTAAACCCTAATGCGGTCGGCTTTATCAGTTTTCAGCAGCTGGTCACCGGGCTGACAACGACCGCTGGCAACCGGCTGGCAAATGATATTCAGCTGATGGCCAGCCCGCAGTTTGTTGCTGCCATGGAGCCCTGGCGCACTGCTGAATGTCAGCAGGATTTAACCAGTATTACCACCAGCTGGCCAGGCGTTTATTTCGATAGCAAAATTACCAGTAAAGCCAGTGAGCAAAGTCATGTCCGGGGCAAGATGCTGTTGCCGACGTCGAATAAAGAAACGATTAACACGCTGAGCAGTATGCGTGGCTTTGTTCCTGATCATATTGCAAATGGCCTTAATGACGCCATATTCAGTTTTGCACTGGGACTTGATATGGCCGAGTTCGCGCCTGCAGTCACCAAGCTGTGGCGTGGTTTAACCCAACCGGCGTATCAATGTCCGCAACTGGCAGAACTACAGCAAAAAATGCAACAGACTAACCCGATGGCGATGCTGGCAGCGGGTGCTATGGTGCACAGTGTACAGGGTGCGTCCGTAACTATTAATGACCTGGTACTGGATCCAAACACTATGCAGGTATCCGCTGTTGATGCCATGCTGAGTGTGACTGCTAAAAATGCCCGCAGCTATCTGGAAGGTTTAAAGGCCATGGTCCCCGGTATGGCTGAAATTGCCTTGCCGGCTGATGGTGAAGAGCTGCCACTGAATACGGTATTGCCAATGCTCGATGCCTTTGGCGTGACCCCGGTTTTGCAGGTCAGCGACTCACATCTGGTGGTCTATGCCGGTGATAAGGGAACCGCTCAGGCAAAAGCAGTGATTGAGCAGCCGATAGCGAAAAATGGCATGTTAAGTTTTGGCATGGACTATGCGCGGTTCTTTGGCACTATGGCACAGGCGATGCAAGCCAGTGGCCAGCCAGTTCCTGACGAGTTCAGTTCATTAACAGAGATGCAGATGCAGGTTCAGGCCACGATGGATATTGATGAGCAGGGCGTGGTTATGCATAGCCAGATGACAATAGGCGATGCGAAATAGTGAGCCTGTCAGGATGCTGAATTGATCTCAGGGCAGCCAATGGCTGCCCTGTTTTTTTTAGCGACATGTTAAGTTAAGCTGGAGCTGTGTAGCAATCGGTTCAGTAGGCGATCGCCGCTGATCCTGCGGGGTTTTGCAGTGAGAAGTAATAAGCGAGGGCAGTAATATCCGCATCAGTTAAGCCACGGGCCTGAGGCGTCATTAACGCATGTTTCCGTTGACCACTCTTGTAAGCCTGTAACGCATGACTTAATTCAGCTGCCGGGCGCCCTGCCAGGCTGGGATAATCTGGATGGCTCGAATTGCCCTCGCGGCCATGGCAAGCCGCGCAGCCGTAAGCTTTCTGCTGGCCCTGCTCAAATAACTGACGTTGTGGTTCAGCCAGACTGGCAATAAGTTGCTGCTGACGGGCATCCGGTGTAGGTTCAATACAGGCGCTAACAGCGGTCAGCGCTAATAATGATACGGCAGACAACAAGATTGTTCGTTTAGTGGCGGCAAAGGCTTTTTTCATCGGCGGCTCCTGAAACTGCGATATTCAGCCTGCCATAGTTTGTGAAAAAAGCCCAGCATTTCCCCGCTTGCTGTTAATCGGCATACCACATTCTGGCCTGACGGGCCGGAATGCTGAAACTATGGTTACTGCCACCAATACTGAAGGTTGCCGCTCCAGTAAGTGCATCCCGGTAAGTCCGGTACCAGTAAAAGCGGTTATGGGTATTTACGTTAAAGGTGACCTGACCGCCACATTTATTAATACCTACCACACCCTGCTGGCCGCGGCGGAATAAAATAGCGCAGTTGCTTGACGCCAGCACTTCCATGCCCTGGCCTTGCATCCGGTTATGAAAATTAATCATTCGTTGCATAAAGCTGGCACGGTAGGCGTTAACCCAGCGGTTGTTATCAGTGCCGGTGCTGTCGCTGAATACCAGAGGTTTACCACCATCCCGGCCCATGATATAGGCATAAGCCAGATATTCATCGGTGGGGTCCATAATCAGATAGCGAAAGCCATTATTGGTTGGAATATCGTGAGTAATGGTAAAGGTGACAGCGCGGCTATTGCTCAGCGCCTGACCGTACGCGCCCGGATCAACCAGCTCGTTCATACTGCCACTGGGGTTAAATGCCCGGCGCAGGCTTTCAAACAGCGGAAAATCATAGGCTTTATGGTCGGTGTACTGTAAATAGGGTGCCAGAAAACTGTTGTACTCGCTGTTACCAGCCCCGCCGCTGGTAATAATTTCACCAAATACGTACATGCCATTTTTTATATCGCTGGTGAAAATCTGGTTGATATGCCAGATTGTCATATGCTTGGCAGCATCAACCCGAAAACCTTTTACCCCCATGCTTTTCAGGGCCTGCAGATAGGTACGCTGTTGCTGTATTACCCAGCTGTTCGGGTTTAAGTCGGGTAAGCCACTGTCGCCGCTACCGCCGCATAACCGCCAGTTCTGCACCTGCCAGACATCGTTATAGTTCTGGATGCAATTGGCCGGATTAAAATCCCAGGGGCTGAACAACCCCTGGGTCAAATTACCAAACAAGCGCTGGTTGTTCCAATAAGTGCTGTTGCCGGTATAGCTGTTTAGCACCGCCTGACCGGGAAAGTCGGTCGCGCCATTGCGCTCATTGGCCATATGGTTGAGCACAATGTCGGCGTAAACCACGACCCGGCGCGCCGGGTTGCTGTCATTCAGCGCATTAATCATCGCCTGAAAAGACTGCTTGTTGCCTTTGCAGTGATCAATAACCCTAATATCCTGTGGTTGATAGCGTTGCCACCAGGCACAGTTACCGGCGTTAGATTTAAGCGGTGGCGCGACCAGCACTGCCTTGTAACCGAGATTTTTAATTTCTTCAGCCCGGTTAGCGACGTCGTTATAATGCCAGTCGAAGGCATGTAAAATAACATCGGCCAGCGCCTGCGGTGTAATAAACAGCAGTATGCCAAGTAGCATACTGCGCCAAGTTAACGTAAAAGCTCGCATGTTTTCGTCCTGTCATTTATTGTTTTGCAAGACATCCGTGCATGAGCCGCCAGCAAAGCCGACGAAGTGTTAGTGACAACCAGACCCCTTTAACACCGGTTCAGCATACCCGGTGCTCAGACTGAAATATTGTTGCTTCACGCCAAAATGACAACTGGTTTACAGTATATAAATAACAGGGACACAAGGTGCCAGATCTGGCGCTGTAATAGCAGCAGAACAGCATGTTAAAGCTGATTGCGTCAGGTTATAGTTAACGCCCGGCAGTATTCACTGAATTAAGTGGTAGTGAATGAATATTTTCAGATTTTTTGGCAGCGGTCTGTTGCTGATATTGACCGTGGCCGCTCAGGCGGCTCCGGCTAATTTCGAACAGGCAAAAAAGCTGGCGCGACTGATCCACGCGCCCGATGCTAGCAGTTTTTACTGTGATTGCCCGATCCGCTGGCAGGGAAATAAAGGCATTCCTGATCTGACAAGCTGCGATTATCAGGTGCGTAAAAATGGTCCGCGGGCGATGCGGATTGAATGGGAGCATGTCATGCCAGCCTATCATTTCGGCCATCAGCGCCAGTGCTGGCAAACCGGTGGCAGAAAAAACTGCGTTAAATCCGACAGACTGTTCCAGACGATGGAGGCGGACTTATATAATCTGGTGCCGGCTATCGGCGAGGTAAATGGCGATCGCAGCCATTACCGTTTTGGCTTGCTGCCGGCTGCGCCGCACCGCCATGGCGCCTGTCCGATCAAAGTCGATTTTAAACAGCAGGTATTTGAACCGCCAGCCTTAGTCAGAGGTGACATTGCCCGCATTTATTTTTATATGGCCGATAAATATAACCTCACTCTGTCCCGTGCCCAGCAGCAGCTGTTTATGGCCTGGCACAAACTCGACCCGGTAAGCCCTGACGAGCAGCAACGAAACCAGCGTGTCCGTCAGTATATGGGCCACGATAACCCTTTTATCAGTGGCGTCCGCGAATGGCACCCGGGTTACCGGACCAGCGGTTATGGGTTGGTAACAAGGCAATAGAGACAGGATTACCCTATGGCAAAGTTGGAAGTTTTTCGCTAAGTTAGGTTTTGTTAACTGACATTGCTACGCGAACCGGAGTAAGTAACGATGAAAAATCTGACTGAACATTTAAGCCAGTATGCGCTGTATCATCGTGACCAGCGTAATATTAAAACTCATTTTATTGGTATACCATTAATTGTCGTAGCTATTTTCAGCTTATTATCATTGCCGCTGATGAGTGTGGCGGGCATTATGCTCACCCCGGCCTTGCTGCTGTTTATTGCCACGGCGATTTTTTACTTCCGGCTGGATTTACGTTTTGGTCTGGTGATGCTGCTATTTAGTGGCAGCTGTTTTGCCCTGGCTACATGGTTAGCCAGCCAGCCTTTTATTATCTGGCTGAGCAGTTCACTGGCACTGTTTGTTGTTGGCTGGGTGTTGCAGTTTATCGGCCACTACTACGAAGGGAAAAAGCCGGCGTTTGTTGATGATATTATCGGCTTGTTTGTCGGCCCATTGTTTGTGGTTGCCGAAATGGGTTTCATGCTGGGGCTGCGCAAACAGTTGCAGCAGGATATTGAGAAAATAGCCGGTAAAATGCATTAACCGAAAATACAGTAAGAACACATACCTAATCATCTGCTGTGGCGGCAGGCTGACACTGACTGTCAGTTAATGCTACGGCACGACCGCTGGCCGGATGGCTTAACAGGCACTGGCCATCTGCTTGCTGTAACTCCAGTAGTATGGCCGGCTGACTATGGCGGCCCATTATCGGCCGCCCTTGCGGGTCGCGCAGTATGGCCTGTTCAATAAACAGCTGGTGGCTGTCAGCAAAGGCATTGTCAGCAAGTTTAACCGGCTCGCCACCAATCAGCTTAATAATGGCTTGTTGCAGCTCGGCTTTTATCGCCGGGTTCATATTGGAAAGCCGGGCCGGCTGCGGTTCGGCCTGGGTTATCCCGCAGCCGGCCAGCAGCCAGACAGCAGCCAGCTGGCTGCTGCTCAAAAATAATCTGCGGCCCATGTTATTACTCCTGAGCCGGTTTAATTGGCTGATTAAGTTTATTCTCCAGCAGGAAAGCCTGCATTCTTGGATCACGGCGCTGAATGCTCAGGCCGCTGTCGTCGCTGCTGCGCTGCTGCCGCCGCACGCTCTGGGCCGCGGCGGCTATCGGGCAGTTGTTGTTTGCAGCATAATACAGGGCACTGGCCAGCATCCGTTCTGCCGGATTGCCCAACGGGGCTGAGAAATCATCGGCCACCTGGCAACCTTGCACATCAGCATCAAAAACCGGCATCGGTGTCGGGTAAAAACCGTCAGCATATTCGCCAAAGCCTTTGGCATTGGCCCCGCTGAACTGAATAGTAAAATAGGTGGTGCCACAGTTATCGGTTGGATAAAACCCATATGGCTTACCACAGGTTTGATCACCTATCAGAATGACCTCGACGTCAATACCGCGTAAACCATTAATAAAGGCCTCACTGGCCGAACAGGTATCGCCGGTTGACAAGACAAAAATCCGGTTAAGGTTAAGCTCAGGCAGTGGCGTACTGGTTAAACGACCGGCTTCATAGTCAATTTCAAAACCATAAAATGGCATCGGGCTTAACGTTTGGCCGGTGACGGGATTACGGTTAGGATGTTTATCATTAAAAATGGTTCTCTCAAAAATCCTATCCTGAATAATCGCGTCGCCACTGACCATATAAGCAAATTGCGAGGCCAATGCCAGTAAGCCGCCACCGTTATAGCGTAAATCGAGCACCACATCGGTCACGTTAGCATTGGCAAAGCGGTTAACGGCCGCAATTAACTGCGGCTGTGCCAGCGCGATATGACTGTTAAATTGTAAATAACCGACGTTACCGGCAGCGGTGTCCAGTACCTGAACATTCTGTACCGGACTGCTGGCAACATTGGCTGAGGTCATCGTTACCGTCAGCGTTTCACCGGTACTGGTTAAAAATACAAATTCATGTTGTTCACCGGCACTTTGTGGAAATAAAGCAGCATTAATCGCATTGACGCCGGCCTGAGTATTGTCGTTAACAAAGTCTATACCATCGACCTCCAGTAAATCTGCGCCACGAAATATGTTGGCATTGGCTGCCGGAGAGTCAGGCTCGGTGTAGGCCACAATTAACGAGCGGGGAGGGGTAGTGCTGCCAAAAGACCAGGTAATACCATAACCGGAACTGACCCCGGATTGCGTGCGTTGTTGATAGCTGGCCGTACTCTGGGCAAAATGAAAGTTATCCTTTTCGGCGCCGGAGTCGGTCAGCTCATCTGTTTTTAATTGTTCGAAAAACGCCAGCACTGAGCCGAAGTTGGCCGGGTTATTGTCGGGCAGCTCGCGATACCATAAGTAAGTGTTATTGCTCCACGAACGCAACCACATCTTTTCGTGCATGCTGGTGCCGGCCCGATCAGGGTAGGGCTGGTTATTATTATAAGGATCAGTACCGGTACGCGGTGTGGCACAGTAATTTTTAAAATTACTTTCTGCCGGAAAAACGCCGGCAGTCCAGGTGGGTGGGGTCACACCGGATCCGCCACCGGAACCACTGCCGCCGCCCGTGTTACCGGAGCTGCCACCACCGCCGCCACAGGCAGTGAGTAAAATAACCATTGAGACCATTAAGCTGTGTTTGAACATGGTTAGCCCTACCACCATCAGTTGAAAATGAAGGCCCACTT
>NZ_JAWVZF010000077.1:0-12400 GCF_033722355.1 Arsukibacterium sp. | reverse complement strand
TGCGTTGGCCCACCCAGTTGCAACTGACTGAGTACCATGGCCGGCCCCGATTTCTGCCAGCCGGCACTGATTTGGGCGATATGCACCTCAGTGCCTAACTGACTGGCGATCAGCTGTTCCAGCTGCCCCTTATAACTGTCAGCATAAGGCAGTGCCAGACGAAGAACTGACACCAGAGTAGCAAGCAGCACCAGGCCAATGGCCAGTAACAGCCAGAGTTTATGTAAACAATAAAAGCAGACCCGGGTTGCTTGCCGCACTACATCATCACCACATCAAATTGCTCCTGCGTGTACATTGGCTCACCGTAAATAATAATTTGCTTGCCAATAAATACCTGTAACTCGGCCAGGCTGTGAAACTCGTCGGTGGTCAGCGCATCTTTAACCACAGGCGACACGTATACCGCAAATTTATCAGCGGCATAAGCGCGGTTTACCCGGACGATTTCCCGCAAAATTTCAAAACAGACGGTTTCAACCGTTTTCAGCGTGCCGCGGCCCTTACATACCGGACATTCAGAACACAGGATATGTTCCAGACTTTCCCGGGTGCGTTTGCGGGTCATCTCTACCAGCCCGAGCGCCGAAAAACCATGGATATTGGTTTTTGCCCGATCACGTGACAGGGCTAACTCCAGGCTATGATAGACCCGGCGCTGATGCTCGGTACTTTGCATATCGATAAAATCGATAATGATAATGCCGCCAAGATTGCGTAAGCGCAGCTGGCGGGCAATGGCCTGGGTTGCTTCGGTATTGGTGTTAAAAATCGTTTCTTCGAGATTACGATGGCCGACAAAGGCACCGGTATTTACATCGATGGTCGTCATCGCCTCAGTCTGGTCAATGATCAGGTAGCCACCACTTTTCAACGGTACCTTGCGCTCCAGCGCCCGCTGAATTTCATTCTCAACATCAAACATATCGAATATCGGCCGCTCACCGGGATAATATTCCAGTAAAGGTGAAATATGCGGCATAAATTCTTCACAAAACGCGGTGAGCTGCTGATAGGTAATTTTAGAATCTATCCGCACCCGCTCCAGTTCACTGCCGACAAAATCCCGTAAAATCCGGTAGCACAGGGTTAAATCTTCGTAGACAACGCCTTCCTTGCGGGTTTTCTGCTTACGCTTAACGATTTTGCTCCAGAGTTTTTTTAAGAATTTAGCGTCCTGGACCAGTTCTTCCGCGCCCGCGCCTTCGGCCGCAGTGCGGACGATAAAACCGCCGTTATCATCCAGACAGTCACTGACAATATCTTTTAAACGCTTACGCTCAGCTTCTGTTTCCAGCCGCTGGGAGACCCCGACATGATTAGAGTCGGGCATAAAAACCAGATAACGGGATGGCAGGGTGATATCGGTTGTTAAGCGTGCGCCTTTGGTCCCTAATGGATCTTTTACCACCTGCACCAGCAGGTGCTGGCCCTCGCGGACCAATACCCGGATATCTTTACTGACCGCAGGTTTGGGCTCCTGCTCATTGCTTTCATTATGCTGAACAATATCAGAGGCATGCAAAAATGCCGCTTTATCCAGCCCAATATCAACAAAAGCCGCCTGCATACCCGGTAATACCCGGCTGACTTTACCCACATAAATATTACCCACCAGCCCCAGCTTAGCCTGACGTTCGATGTGTAATTCCTGCAGGACCCCATTTTCAATCAGGGCAACCCGGGTTTCTGTCGGCGTAACGTTTAACAGTAGTTCTGCACTCATGCCTGCTCCTGCCAGTTACGTAATAAAAGATCAGTTTCGCACAGGGGCAGTCCGACCACGGCACTGTAGCTGCCACTGATATGGCTGACAAAACGACCGCCCTGGCCCTGGATACCGTAACCGCCGGCTTTATCGCGAGGTTCGCCGGATTGCCAGTAAGCGGCAATATCGGCATCGCTGAGCTTGCGAAAACAGACCTCTGTCGTGACACAGCAAATGTCACTGCTGTGGCGACCTATCAGGGCCACTGCGGTCAGCACCTGATGACAGCGCCCGGATAACAGTTGCATCATCCGGTTGAAGTCGGCCTCGTCGACCGGTTTGCCTAAAATATGCTGCCCGACCACCACGATGGTATCGGCACCCAGCACGGGTACGGCAAAATGGAGTTTGTCAGCGCCCGCCTGCGCCTTGGCGCGGGCCAGCCGGGTAACATATGCCCCGGGACTTTCATCGCTTTTAAGACTTTCGTCAACATCTACCTGCACCAATGAAAAGGGTACGGCAATCTGTTGCAGTAATTCACGACGCCTTGGAGAAGCAGATGCTAGTGCAATTTCTGGATACATGATTTCAGGATCTTTGTCGTATGCTTACGTCAGTTATTGGATCTTAAACTGCCGCCGGTAACGCCTTAACAACCAGAATACCCAGGGCCAGACTAACATACCTGTTAATACCGGCCATAAATAGGCGGGCAAAAAATAAACTCCGGTTAAAAAATGGCTGAGCCAGAACAACAGTAAATGATACAACGCTAAGAACAGGCCTATCAGTAGGGCTTGCTGGATCACCGAAAAGTTCCGGATCTTTAAATGGTTAACAGCAACAATAAATGTCACAACTGAAAATGCCAGAGCGTTTACCCCAAGCACAGTACCTACCAGCACATCGGTTAAAAAGCCCAGCACAAAAGCGGTAAGAATATTGACGCGTGCCGGCAATGCCATAGTCCAGTACAACACCACCAGTAACGCCCAGTCTGGCCGGAATAACTTTACCTGTTGCGGCATCGGCATCACAGTGAGCAGCAGCGCAATCAGCAATGACAGATAAATAAAACCTAAACCCCTATTTCTGCGCATTATTTTGGCTCCTCAGCATCCAGTACGTCGTCTAACCGGGTGCCTGGCCACAGCAACAGAACATGCCGGATCCGGTCCAGCTGGGCATAGGGTGTAGCATAAACGGTCATAAAAGGCTGACTTTCATCTTGCTGAACCCGGCTCACTTCCGCTACCGGATATCCTTCAGGGAACAGTCCGTCTAAACCTGAGGTCAGTAAGCGGTCACCCACCCGGATGTCTGCGCTTTGCGGCAGGTGGATCACCCGAAGCAAGTCCCATTGACCAAGCCCCTCAGCAACGGTTCGAATACCAGTCCGTTCAGCCCGCACCGAAATAGCATGGGTATTATCAGAAATCAGGATAGCCCGGCTACTGGTTGGGCCTACACTGACAATCTGGCCAACCACACCACTTTCATCAATTAACGGCTGATGGACTGACACCCCATCATTTTTGCCTTTGTTAAGCACCACCTGATGGCTGAACGGATGGCTGTAAACGGCCAGCACTTCAGCGACCAGCCGTTGACCATCGTTTAATGGGGCTGACCCCAGCAGGGCACGTAATTTGGTGTTTTCCTGCTGCAGGTAGCCGAGCAATTGCAGCTGACCATTCTGGCGCAACAGGGTTTCTTTTAGCCGGGCATTTTCATCCAGCAGCCGCTGATGTGACATAAATTGCTCGCTGGCACCGGAGATTAAGGTTTCCGGCAAACTGGCAACATAAAATAACGGGCTGACGGCGGAGGTAAGAAAACTACGAAGCTGGGTGGAACTCTCGGTGTAGCGATCCACCACCATCAGGCCGACGCTGCAAAGCACCGCCAGTAATAGTCGTAATCCTAACAGCGGGCCCCGGCCGAAAATCGTGTTCATAACATAACGTTTTTAGTCGGCGCCCTGTCACCTGGGTTAAGGCTGCTATTACTCATAACTGAACACATCACCACCATGCATATCTATCATTTCCAGCGCCTTGCCACCGCCGCGGGCTACACAGGTTAGCGGATCATCGGCGACCACAACCGGAATACCCGTTTCTTCCATCAGCAGCCGGTCCAGATCACGCAGCAATGCACCACCACCGGTCAGCACCATACCACGCTCAGAAATATCTGATGCCAGTTCTGGCGGCGCCTGTTCCAGCGCCACCATGACGGCACTGACAATCCCTGCCAGCGGTTCCTGCAGCGCTTCGAGGATCTCGTTACTGGTCATGGTAAAGCTACGGGGCACACCTTCGGCCAGATTACGGCCACGTACTTCAATTTCCAGTACATCATCACTGGGATAAGCAGATCCAATTTCGGTCTTAATCCGTTCAGCGGTTGCTTCACCAATTAAAATACCGTAGTTGCGGCGGATATAGTTAACAATGGCATCATCGAACTTATCACCACCAATCCTGACTGATGACGAATATACCACGCCATTTAATGAAATAATGGCAACTTCTGTGGTGCCACCACCAATGTCTACCACCATGGATCCGGTCGCTTCAGATACCGGCAAACCGGCTCCAATCGCCGCGGCCATCGGTTCATCTATCAGATAAACTTCGCGGGCACCGGCTCCCTGGGCAGATTCACGGATAGCCCGGCGTTCAACCTGGGTAGAACCGCAGGGCACGCACACCAATACTCTGGGACTTGGCCGCAGAAAACTATTACTGTGTGCCTGGCGGATAAAGTGCTGCAGCATTTTTTCAGTTACATAGAAATCGGCGATAACACCGTCTTTCATCGGTCGGATAGCCTTGATATTTCCCGGGGTCCGGCCCAGCATTCGCTTGGCGGCGTGTCCTACTGCTGCGACACTTTTCGGGCCACCTGCCCGCTCCTGCCGGATAGCAACGACAGAGGGCTCATTTAGTACTATGCCCTGATCTTTTACGTAAATAAGAGTATTGGCTGTACCTAAATCGATAGATAAATCGTTTGAAAAGAGGCCACGCAATTTATTAAACATGTAGACGCCAGATCCTTTTAACAAGTACTCCGCAAGCAGCAGCACCATTGGCGGGCTGGCTACCTTAATAACACCGGAGTTAAAATCAGTTACTCTGGCTATTCTAAGTAAGTCTATGCCAAGAAAATAGCCTTTTATGACATTTTTCAGAAATTAATCAGCCAGATTGCCCTATCTGGCGGCGAAGCAGGTGCTTACTCAGTAACGCCGCCAAAATTCCGGGCTAAAAGCGCTCTTGCCAGTATATTTGCCGGGGATTACCACGATAGCGACCAAAGATAAACTCAGCCACCGGTGAGTCCGTATAGCTGCCATCGTTATCCCAGTCGTACTGCAACCAGAGCGGAACCTGATAAGTGCCACTGATGATAGCCGGTACGTCAGGCGCCCGCAGCACCAGGCCTGCCGGTGGCGATGACCCGCTGCTAAGGCTCGTGGCGTTGGCAACAGCCGTGGTCAGACCCGGTGCTAAACTCAGGTCGGCTGCACTGATACTACTGCAACTATCCGCACTGTTCAGGATAAAACCGCTGCCATCCCAGTACCGGGCCGTTAAATTTACCGGCAGGTCGTCAAATTCAGGGCCAAAGCTATTAGCCATCTGCATCTGACCATAACGGATGTCGGTTTGCAGCAGGGCGGCAGCATTACAGCTACTATTGGCGATACAGTTAATATTAGCGACATTGGTGTCCGGATTAGCAACCTGGCTGCCATCACTGTCAAGCACGTTCAGCGCAACGGCCAGGCTGGTAAAGGGACCATCCGGGGCACCCGTCGGCTGCCGGTTCAGCCGCAGCTCAGTAGTGCTGAAAGTTTGCAGGCCCTCGTTCCAGTTACCAAAACCGCTGCTGCTGAGCCGGCTGGTCAGATCAACGCCGTTATCAGCGTTTTCTGCCTGCAGTAACAGGCTGCTATTGGCAAAACTGCCATAGTAATTAAGGGTTCGCTGGCCCAGTGTATTGCGGGCTGTCAGGGTAAATCCCAGGGCAAAAGGTTGCTGCATATAACTGAAATTACCGCAGGCCGCGCTGCTGCTGATATCACTGAGCGCAAAATCTGCTGGTACAAAACGACCGGTTGGCTCGCCTGTCGCAGCAGGCACCGGATCAGTCATGGTTAAATAATTAACCGGTGCGGTGCTAAACCGGAACACCCCCACTTCTGAAACACTTTGCTGAATGCTAGTCTGGCCATTTACGGCCCGCTGATGTGAATAATTTAAAAGGCCAGCGGTGCCGGGCACGCCGGCCGGCGCCACCAGAGTGTGGCTCAGACCGATATTACTCTGCTGAAAATTCGGGGTCACCGGGTTAGCACAGATATCGGTACTGCCGCTTTGCCAGGCATGGGCACTGATGGTCAGCCCAAATGTCTCGCCTGCCCGCTTAAATACCGGACAGCTGGCATCGGCTGCCGGACACTGGCCATCATTACGGATGCACATTCCCGCCGGCCGACGAATAAAAGCGTCTGCCCCATTCATTACCAGGCCATTATCATTTGTCGCGGCACTGCCACTGTAACGGGCATTCAGCTGGACCCGGCCGGCATCAGCATAATTCACGCTGATCAGCGCCTCGCCATTACTATCAAAATTAAGCACGGCCGGCGTACTGCCCGCTTCGGTCAGACTGATATTATTGCCGTTTACCTGCACTGGTAACGAGACCGGCCGGCCTGCGGGTCCGGGATCAAGATAACTGCTCCAGAAACTGACATTGCGGCTGACATTGGCAAATTGCGGCACACATTGCTGAGTAACATCACTTTGCCTGACCGCGGCTACTCTGATAGCACTGGCAGGCTGGTTAGCGATACCGTCCGGCACATTAAATACCAGCCCGGCACTGGCGAAGCTGACGTTACAGGCCGCCGTACTGAGCGGGCCCGTGCCGGCACGGCATAGTGTCTGACTAAGCGGCCGGGTGTTAGGTACTGAGCCACTGACGCCAATTAACGTGCTGCCGGCGACATTACGCCTCAGGTCAACCGTGGTGGTACCGCCGCTGAAATTAACGGTATTGCCCCCCACCCAGCCGCCATTGGTTATGCTGGCAGGGCTTAACGTAGCACTGACCGGCCCGGTAACCAGCTGGTTACAGCTGGCGTTAGCACAAGCCCGTATGGTAAAGGTTTCCGGTTTACAGGTTAACGCCTGACCACTGTAATCAAATTCAAAGTGATCGATCTGCTGGCCTACCGGCGATGAGCGCAAGGCACAAATACTGATATTATCTAATTCATGGATATTGGTTGAACCGCCGGTGGAACCGGTCAGGGACAGCAAGAAATTTTGTGGGGTGGCAGCTTGTCCCGGCTGGCTTTGCGCGTTAAATGGCTGAATTAATGTTATAAACCCTGTGCCATGGTTGCGCTCAACCGAGACCATTGTTGTGCCGGGCGATCTGGAATCAATCGTAAAGCGATAACGATGCGGACTGGCTGCATTACCGTCAACCCGCGGATTAAGGCAGCCCCCGGCCGGGTTAGTTGCGCCATCATTGCAGGTCCCCCGCAGATAACGATAGCCACTGGTACCGTCACCGGATCCGCGAACCACGACACTTTGTGGCCGGCGTCCTTTACTGGCAGCCCCGCCTTCGTTGGAAAAATTACCGAATTCATCCAGACCAAACCCGAGCCAGCCACCGGCAAAGCCGGGGATCCCCGGTTTATAGCCATAACCGAGCGGACCACCAAAACTGCCCGGCTGGGGTGTTACGTTCGCATCAGACAACACCACGGCCAGGCCATCGGCTCCGCTGCCGCCATAAGCCCAATAGTCAAACTCAATGATCACCAGATTATCAGCAGCCGGATACAACCTCTGGTAAGTTGCCGATGTTGCCTGATTGGTTACAGCCTGAGTCAGCCGCAGCCGGCCATTAACTATCTGAGGCGTAAAGCTGCCATTGCTGCGGGCAGTAACCCAGGTATCACTTAGCGAGCCGGCATTAAAGTCATCAGCAAGACAGATTAAGCAGGCATCAGCACGATTATTACCATCATAATTGCGGCCGGTTTGCTGAAATGAATACAGGGTACTGATTTCATCCGCAGTCAGCACGTTCTGATACAGCAACACTTCATCCATCTTGCCGCTGAAAAAATCAGTGAAACTGTTAGCAGCCTGCCACCAGACACCCAGTGCCAGACGACTGACATTAAGCTCCCCTCCTGCGGCACTGGCACAGCCAACCAGGCTGGCATTCAGATACAGACAAATAGTGCCGCCACGGCGGGTAAAAGCCAGATGATACCAGGTGTTAGCCTGCAGCACCGGCGGCGAGCTGGCGAAACTATAATAATTACCCTGAATTGCCGCGCGGATTGTGTTATCCGGTGTCAGGTAAAGCTCAAAAACGTTATTTATTGAGTCATTTGAAGCTGAAATCAGGTCGCGCAAACCGGTAGTCGTATCGGTGTTAAACCATAAAGACAACGAAAAGTTGCTCTGACCATTCAGCAGTTCTGCCGGTAATTCGGCACGGCTGTCGCTGTTTCCTGCAAAGCGGGCGGCCTGGTTCACCAGCCCGTCAGCCCGCGCCAGATTTCGACCGGCCCCGCTGAAATTGCCTGTTAAATCAGCCAGTACACTGCTGCTTTCGTCAGTGCACTGATCTAACGGATAATGGGCCCGCAATACCGCTGGTGGTAACACATTGTCACAGACTACACCGGCGTTAAGCAGCGGTATAGCATCTGGCCGGTAACTAACGGCAGCCCCGAAATTTGATACGGCGCCCTTAGCGGTCAGCCCACCATTGATCCGGGCGTTATTGTATAACTGTACCGTCCCACCGGCTAATACAAAACCATTGATCACGACATTGTTATTTAATACCAGATTGCCACTGACGACTAAAATAAAGTTCTCTGGTGGGCCGCCGGAATTTAAAACGACATTATTATCAATAGTCAGGTTACCATTAACAAACACCCGGCTGGTCGCACCGGTAGTGGTGCGAACAGCATTATTGCCAATAAGATAGTTGCCGTTGGTCGCGTAATAATAGTCGATTGGCTCCAGTGGCTGCGGCAAACTGGGATTAGGGTTAGACGGAAACGCAATGCTTGCCGGTACAGGGCTATTACTGCGAATAGCCTGAGTCCAGATATCCTGACAATTTATTGCCTGCGCTTTTGCGCTTAGCAAGAGTAATACGCTAGCCAGTAACCATCTCATTGCCGTACCTCCAGCTCGATAGTGCGACTGGTGATAAATTCATTGGCATTACAACTGGCGGTGCTTTGCAGCTGGTATAACTGGCTAAGCTGCGGGCTGGCCACCGCTTCGGCTGTGCACTGCACCTGCGTTTCGCAGCCGGTTAAGCCTGCTGCAGTAAAGTTAAACGTCCAGCTAATGCAGTTAGCGGTGCCACTACGTGGAAACAACTCGGTTAATGCCAGCTCCAGGCCACTTTGCGCTGCAAACAGGGCCCGGGTGCCCTGCACCTCATAGACCACACTGTCACTGCTGCTTAATAATATCCGTGACAATGCCAGCACCAAAGCCAGCATAACAACGATAACAAAGACCGCGACCACCAGTGCGCTGCCTTGTTGTTTAAGTTTACTGACGGGTACTTTAAGGTACATTTGGAATATGCACCTCATAGTTAAAAAACATATCACTGGCCGGACTCTGACCAAACTGCAACAGTAAATTTACCACGCTGTTGCGGGTTAATACCGTGTTGGTTACAGCAAACCGCACCTGCCGGACATTTTTTGCCATCAATACCGCGTCGCCTGCCGGAGGCAATAGCTGGCCGGCACTGTAGCCATAATTGCTGTAACGGCGGATACTGCCATCAACGCCATTAAAACAATAACTGATTGGGCTGGCAGCCAGCAGATAAAAACGCTTTTCCGGTGAATCTAACGGAAAGCTGTGGCTGCTGGCCAGCTGCACCATGCGGGTGGCGCTGTTACCATCGCCGTCATCCTGCTCAACACCGTTAAGGGGGATGGTGCTACCCGTTGCACCATAGATATCGGCCGGCTCTCGCGGATAAATGGTAAACGGCAGGTTCAGATAACTGTTCCGCCAGTCGAGCATCGCTAACCGCAATTCATTTGAGCTGGCCGGGGCAACCGGTGCCTGCAGGTACACCCCACTTGCAACAATAGGGGCAAATTCAATACAGCGCAGTAAAGCAGCATCGCTGCTACGGATACTGTTAGGCGCTGCATTACGTAATTCACGCTGTAACCGCTCTGCCACAAAGCGGCTCTGACTCAGAACCTGCTCACGCTCTGTGGCATCGCTGTACATAGTGGCACCCAGGCCAATATAGCTGCTTACCCCGAGTGCCAGCACCGACAACAATACGATAACAATAGTCAGCTCAATCAGGGTAAACCCGGCCTGATTATTTATCGGCAAAAAACGTGGCATCACCAGTTACCCCTGTATGCACTGAACTGTAATTCACTGCCGGTAGGCGTGCGCACCGTTACCGTAATCACTTTGGCCTGATTAGCCGCCAGGTTGATACCGCTGACTTCGCCGGCATTAGCGTAACTGACCCTGACGGTCAGTTGATAATTACGATAAACATCGGCCAGATCTTCTGCCAGAATATTGGTAAGCAACGAACCATTGACGGTAAAGTTGTTAAAATCGTCAACATCATTAAAACGCAGGCGGTTATCGGCGGCGCTTTCACCGGGATCGGCTGGCCAGCTGCCATCCGGGTTCTGCAAAGTGCAGGCGGGTGCGCCAGGTTCACCGCAGCGCAGCAAACTGCCGCTGCGCGGGCTTTGCTGGTCAAACGAGCGGGCCATAATGTCATTTAGCATGCTCTGGCCAAGCTCAGTGGCCCGCACCTGATGCCAGGGATCGGTACTTTTAATATATAAGGGCCCCAGTACAGCTGTCACCAGACTCAGAGCAATTGCCAGCACCACGATACCAACAATCAGCTCGATCAGACTCACTCCCCGCTGGCCATGGCTTAACATAAGTGAATATATCCTTCGTATTCAATACAAATACTCAGGGTGACACTGCCCTGCACATTTATCTGACAGCTATTCTGGCAGATACGCGCCCCTCCTTTGCCGATAGGCTGGCCCAGGTTATTAAAATACAAATCTACCGTAAAGGCTGTTGGGCTCAGCTGAACTGAACTGCGGTCACGGTTACTGATACAAAGCCGGGTTGCGGTATTTTCACAGCCCGGACTGCCGGCCGGATTAATGCTGATGCTATCTACCTGAACCCCGACCGGGAAGCAGTTTGTGCACTGCATTGCCTGAATTTGCCGGCGCTGAACCAGGCTGAATGCCTGGTCGCGGTATAAATATTCATTAGTGCCGCTGCCGTCAAAAAAACGGGGCACCAAGCTCACCGCCAGTACCCCGATTATAACCAGCACCACAATAAGCTCTATTAAAGTAAAGCCAGTGTGACGCTGCGTTTTAATCATATTAACTTACTATGATTAGCATTCAGTGTTGACAATAGTAATAACTGGTTTGGCAGCAGGACCAGTTGCTTGGGCATATTGCACGTAGCACGCCGTAGCATCAACCAAACCAGCGGCCTCAGCGGCGATTCGTATCGGATCTCCTGCCGAGGCAGGAGTGTTAAATTGAAAATCCGTCAACTCAGCTGCAGCCTTTAGAGAAGCCTCAGTAGCAGCTGGATAACCATATACAATATTAATTACAGGGTCGGTTAGCGACGAAGTCGCCGCACCTTGCACACCGGCAATAATCGCTTTGCCGTATACCAGCGAGCCAGCTGACTCCAGTGAGCCTTTTACCCCTTGCAACACTGAATTGCGGGCATCACTACCAAAGTCGAGAAACTTGGGTGCAGCGGTTACTGCCAGAATACCCAGAATAACGATGACGATAATTAATTCTATTAATGTAAAACCTGCCTGATTACGTTTCATGTAATACTACCTTTATTGATTTAAATGCTTAATTAACTTTATTTAAGAATAACTCAACCTGGCCGGTCGCCGGGCTATAAGTGAATCCATTATTGTTAGTGGTATCTGTTGGTGCCTGAGCCAGACCTGCGGTTTGGTGGTAAAAACACACATTACCATCAACCCGGACATAAAGCTGATTCGCTGCATTAAACGTGGTAGCCACTCTTAATCTTTGCTGAAACAGATTATTAATTAAATATAAGCAGTCTTCGTTGACGACAGCAGTCGCCAGGGTGCTGCCGGCATTCGGATCACCGGACGGATAACCAATAGTGCCATCAACCCCTATTTGCACCAAATCGTAATTAACAAAAGTCTGATTAGCTGAGCCACCGTTGCCTGCTGGCCGGCCTGCGACTTCCCATTGCGCCCGCACCAGGCCTACCGCAGAGGCGTAGCCACCGGCTATCCCTTCGACAGCGACATCTTCTGCTTCAGAGGTAAGGTCCAAAAATTTTGGTAACGCGGTTGCGGCCAGCAGACCAAGGATAATAATCACTATTACTATTTCGATTAAGGTAAAGCCATTTTGTCTTTTCATTTTGCTTGCTCCCAGCCATTTATAAAATTGAGTATATCGTTATTTATTATTATTAGCTTAATTAGTGTTAATTACTGGCCACCTTTGTAGGCATTCAGCATATCCCACATTGGGGTGAAAATCCCCAGCGCCAGTAACAGTACCAT
>NZ_JAWVZF010000076.1:0-12428 GCF_033722355.1 Arsukibacterium sp. | reverse complement strand
CCACGACAGAATAAAACAACGTTTTACCCCGGCAAGTTTGGGTGCGGCCGAAAATGCCCCGGATGTTGCACATGGTAAATACCATACCGCCGGCTGGCGGATGCGGGCTGATTATGTGCTGGCTTCAGATTATGGCTTTGAGATCAAAGACGGCGGTGTATTCTGGCCAGCAAAAAATCATCCCGACTATCCGCTGGTTGGCACCCGGGGCGCCAGCTCAGACCACAGACTGGTATGGCTAACCCTGGCTATTACTGAGTAATAGCCGAAGATCGCCAATGCTTATATCTGCTAGCGCATTACTACATTACGCACCAGTACTGTGACTTCTTCCCGGTCATGGTACAGGTGCTTAACCCGCAACTGATATTTGATATCTGCCTGCAATAGTTTATTTTCAAATTTTTCCAGCACATCCTGTACCGTCTCATAGCGGCGTTTCATTGGCAGCTTTAAATTAAAGATGCTTTCCTGGCACCAGCCCTTAATTATCCACTCCGCAATCCTGTCCGCAACGCGCTGCGGTTGTTCAATCATATCGCAGACCAGCCAGTACACATTCTTTTTTTGCGGCTCGTACTTAAAACCATCAACCATCAAATGTTTTACCTGACCGGTTTGCATTAACGATTCTGCCATCGGACCGTTATCAATGGCAGTTACCATCATGCTGCGTTTTACCAGCTGATAAGTCCAGCCACCGGGACAAGCCCCCAGATCCACTGCCAGCATGCCAGGCGCCAGCCTTTTATCCCATTCATGGCGTGGAATAAACTCGATAAAAGCTTCCTCCAGTTTAAGGGTGCTGCGGCTCGGCGCTTCATTCGGAAACTTTAACCGTAAAATGCCATTTTCCAGCGGGCTGTTATTCTCAGGATAAGACACACCAAGATAAGCCTGCTGGCCACTTAATAAAAACAGGTGCAGTACTGGTGCCCGCTTCTGTTCTTTTTGCAACATAATTCCGGCCTGACGCAGCGCCTGACGCAGTGGTACCGTAAACTTTCTTGCCAGAGTAGATAGGGTTTTGCCTTCGTTAGTCTGGGCAAACTCTACCCTGAGCTCCCCGATGCTGCCAAGCTCAGCACCCAGCGCCGCCTCGAGCACCGGTGCAATTCTGTCAGCACCAGGCAGCTCCAGCAGCGGTGCAACTAATAAACACCACTGGCGGATAAAGATAAACTGATTAAAATCATAGTCACGATAAAAATTTGCCAGTGTCTCTGCATCATAAGCCTCAAAAATTACATAGGCTGAATTGGCCGTTAATTTGCAAAAACCAAATACCTGATAGAGGCTGGCTTTGTCCTGAATTTCGGCTGCGCATTCCTTTTCAAAACCTGCCCGGCAGTACAGTAAGAGTTGTTTCATTTCGTTTCCTTTCGCCAGGCGCTTATTGCAAGCATCAACCAGCCTATAATCAAAGTTTGTCCGCCAAGTGGCGCAACAGCAGAATAATACATAGGTAAATCCAGCACCCCGGCTAGCAGGGTCCAGCAAAACAGCCAGATCCCACAATGCCAGCACAGAACAACCAACTTGGGTAACACTGCAACGGCCAACTGGCGGCCGATTGTCAGTAGTGCCAGGGCATGGAAGGCCAGAATACAAATGGCGCTTAGCAGACGACCAAACTCACTGTTATCTAACCCGGTCCACAAATGCATCAGCGCGGCAGCTAATCCAACCACGCCTGCGCCATAAAGTGCCGCCAGACTGTTACTTACCGGCCAGAAGTATTTCATCTATAACCTCACTACAATATGCCGCAGCTGCTTTAATAATATCCTGCTGCTGCAAGCCACTTATTTTGGTGGGTTTAAAGTCATGATCAGCTGACGTCAGCCAGTGGATCCTGACTTTTGGCCAGCCAGTGCCTGCCAGCTCCCGGGGTTTGCCAAAAGGATCACGCTCCCCCTGCAAGACGTGTAACGGTATGCTGAGGCTGTCGAAGTGCGCTGTCCGCCACTGAGTCTTACCTGGCGGATGAAAAGGGTAACCAAAGGCAAAAATGGCTTTAACTTTCTGGTTATCAGGCAAATTTAGCATACTGGCAACTCTGCCGCCCATTGATTTACCCGCGATAAAAAGGGGCAAGCTGTCATCTACCCGGGTTATCTGCTCGATAAAATGCTGTTGCAGCACCGGCATTTTATCAGGTGGCCTGCGGCGACCCAAATCAATACTGCGCTGCATATACGGAAAATTAAAACGCTGCACCTCAATATGGTGCGCAGCCAGTGCTTCGGTTAACGTGGTCATAAAACAGCTACTGGCAGAAGCGCCCGCACCATGAGCCAGAATTAGGCGGGCTTTGGCGTTAATCAATGGCAACCGCATTGGTAAACTGTTGCTCAGTGAATAACAATTGCTCCGCCGTTACCATATCCACCATCCACTGACGAAACGCGGTAATTTTACCCAGCTCAGCCTGGCTTTCCCGGCACACCAGATAATAGGCATCTTTACTGATAAGCACATGGTTAAAAGGCACGATTAACCGACCGGAGTTGATATCAGGCCTGGCCAGCACATTGTGCGCCAATGCCACTCCCTGGCCATGAATAGCCGCCTGCAGCACCATGGATGAATGACTGAAGATTGGCCCCTGATTAACGTTAAACTGTTTAAAGCCCTGGCTGGTAAACCAGGCTTTCCAGGCGCGACGGGAACCATCATGCAGTAAATTATGCTTCGCTAAATCAGTAGGTTCATTCAATGGTTTGCCACTGTTTAGCAGTAACGGGGAACATACTGGCAGCAGGTACTCGGTATGCAGCTTGTCTGCATGCAAATTGCGCCAGTTACCGCGACCATAATAGATGGCGACATCCACATCGTCTGTCAGTGAACCTTCGTCTAAATCGACCGCTTTAATCCGCACGTCAATATCCGGATGCAGCTCGCTGAACTGGTTTAAACGGGGGACCAGCCACTGTATGGCAAAACTGGGCTGTAAGCTTACAGTTAAAGATCCCTTGGCCCCGCGGGCCAGTAATTTTTCGGTAGCCTCATGCAATTGCAGGAAGATTTCTTTAATATCCAGAAAGTAGCTCTGGCCCTCTTCGGTTAGCAGCAGCGAACGGTTTTTGCGCATAAACAACTTTAAACCAAGATGATCTTCCAGCGCTTTAATCTGATGACTGATTGCTGCCTGAGTAACATACATCTCTTCAGCAGCCTTAGTAAAACTAAGGTGTCTGGCTGCTGTTTCAAAAGCTTTTAATGCATTTAATGGTGGCAGACGACGCGCCATAATTTTTTATAACTCAATCATTAACTGGCTGGCGGCTTATAGCCTTCAATTTCAATATCCTGGCCCTGAAACAAAAAAGCTTCCATTTGCTGTTCCAGAAACTGCCGGTGTTCAGGGTTCATCATATTCAGTTTTTTTTCGTTAATCAGCATAATTTGCTTAGCCTGCCACTTACTCCAGGCTTCCTTGCTGATTGAATTAAATATTTTACTGCCAAGCTCTCCGGGATAAAGCTGAAAATCAAGGCCGGGTGCTTCTTTTTGTAAATACTGACAGAAAACCGTTCTGCTCATAGAAGTTGCTCCTTATTCAAGCGGCTGCATTGCCTGTAATTGCTGCAGCAGGATTTTAGCAGGTGCTGATAGTCCCACTTGCGGTAGCTGCGCTATTGTAAACCATTGCTGGGCACTTTGCTCCTGCACACTGTCAGGTTTAGTTTTAATCTGGACCAGTTGTGGCTTTATCCATAAATGAAAATGACTGAATGTATGCCGAAAAGCTGGCAGTTCAGCACTGGCTGTAACCTGCAACTTGTTTAACGCCAGATAATCAGACCGTAATTGCTCAGTACTAAATTCAGGGAAACCGTACAGACCTCCCCACAAACCACTGGCAGGACGCTGTTGCAGCAATATTTGCTGCTGATGCTCAAGCATCAGCCAGTAGCTTTGTCTTTCGGGTATGGTTTTGGCAGGCTTTTTACCAGGGTAATCAGCCTGGTCGCCGGCAAGCGCGGCACGACAATTCAGCTGCAGCGGACATTCAACACACCGGGGCTTGCTGCGGGTGCAAAGGGTTGCCCCTAAATCCATCATAGCCTGATTAAATGCGGTTACATCCACGCCGGCAGGCGTAACCTGCTCTGCTAACAACCATAGCTGCTGTTCCACTGCTTTATTGCCGGGCCAGCCCGCAACAGCAGCGAACCGACTGAGCACCCTTTTACAGTTGCCATCAAGGATCGGATATTGCTGACCAAGCGCCAGGGACAAAATGGCGCCGGCTGTAGAGCGGCCAACACCCGGCAATGCCAGCACTTGTTCAAACTCAACCGGAAACCTGCCATTATGCTCAGCGACGATAATTTGGGCTGCTTTATGTAAATTTCGGGCCCGGGCGTAATAACCCAGCCCGGTCCACAAATGCAGTACCTCATCCTGCGATGCGCCAGCAAGGCTAATGACATCAGGAAAACGCCGGGTAAACTGCTCGAAATAAGGAATAACAGTTACCACCTGGGTTTGCTGCAGCATAACCTCACTAAGCCAGGTGGTATAAGGGCTTTTATTAATCTGCCAGGGCAGGGTTTTACGTCCATGCTGCTGATACCAGCTAAGAAGCTGATTTGTAAACCATTTAGCAATATCTTTTTGCAACCGTCTGCCCCACTTATTTCAATAGCTATGTCACCATGCTGCAAGGTGCTGCGCAGTATAAGCAGCTTAGCGCACAAAGCCAACGCAAAACGTCAGTTGAGCTTAGCCTTCAATATCCGCATAATGTGCGCCGCAGTTTGATATCGGAGCCAACAATGAGCAACACCCCAGTGCAATCTGAACCACAACAACCGGCAGCAGAACAAGACGCAAGCACACCTTATATGCGCAAAATCCGTTCTTTTGTGCTGCGTGAAGGCAGGCTGACCAAAGGCCAGCAAAATGCGCTTGATAACCACTGGCCAGCTTTTGGCTTGTGTTATCAGACAAGCCCGCTGGTTCTGGAGCAGGTGTTTGGCCGCAGCGCCCCTGTGGTTCTGGAGATCGGTTTCGGTATGGGCAAGTCACTGGTTGAAATGGCAAAAAATGCCCCTGACAAGAACTTTATCGGAATTGAAGTACATAAACCCGGGGTCGGTGCCTGTCTGGGTGATGCCGCAGCAGCAGGTCTTACTAATTTACGGTTATTTGAACATGATGCCGTTGAAATATTAAATGACACTATCGCTGATGAGAGTCTGGATACAGTCCAATTGTTTTTCCCGGATCCATGGCACAAAAAACGCCACCATAAACGGCGTATTGTCCAGCCGGACTTTGTGCAGCTTTTGCGCCGCAAATTAAAAACAGATGGCGTATTTCATATGGCCACCGACTGGCAGAATTATGCAGAACATATGTTAGAAGTGATGCAGGCAGCACCGGGTTTTGTCAATGTATCAGCCTCTGGCGACTATGTTGAACGGCCGGCACATCGGCCACTGACTAAATTTGAACAACGCGGACAGCGGCTTGGCCATGGCGTCTGGGATTTAATGTTTGCAAGGAAAAGCTGATGCTAGCGAATACCAGCCAGATGTTGCTACGCAATATTACTGATTTAACAGGAAATATCCTAATTGTCGAACCCCCGGCCGATGAGCTGGCCCGTAATCTGCTAAATGGGCTGCCTGCTGATTCCAGGCTATGCTGCTACACCACGAATGCGGCAACAGCTGAAAAGTGGCAAATGTCTGACGTTACCTGTTACTTCAGTGCATTACCTGAGTTTCAACAGCTATTTGATACCGTCGTTATTTTTTATCCAAAGAGCAAAGAACAACTGAGCTTAAGCCTTGCCGCTATCGCGCCGGCTCTGCAAGACGGCAGTCAGATTTATCTGGTGGGCGATAATAAAGGCGGAATTAAAAGCCTTGGCAGCCATGCTGATAAACTTGGGCTGCAGGCTCATAAACTTGATAATGCCAAACATTGTCTGTGGTACTGCTTAACGGGTTCACTGGCATCATTGACAAAACCTGTTTTCAGTCAGCAACAATTTACCATTTTGCAAACTACGCTGACCGTATGTTCAATTGCAGGGGTGTTTAATCATGGCAAGCTGGATACCGGCACAGCCTTGCTGCTTGAACATGTGCAACATATCACTAAGGGCACTGTATTAGACTTTGGCTGTGGCTGCGGCGTTATTGGCGCTTATCTGAAAAAAACTAACAGTGAAATCAATCTGTACTGCACTGATGTCAGCGCGCTGGCAGCAGAAGCCACTGTGCAGACTTTGCGGGCAAACAAGTTGCAGGGCACAGTACTCACCGCCGACGGACTGCCAACGCAACCCGCCAGTTTTGATCATATTGTCAGCAATCCGCCGTTTCATACCGGGATAAAAACTGACTATAGTATTAGTGAGGCATTTATCAGCCAGAGCAAAGCCCGCCTGAAGCCGGGTGGTAGTCTGACGTTGGTTGCTAATTTGCATCTGGCTTATCAGACATTGCTGGAACAGACTTTCGGTAAAGTCGTCATCCTGGCAAAGGCTAACGGATTTGTGATATATCAGGCAATCAAAAGGTAAAACCATGACATTGCGGTCAATAATGTGTCGGCTGATACTACTGGGTTTGTCTGGTATTTTTGTAACGATGGCACCGTCACAGGCCGCAGTACCCGAGCAGTGTATTCAGCATAAAAAGCGGATTAAAGCATGTCCGCATCAATTATACCGGGCCGATAAATTGCCGTCGCAAAAAGAACTCAGGTTAATTTGCATCTGCGTGACTGATTTCCAGCCGCTATTGCAGCGCCCCGGCGATGAGCAACAGCGAATTGAGCAAAATATGCTAAGACGGCAGTACCTGGCTCAGTTTGGTGATGATCTGCCGGTAATTCTGGCTATTTTGCAACACCATCGTTAATCAGCCAGCAAAATCACCCTGCTGTTGAACAACCCAAGATACTCTTCTGTCTGCTGGCATAACACTGGCACCAGGAATAATCGGTTCTGCTCTACCCAGTAAATAGCATTTTGCTGTAACTGCTGCCCCATTTTAACTGCCTGAGACTTATCACAAAATACGATCCAGCTTTTCTCCTGAAATGTTAAATCTGCAGACGCTCCTGTCACCGAGCGAAATGGAATTCTGGCTTGTTGCAGAAAGCCTTCGAATTGCTTATCGAGACATAAATTCAAATGAGGATTTTTCAATTCACCTGCAGGATTCTGGGCACTAATAATGGCAAAACTCAGTTGGGGTGCCAAACGCTGCCGGCAAATAAAAACACTGTTTTTATAGGCATCCCATAATAACATTTGTCACACCCGCTTCAATCAACCTGGCTAACTATACCTGTGCACCAGAAAAATACCAAACAGGTTTGCTAAAACTCTGCTAACTGCATAACATCAATACTAAATCCGGAACAGCTACAGCAATGTCAGCAAAAAGTGAGCGATGCATGAAAGCAGTAGCCAACACCAGCTCAAAAACCACTAGTATCAGAACTGCACTATTTATTGGTGTCATGACAATCTGTAGTCTGACTATTATTGTTTCCATGCTTACCTCAACTTTACAGGACATCAAACAGCAAAGAGCCGCACTTATTAATGAGCTGCAAAGTTACGCTAATATCATTGCCTTTAATGCCCGGGCCAGTTTCGCCGATGCCAATAAAACTATCCTTGCTACCGCGGCAGGATATACCGATGAGCGGAACAATATTTACAATGATTATGCCCACATAGAGGAGAACCGGTTACGCTCTTTTGAGGCAGTACCAATGCTGCACAATATTCATATTTACCGAATGCGGCAGTCTACAGGGGAACTGGTGCTGTATTCCATTTATAATGCCCGTGGAATTGGTCCCTACCCGGCGCAGCTGGAAAATGTCGCCGCTTACACCGAACCCCAACAAACTGATAACTACATAGAGCTGAGCCAGGAGATCAGGCTGAACGATCAACTCGCGGGATATGTCTTTATCAGAGCCAGTCAGCAAGAATTACAAAACTATATCCAAAACCGGGTGCTGGTTGATGTATTAATCGTTGTTTGTGCCTTAATTGTCGTTTATGTACTTTCCCGCAAATTAGAACAACGCTTTACCAACCCAATCCACAAGCTAATGCACCTGGTACAGCGGGTAGCAAAAGATAAAGACTATCACCTCAGGGCTGAGCAAAACAGCATTGAAGAGTTTAATGTTTTCGGTAAAGCACTTAATACCATGCTTGATAAAATTGAGCGGCAACTAATCAGGCAACAACAAACAGAAGCTGAAATGCGGGAACTGTCTCAAATACTGGAGCAGAAAGTCAGTGACAGGACTGACGCCCTGAAATCTTCTAATCAGGAATTACTGAATACCCTTGCCACTTTGCATCAGTATCAGAACCAGATAGTGGAAACTGAAAAAATGGCGAGCCTCGGACAAATGGTCGCAGGCGTGGCACATGAAGTGAATACCCCAATCGGCCTTGGTGTCACGGCTTCGACACTTTTGCAGGATAAACTGGCAGAGATTGATCACGCCTACCATGCCAAAAAGCTCACCTCCTCCCAGCTGGAACGCTTTCTGAATGAGAGTAAAGAAAACCTTGCCATTATCTATCGTAATCTTGAAAGAGCCGCCAGTTTAATCAGTAGTTTTAAGCAGGTCGCCGTAGATCAGTCTAACGACAGCCAGCGCAGTGTTAATATGACGCAACTTATTAATGAGGTACTGCTGTCTCTTCGTCCCAATCTGAAAAAAACCCGGCATCAGATAACAGTAGAGTGCCCGACCGGACTGGTTATTGAAAGCAAACCCGGAGCGATAAACCAAATTCTGATCAATCTGATAATGAACAGTCTGATCCATGCGTTTGATGCCAATGATCAGGGCGAAATCGGTATTTCAGTTAAAATAAGTGGCAACCGCTGCCAGCTTTGCTACAGCGACAATGGCAGTGGGGTCCCGGAAGCAATTAAGAAACGCATATTTGATCCTTTCGTGACGACGAAGCGCGGCGAAGGCGGCAGTGGCCTTGGTTTACATCTGGTGTATAATCTGGTGACTCAGGCCTTAAACGGTAAAATCAGCTTTGACAGCACCCTGGGTGCCGGGGTTAAAGTTCTGATTGACTTCCCGGTAATCATCCACAGCAATAACAACAAAAAATAGAATCATCTCTTTGTATTTATTGAATATTTACCTTTAAGATAAGCGCCTTCTAATTTATAAAAGTCATTTGTTAACAAAATTCTTGTTAACAAATGGTCAGACCGCTATAATTGCGCCAGCATTTGACATGTCCACAGCAACTATCGTAATTAGTGCGCTATAATGTTCACAAAAAACACATAAGGTTTAACTCTAATGCAAACACCTGTGATTCTGATTGTTGAAGATGAAGAAGTGACCAGGCTCAATCTGGTTAATCTGTTCCAGGGTGAAGGCTATGATGTCATCGAAGCAGTTAATGGCGAAGAGATGTATCAAAAGCTGGAACAAAATCCAGTAAACCTGGTGGTCATGGACATTAACTTACCTGGTAAAAATGGTCTGATCCTGGCTCGTGAGCTGCGTCAGAAAGAAAATATCGGTCTGATTTTCTTAACGGGCCGTGACAGTGAAGTCGACAGGATTTTGGGCCTGGAAATTGGCGCAGATGATTATCTGACTAAACCGTTCAATCCCCGTGAGCTTACTATCCGCGCCCGCAATCTGCTGGGTCGTACAGTAGCCCAGCCTGTGGTAGAAGAGCACAAAAGTGTCGTTAAGTTTAACGGCTGGACACTGGATGAAAACAGCCGCAACCTGACATCTCCCAAGGGTATGGCTCGCCGCCTGCCAAAAGGTGAATACCGGGCCCTGCGGTTAATGCTGGATACCCCGGGTAAAATTTTTACCCGCGAACAGTTAATTCGTCATATGACCGGCCGTGAACTGCGCCCAAATGACCGCACGGTAGATGTAACAATCCGCCGCATTCGCAAACACTTCGAGTCTGATATCGACAGCCCTGAATTAATCAGCACCATCCACGGTGAAGGATACCGGTTTGTTGGCAAAATTGACAAATAATACTGGCAACAATCCGGTGTTTAACGGGCTTCAATAAAATCGTACAGAGCAGCCAGGTGCTGCTCTGCTTTTAGGTGATAATCTACCAGTTGACGTTCCAGACCATTCCATTTTGGGGTTTCCTGCTCGAACTTTTTCGCCTGCTGTTGTACCCACAGTAACCCTACCGATGCCGCTGCCCCCTTCAGTTTATGGGCAGACTCCCGAAAATCCTGCGGGTGCTGCTGTACCGCTGCTTCTATCATTTTATTGATATAACCCGGTAGTAATTGTGCGAATAACTGGGCACTTCGCTTCATCGCTTCCGGCCCCAGCGACTGCATGTAATCCTGCAACGTTATCAGATCAAGGATCTGGTTATCTTCATTAGCAGGCTTTACCTGAGCAGGTTGCTGTAACTTCAATGCACTTGGCGAAAACAGCCGGGCCAGCATCTGATCCAGTTTATTGGTATTAATAGGTTTTGCCAGCGCACCATCAACCTGTACATCGGTTAGCTGCTCTTCCGCTTTTCGGACGTTTGCGCTTAGCACGACGATTGGAATTGTCTGCAAATGGCTTTCGCTTCGCATATAGCGGGCAATCTGGTCACCACTCATATCCGGCAACTGCATATCCAGCAATACCAAATCAATATCGTCTTCAGTTTCCAGCAGTGCCATTGCATCTTCACCGGTTTCAGCATGGATCACGATATGACCGCGTTGCTCAAGTAAGGCAGTGGCGATATCAGCGTTTAGCGGCACATCCTCTATTAATAACACAGTAAGTTCAGGGCAGCTTATCGTGCTGACACTGGGTGGTGCGACCTTCTCTGTCGGTAGCTGCACGCTGAAACAGCTGCCCTGTCCCTGCTCGCTGCTTAACGAGATTTTACCGCCCATGGCCTCGACCAGCGCCCGGGAAACTGACAAGCCGATCCCTGAACCGACAATACTTAAACGGCGGCCATCAGTAGATTTGTAGTACATATCAAAAATACGTTCCTGCTCCGCCCTGGCAATACCTATTCCGGTATCCTGTACTTTAAACAGCAAGCTGGCAGCGCCTGTGGCAGCAATGCTCAGTTGGCACTCCAGCACTATCAGTCCTTCAGCAGTAAATTTAACGGCATTATTTAATAAATTCCACAAAACCTGGCGCAACCTTGTGGCATCGATTTTTAAATAGCAATCTAAATCACCCTGGCTGTGCATCTTGAAATCCAAACCTTTTTGCTGACAGATTAGTTCAGCGAAATTACTAATATCATTCAAAAAGCCGAGAATATGAATGCTGTGAAAGACAATATCTAAATCCTGGCGGTCGATCTTATCCAGGTCTATGATATCGTTAAATATATTACCAAGGGTCTCGGCACTGCTGAAAATGGTGTTCGCCCAGCTATGCTGCTCTGGGCCCAATGAACTGTCCAGTAAACGGCGGCTTAAGCCAACGATGCCATTAAGCGGGGTTCGCAGCTCATGGCTTAAGGTGGCAATAAACTTGCCCTTATCCTGATAAGCTTTTTCAAGCGCCTGCTCAGCTAACTTACGTGATGTAATATCCCGGCCAAAGCCAAGCAAACCAATATAGCGTCCCAGACCGTCATAAAATGGCACCTTTCGCATTTCAAACCAAAGTAACTGACCATCTGGCTTTACAAATTCAACATCCAGTGTCAGTTCGGTATGCTCTGCCGCGGCTTCATATTCTGTTAAAATCGCAGCCTGGGCACTGTCTTCAGTGTACAGTTCAGCGGGATGGTGACCAATCAGCTCCTGAGCTGATTTACCCATAATAATTTCAAACATCTTATTAAAGCTGGCCAGCCGGCCTTTTTCATCACGGTAATAGAATAAATCAGGCGAGCTATCAACAATAGAACGGATCAGTAAACTCTGCTCTTCCAGTTCCTGCTGGGTTTTCTTGCGTTCAGAAATTTCTTTGCGAAGTTCATCAACGGCACGCCGTTTGGCCTGAAAAGCTTTTTTTCGCTCTTCGATCTCAAAATTGAGCTGGCGGATACTATCCTGCATGTTCTGATTAAGCAGACGCTCCTGATGGGCCGAATCTTTCAGGTAAAGCAAAGCGGCATCAAGGTGCAGTACCAGATAAAAAATAATCAGAACAACAAAGGGAGTCGCTAACATGGCCACGACCAGCTGGGCCTGCAGCATCGACCAGTCAACCACCACGGCAAACAGCGCAGCATAGATGTAATGCACCAGCACCAGCAGCAACAATGAGCCGAGCCATAACAAGATGCCAAGACGGAATTTGCCCCAGCGCTTGATCAATGCAGCAAAAGCTTTAACTTTCGGATGCACCGGACTTTGCATTATGCGCTACCCTTTGGATGGTTTCTGAGCAAAACCACGCTAATTAGCAGGTTGCAGGTCAACCAT
>NZ_JAWVZF010000075.1:0-12494 GCF_033722355.1 Arsukibacterium sp. | reverse complement strand
CGCCATGCCGCCATGCAGCTGATAAGCGCGGTAAAACCACTGCTGGATAAAGCGATACCTGAGCAGCTTGGCCGCTATGATGACGAGTATTCCATGCGCTCGTTCGGCGATACCTTTTCCAGAATGGGCATCAGCACTGTGCTGGTGGAAGCAGGAGGTAACTATAACGACCCGTATCGTCAGGTTGCGCGCCGGCTAAATGTGCAGTTGTACTTACGCTGGCTGGATTTGATTAGCAGCGGTCACTATCGTAATTACGATTTAAGTGGCTATAACAGTATTCCAATGAACAACAGTGGTGGTATGAAAGATTTAATTATCCGCCAGGTTAGTCTGCCGAAAGCGGATGGTAGCGGTGTGCTGGCCCGGGTCGATTTAGCCTTTACTGCCGGTGGCAATGGCCGGGGTAGTGTTATGCTGGATGAAATAGGTGACGCCCGTATTTATGGCGCTTATCACAGCCTGGATGCCAGTGGCATGGCATATCGGGCCGGTAAAGCCTACCCGCTGACGGCGCCATTGCAGTTAACCCGTGACAAATATCTGCAGTTGCTCTCTGATGGTTACAGCCACTTTAGCGGTGATGCCGGCTTACTGACGAATACCTCTGACTGGCCGGTGGCGATAAACCCGCGCGGTGTTAACTCGAGTTGGCCGCAGCGCAGCAGGAGCACGACGTTTTTACTGAGCAAAGACAATAAGGTGCACATTGCAGTAATTAATGGCCGGCCTGTCAGGCTTGCAGATGGCAGCCTGACAGACCCCTATCTTGGTAATTAGTTGTTGTTTCCGTTCAGGCGCTGTTGCCAGCTGAGCAGCGCAGCCAAGAGCTTGCGGATATTGGCCTGAATTTTCTGATCAATCAGATCGCCGTCGTTATCAAAGGCACCACTGAACGCATTGGCAAACACTTCGGGTTGGTTCAGCGGGTGCAGGTTCAGATACACACAGACCTGACGCAAATGGTACTGGGCCCGGCTGGAGCCCATACCGGCCGCTGAGCCCATAATGGCGACCGGCTTGCCGCTTAATAAATGATTGTCAGGCTCGCGCGAGGCCCAGTCGAGTGCGTTTTTCAACGCAGGTGCCAGCGAATAATTGTATTCCGGACAGGCCAGTAGCAGGGCATCTGCTTCGGCCATTTGTTGCAGCAGGGTTTGTACCGCCGCCGGTTTTGCGCCCAGGTCGGCATTGTAAAAGGGCACTTCCATTAAATCCGCCAGATGAATTTTCATGCCGTCAGGGCAGTTACCCATGGCGTAGCGTACCAGGCCCCGGTTAGTCGATTTTGCCCGCAGGCTGCCGCAAATGGCTAACACATTAATACTCATTTTAACTCCTGTTTGTTAAAACAGCTTTTAGTGTAGTTGAGATTAATGGTCTGAAAAGCATGCGGTGATCCGCCGCAAAGGCAAAGGATGTTCAGTCATATAATAAATAGGGCTGGCGTTTGCCAGCAAAGTCGTTAAGGGCGCTTTGCCAGCTGGCCCGGATTTGCTGCTCGGTGAAGCCCTGTTCAATTTGTTGTCGCAGGGTAGCACTGCCGGCCAGTTTATCCATAAAACCGGGCGAGCTGAAAAACGTCGCGTTATTGGCTGCAAATAAGCGGTGCCAGTTAATTAGATAATTTAAATCTAAACCGCCGGCATTTACCTGGCGCAGATCCTGGCCTGTGCTTGGGGTATCCTTTAGCGGTGGATTCAGCGCCGCGCCGGGGGTTGCCACCGGGGTAAAGGCAAAATTTCCGAGACTGAACTTGTCATAACCCAGCACCTGAAACGGGAAGGGCGTGCCCCGACCGACGCTTAACGGTGTAGCCTCAAAAAAACCAAGCGACGGATAGAGCGCAACAGCCTGATCATTGGGTAAATTCGGGCTGGGCGGCACCGGCAGGCTGTAAGGCATATCGCGCTGGTAGTTGGCGACCGGAATGACCGTCAGCTGTAACTGCGCGGCCTGGTTTATCCAGCCTTCGCCTTTAATCATCAGCGCCAGCTCGCCAACGGTCATGCCATGCAACAGCGGGATAGGGTGCATGCCAACAAACGACTGGAACGCCAAATCCAGTACCGGGCCATCCAGATAGCGGCCGTTCGGGTTGGGGCGATCCAGCACCAGCATCGCCACATTGTGCTCAGCGGCAGCCTGCATCAGGTAGTGCATTGAGCTGATATAGGTGTAATACCGAACCCCGACGTCCTGGATATCGAAAATAACCAGATCCAGTGCCTGCATCTGGTCAGCACTGGGTGCCTTACTGGCGCCATACAGCGATAACAGTGGAAGGCCGGTTTTACTGTCGATACCAGAGCTGACTTTGGCGCCGGCGTCATGGTCTCCCCGAAAGCCATGCTCCGGCGCAAAAATGCTGACAATATTCACGCCATTTGCCAGTAGCACATCGACCAGATGCTGTTCGCCTACCAAGGACGTCTGGTTAACCAGCAGGCCCACTCTTTTGCCTTGTAGCAATGGCAGATAAACCGCCAGTTGCTCAGCACCGGGGCTAATGGCCGCTGGCGCAGCTAGCGGCTGCGAAGAGCTGGCTTCGTTGCAGCCGGCCAGCCACAGCAAAGCCAGAATACTGAGCAGCAGGCGCATTATTGCTGCTCCAGTGCTTTACTGACGAACCCCTGGCTATCAGCCAGTGCCCGCTGGCAACTGGCAACATCCTGGCCGGTCAGGATCATCAGGATGGCCAGTTTGGCATGCATACCGGCCTGTAACAGTGCGGCATTGGCGGTGGCGCTGTCGCAATCGGTCGCCTGCATCACAATCCGCACTGCGCGGGCTTCCAGTTTCTGGTTACTGGCATGCAAATCCACCATCAGGTTCTGATAGACCTTGCCGCTGCGCACCATGGCGGCGGTGCTTAACATATTAAGCAGCATCTTCTGGGCGGTGCCGGCTTTCATCCGGGTTGAGCCGGTCAGCACTTCCGGGCCTACTTCGGCACAAATGGCGATATCGGCGGCGGCCAGAACAGGCCCATTGGCATTACAACTGATGGCGACAGTGGTGGCGCCCAGCTTGCGGCCATGGGCCAGTGCGCCCATGACATAGGGCGTGCGACCACTGGCGGCAATGCCAACCAGCACATCATCGGGGCCAAAGTTAATCGCTGTCAGCGCCTCCACAGCCAGTTGCGGGCTATCTTCTGCGCCCTCGACAGCCTGCTGAATCGCTTTGCTGCCACCGGCAATCAATGCTGTTACCTGCTCTGCCGGCACACTGAAGGTCGGTGGACACTCGGCGGCATCTAAAATACCCAGGCGGCCGCTGGTGCCGGCACCAGCATAAATTAAACGCCCGCCACGGGAAAATGCCGCTACAATGGCATCAACCGCCCGGGCAACCTGGGGCAGGCAGGCTTTTATGGCCGGGGCAACGGTATGATCGGCCTGATTAATCAGGCTGACAATCGCCAGGCTGTTCATTTTATCCAGCTCGGCGGAGTCGGGGTTACGGGCCTCGGTACTCATATTCGCCAGCTGTTGCAGTAATTCAGTTTGACTCATCAGATGCTCACTTTATCTGTTTGGGATTATAAATCAGCAGGCCGGGTCCGGGCCAGATGCCTGGCTGCCAGGATCAGACCACCATCCAGCGCATCGCCAGCGGGCGCCTGCAACAGCTGTTTGATATCAGCGCTTAGCAATGACTGACTGCTCTGAGCAAGACCGCCCAGTAATACCACGGGAAGTTCGCGCTGGCCGCGGCAACACCTGATCAGTTCGGTAATGGCATCCGCCTGCTGTTGCAGGATCTGCCGGGCCAGCGGGCAGCGCTGGTGACTGAACACCAGTGGCGCCAGCGCAGCAAAATCCGCCGCAGTAGCTTGCTTTAACCAGGGTAGTACCGTGCTGGCATTATCGCCACAATGGCTGGCGAGCGCCCGGGTTAACGGGCTGGTCAGCCCCTCATCACTGTCCAGCTGCCAGAGCAGCTGGCGCACGGCCAGTTTACCCAGCCAGGCGCCGCCGCCTTCATCACCAATTGTAAAACCCCAGCCACCCACCTGCTGCTCGCTGCCATCCTGGTCCAGTCGCATCGCGACCGAGCCGGTTCCCAGCGCCACCATTACCACCGGCTGGCCGTTGTTAGCACCATATAATGAGGTGCGGGCATCAGTGGTCAGCTGCCAGGCGGCAAAATTCAACTGCAACTGCTGACAAAAAGCACGGTGTAATTGGGGGTTGCCGGCACCGGCCAGACCAATGCAGGCCATGACCTGATGCAGGCCGATACCCGCCTGCTGGCACAGTTGCAGGCTAAGCTGGCGCACGGTACTGATAGCTAGCTCAAGATCATTTGTCAGCTGGGCAGGGCCTGCTGCGGCCTGCCATTGCTGGCCGCTGATCGCATGCTGCAGCCTGGCCAGGGTTTTCGTGCCGCCACCGTCTACCGCCAGTAAATACATTTAATGCTCCGGATAGTTAGATGTTGTTGCTGACGCCGTGGGCCGGGGCGCGCCACTGAGGCAAACCAGCCAGGCAACCAGGGTGCCCAGACATAACTGCCAGGTGAAGCCGAGATCCCAGGCTGCCAGCGTCGGGCTGATCATCTGCAAAAGGTACGGTTGCATTAACAGCGTAACGCTAAACCCGGCCAACAGGGCCGCGGTAACACTTTTGCTGTTGCCTCTGTTGCTGAACAGCGCGGTAAAAAACACGCCAAGCAAACCACTGTAAGAAAATACCATTACACTGAGCGCAAAGGCCAGCAATGGCATAGCAGAGTACTGCTGCCAGTAAAAACAGAGCACCGCCATCGCCGATAAAGTGACTGCAGTTAATAACATGGCCCACTGGCCCGCCCGCACATAATGCCGCTCTGGGGTTGCAGCATGGCGCTGCTCGTGCCAGGGCTTATAAATATCTGCCACCAGCACCGACGCCATCGAATTTAAACCGGAGGTGATCGTTGATAAGGCTGCAGCAATCACGCCCACCACCACCAGACCACGTAAACCGGATGGCATTTCGTTTAACACATAATACATAAAGACCGTTACCTGTTCACCGGCGAAGCTGCTGGTGTAGCTGGCACTGTTGCTGATGACGTCCGGGCGCTGATAATAGACATATAACAGCAGGCCAATAACAATGAATACCAGCATCACCGGAATAACCATTAATGCCGACGACAACAGCGCTTTGGCGCCACCGGCAGCGGTTTTACAGGTCAGCACCCGCTGGGTCATATCCTGATCCAGACCAAAGGCCGCAACATTGAGCAGCACGAAACCGGTGAGTGCTGACCAGACGGTAAAGACGCCGCTGCTGCTGAAATCGAGCCTGAAATCGAACAGCTGCAATTTGGAGCTGCCATCAGCCAGCGGTTCACTCAGTACGGCGTATAACGTCCCCGGGTCCAGTTGCAAACTATGGTACAGGTAGCCCATCACCACCAGTGCCGCAGTGACATAGACGGCGCACTGCATCGCATCGGTATAAATAACCGAACGGATACCGCCGGCCATGGTGCAGGCCAGGCCGATAACTGCCAGCACACCGATAGCACTGATCACACTATGTGGCTCAATATTGTTAAACAACAGCATGGCCACAGCCAGTGCTGCCATGTAAAGCCTGGCACCACTGGCAAAAACCCGACCAAACAGATACATTTTTCCGGCATGGTTTTTTGCGGTGGCATTAAACCGGTTTTCCAAAAGTTCGTAAACGGTGGTGACTTTCAGCTCGTAATAGCGGGGGATCAGCCATTTAATGACCAGCAAACTGGCAATAATAGCGCCGATATTGGTCGCCAGATACGTTAAATTACCCCGAAAGCCCATGTCGGGGCCGCCGAGAAAGGTGGCGGCAGATTGCGAGGTGGCCAGCACCGAGATGGCTACCAGAAAAGGTGGCATGGTATTGCCACCGAGAAAATAATCGCTGCTGGTATCGGCCCGGCGCCGGTTTACCCAGAATGCCACCATTGCCAGCAGCAGGAAATAACCAAAAAATACCGTCCAGTCTAATACCGTCAATTGCATGGCTGAATTCCCAAAGCAGCGTCGTGCTGTTAATTTTTATTATAGGGCCCGCCGCTACTGGCGGCCCGGCAGTTTTTTTGTTTTACTGCTCGCTGTTACTTGTCAGAGGTTACCTTAGCATAAGTGGAGTACACAGTGTGTCAGATCAGCAATACGGATGGCAATGTGCCAGGCATTGGGGAGTTATCTTATGGTTTATCTGGTCTGGGATGCTGGCAATGAATAGCCAGGCACAGACAACCAGCGCCGCAGCAACAGAGGCGCAGCCCAGTGTCCGGCAGATGCTCGGCCAGAAGCTGATGCTTGACTTACGCTATTACTGCCCAGAGCCTACCGCCGCTGGTAAATGCCGTACGCCGTTAACCAGCCTGCCTGCTGAGCTGGCAAAGCTGATTAGCCAGTATGATATTGGCGGCGTCATTTTGTTTGCGGAAAACCTGCAAGACAGTCAGCAGATTATTGGCCTGAACCGGCAATTACAACAAGCCGCAGCGCGATCCACGTTAAAGCAGCCGTTATTTATCAGTATTGATCAGGAAGGCGGCCGGGTAGCCCGTTTGCCGAGGCAGCTGGCCACCTCATTCAGTGGCAATATGGCGATTGGCGCCACCTATCCAGAGCATGGTAATCATTTTGCTACTGTGGCCGGCACTATCATGGCCGACGAGTTGTTGGCCCTTGGCATTAATGTTAACTTTGCCCCGACCGTCGACGTTAACGTTAACCCGGATAACCCGGTGATTAATGTCCGGTCTTTTGCTGAAAGCCCTGCTGTCGTCGCAGAGCTGGGCGCTGCGATGACAGCGGCAATGCAGCAGCGTGGGGTGATTGCAGCGCTGAAACATTTTCCGGGCCATGGTGATACTCATGTCGACAGCCATTTAGGCTTACCGCGGGTAGAACATAGCCGCGAGCAGATTGATCAGGTTGATTTACTGCCGTTTACAGAAATTATCAACAAGCAGCAGCCGGGTATGATTATGACCGCCCATATTCAGTATCCGGCACTGGACAGCAGCACCTTTACCGCGAAAGACGGTCAGCAGATGCTGAAGCCGGCCACCTTATCACGGGCAATTCTGCATGACTTACTGCGACAGCAGCTGGGTTATCAGGGGCTGATTGTTACCGACGCGCTGGATATGGCTGGGATCAGCCATTTTTTCAGTCCGCACGATGCGGTTATTCAGACGTTTGCCGCCGGGGCCGATATTGCGCTGATGCCGGTGAAACTGCAAAGCCCGGCTGAACTGGCCGATTTAGCCGCATTGTTAAAAGCACTGGAGCAGGCCGTTGCCGATGGCCGGCTGAATAAAACCGAGTTGCTGGCATCCTATCAGCGGATCAGCAGGCTGAAGCAGCAATACCCGCTGCTGCCCAAGAGTACGGCTGCTGAACAACTGGCCCGCGCTGAACGGCTGCTTGGCAGTCAGGCGCACCGCCAGGCCGAACTGGCGCTGGCCCAGGCGGCGATTACCCGGATACCACGAACGGCTGGTGATAATCAGGCAGCACTGCCCAGTTTGATCGGCAAAAAAATCCTGCTGATTATGCCCGACAGTAATAAAGCCGCGGCGCTTAGCCTGGCATTGCAGCAACAAAGCCAGCAGACGCTTAATATTCAGAGCCTCAGTTTACTGCAGGATGACCTGACCGGAGCGGCTGCACTGCTGGCAAAGAGCGACGTGGTGATCAGTGGTTTTATTACGCCGATGCCGTCGCTGGCTGAAATAGGCGGCATGGATGATGTCAGTGCGCTCGGGCCATTAGCGGCCCGTTATCAGCGCCAGCAGCAAGACTTACTTGCCCTGTTACGCCAGGTGGCGCAGTTAAAAATCCCGCATGTTTACCTTAGCCTGCGTGCGCCTTACGATGCTGCTGTGTATGGCCAGTATGCTGATATCAGTCTGGCAAGCTATGCCTATAACAGTGAGGATGAGGCCATTGCTGCCGGCTTCCCGGGCGCCACGTACACCGCGCTGGCCCGGGTGCTGCTTGGTCAGGTTAAGCCAGGCGGGCAGTTACCGGTCACCGTTAAATCAGCAGCTGAGCGGTCAGCGCCTGCTAAACACGGGCCGGCGCATTAATGCTGGCAGCACTTAAAGCCCATTGTGATGCCATTCTGGCTGCCTTGCCGGCGCAGCGGCTGCTGGCGCTGGATGTATTGCGCGGATTAACCATTACCGCCATGATTCTGGTCAATAACCCGGGTAGCTGGAATTATGTCTACGGGCCGCTGCGCCATGCGCCTTGGCACGGCTGGACCATAACTGATCTGATTTTCCCGTTTTTTATTGTCATTGTCGGCATATCGCTGCAACTGAGCCTGCAACACCGGCGGCAGCAGAGCCGGCGGCAGCTAATTGGCCATGCTGCCGGGCGCAGCCTGAAGCTGATTGGACTGGGTTTGTTTCTGGCATTATTTTACTTTAGTGTTGCCGATCCGGCAGCCGGTTATCTTCAGCAGAAACTGCAGTCGCTGCGCTGGCTTGGCGTACTGCAACGGATTGGTCTGGTGTACGTTCTGACGGTGCTAATTGTGCTGTACTGTGGCACCCGCGGGCGGCTTGCCTGGCTGTGCGGGCTTAGTGCTGTTTATCTGTTCGCCATGTGGTATCTGCCGTATCAGGACAGCCAGGGAAACCGTTTCAGCGGTCTGCTTGAATCTGGCAATAACTTTGCTGCCTGGCTTGATCATACAGTGCTGGGTGCTGCTCATGTGTATTACCGCACCGCCACCCCCTTTGCCTTCGACCCTGAAGGTATCTGGTCAACCTTACCGGCCACCGCCAGCTGCTTAAGCGGGGTACTGCTGGGCCAGTGGTTACAGACTGAACGCAGCCTGGCACAGAAAATTCGCGGCTTGCTGCTGGCAGGGGTGGTGGCGGTCTGGCTGGCTGAGTTATGGCATTTCAGTTTACCGATTAATAAAAACCTGTGGACCCCGAGTTTTGTGTTGTTAAGTAGTGGTTACTGTGCGATTGCGCTGGCAGCCTGTATCTGGTTGTGTGATATCAAACGCTGGCGGCGCTGGAGCGCCCCTTTTGTGGTATTTGGTGCCAATGCTATTCTGTTTTTTATGCTGGCTGGCATCAGTTCCCGCTTGCTGGTTATGATCCCGGTTGGGGATGAGCTGCTCAAAGGCTGGTTATTTAAGCAGCTGTTCCAACCGCTGTTTGGTGATCTGAATGGCTCACTGGCGTTCGCCCTGGTTTTTCTGCTGTTATCTTATCTGCTGATGCACTGGTGTTACCGGCGCGGGGTCATTTTTAAGGTATAACCTGTGACCACGGCACTAAGGCAATGGGTCTGGCACCACCATTTGCAATTTAAGCTGCCTGCAGTAAGCTCAATAACAGAATAATTAATAAGTGACATACTTATGCGCTGTGTTGCCCGGTTAACGGCTGTGTTGCTGTGTGCTGCCAGTGGGTTAGTTTTTTGTCCAGCCGCCAGTGAGCAGCCTGCAAAGGCCAGCAGACCACTGGTGGTCGGTATTTATCAGAACCCGCCGAAAATTGTAGTCAGTGCCGATGGCATGCCCACCGGGATCTTCGGCGATCTGTTAACGCAGATGGCAAAACAGCATAACTGGCAGTTAAAACCGGTAAGCTGTGACTGGGCGTACTGTCTGGCGCTGCTGGCAAGTGGCGATATCGATATTATGCCGGATGTGGCCTTTACTGAAGAGCGGGCACAGCAGATGAGTTTTCATCAGACGCCGGTGCTTTACAGCTGGTCACGCTTATACAGTCTGCCAGAGCATCACATTCAGGAACTGGCTCAGCTGGCGGGGCTGAGAGTGGCCGTACTGCAGGACAGCTCACAATACCATTATCTTCAGAATTACAGCCAGCAACAGCAGCTGAACCTGACATTACACGGCGTTAAATCGCTGCAGGCGGCGTTTAATCTGGTGGCCGCCGGCGGGGCTGATGTGGCGGTAGCCAACCATTTGTTTGGTGATAACCGGGCTGCGGAATTTCAGCTACAGGCTAATCTGTTACGATTTGACCCGGTCGAGTTGTTTTACGCGACCGCAAAGGGCCGTAATCTGCCGGTTTTGCAAAGCATTGAGCAGCAGCTGCAATTATGGCAGGCTGATCCACAATCGTTTTATTTTCAAACAATTCACCGCTGGAATAAACCCGGTACCAGCGCAGAGCAAAAGCTGTCGCTGCTGCTGATCTGGTCGGTACTGGCGACTGTATTGTTGCTGCTTAGCGTGATGGCGCTGCTCTGGTACCTAAAGCGCAGTAAACAGCAGCTTGACGAGTTGCAGCTGAGCCAGGATCGGCTGACCACCATTCTGAACAGTGTTGATGCCAATATCTATATTAAAGATACCCGCCGCCGTTATCAGTACGTCAACGACAAAGTTGCCAGATTGTTTGGCCGCCCGCCGGAGCAGATTATCGGCCATACCGACAGCTTATTTTTTGATGCGAAAACCATCAGCCAGTTGCAGCTGAATGATCAACGGGTGCTGGCCGGCGGTGAGCGGGTGGTTGAAGAAGAAACTAACCGGATGGCTGACGGTAGCGCCGAGCATGTCTATTTATCGGTCAAGTTGCCGCTGCGCGATGCCAGCGGCAATATTTATGCCCTGTGTGGCATTTCCACTGATATCACCGAACTTAAGCAGAATCAGGCAGCCATTCATCAGCTGGCGTTTTATGATGCGTTAACGTCATTGCCTAACCGTCGTTTGCTGCTGGAAAGACTGGAGCAGGCCTTTAATCTGGTAGACCGGATGCCCTGCCAGGGCGCTGTACTCTTTATAGATTTGGACCATTTTAAAGATTTAAATGATACCTTAGGCCACGCCGTCGGTGATGAGCTGCTTAGTCAGGTCGCCAGCCGGCTTGGGGCACAGCTGCGCAAAAGCGATACGCTGGCCCGGTTTGGTGGCGATGAATTTGTGGTATTGCTGGCTGAGCTGCAGCCCCGGCCTGATTTAGCCTCTCAACGGGTAGAGCTGCTGGCCATGAAGCTGATGGATATACTGAGCCAGCCTTTTCAGCTGGGCGATCGTAGCTACAGCATCAGTGCCAGTATCGGCATTGCCATGTTCAGTGATGCGGACAATGTCGATGAGCTGCTGCAACGGGCCGATTTGGCGATGTATGATGCGAAAAACCGCGGCCGCAACCGTTACAGTTTTTATGACAGCCAACTGCAGGCCAAAGCGCTGGCGCGTTCTGCCCTGCAAACCGGATTACGCAAGGCCCTAAGCCTGGATCAATTCAGTTTGTATTATCAGCCACAGTACCACAGTGATGGTAAGGTATTGGGCGCCGAGGTGCTGTTGCGCTGGTTTGATGAAGAGTTAGGTCCGGTATCGCCGGCTGAGTTTATTCCGCTGGCAGAGGACAGTGGTTTAATTCTGCCGATAGGTGCCTGGGTATTGCAACAAAGCTGTCAGCAACTGGCTGACTGGCAGCAGGATCCGGAAAAAGCCGGTTGGCATCTGGCGGTCAACTTAAGTGTCCGCCAGCTGCACGATGTCGACTTTGTGCAACTGGTACATGATACGTTACAGCGAACGGGGGCAAATCCGGAAAATCTGGTGCTGGAACTGACAGAAACCCAGCTATTGGAAGATGTTGAAGCTGTTATTGCCAAAATGCAGCAACTCGGCAGGATGGGCGTCAGGTTTTCGCTGGATGATTTTGGCACCGGCTACTCGTCGCTCAGTTATTTAAAGCGCTTGCCGCTTAATCAGTTAAAAATTGACGGTAGCTTTGTGCGGGACTTACTGGTTGACCCTAGCGATGAAGCGATTATCAGAACTATCCTGGCATTGGGTAATAGTCTGGAGCTGGCGGTAATTGCCGAAGGGGTTGAGACCAGACAGCAATACCTGGCGCTGCGCAAACTGGGGTGCCAGCAGTTTCAGGGCTACCTGCTGGGACGGCCGGGACCGGTCGGGCAGTTAAGCACTGAGCCGCAAAGGCCAGATTGGTAAAAGGGCTCAGGACCACAGCGCCAGCCGGCCGAGAAATAACTGACCGTGCTGTGATAATAACCAGATAAGCAAAATACCATTACCGATAATAACAAGCAGAAATTCTCTCTGAAACAAGAATTTACGCCTTTTATGCGACAGTTTCTTCTGGGCCAGTAAGGCGCCTGGCCAGCCGCCAATCAGGCTGAATAATTGTAAACTTTGCTCTGGCAGCCGTTGCCGCTGGCGGGCAATTGCCGCCGCTTTATCGGCCCGGTACAGCCAGTAAGTAAATAAACTTGCTTCGATATACAGAATGGGTAGCACATAAGGCAGGGTGCCAAACAGCAGGGCAATAACCACCAACACCAGAAACGCGCAGCGAAAATACAGAGCGACATCCTGCGCGTAGTCAAGATCAACAAACTCGGGCTCTGGTGGCGGTAAGATTTTAGCAGCGGGCTCAATCATTTTCAGCTGACGGGCAATGGGCCGCCGTTGTTTATCGCTGCCCAGCGTAAACTGCAGCCGGCAGCCTTCCGCAGG